>CAVICC010000008.1:0-58656 GCA_963641405.1 bacterium | reverse complement strand
TGGAATCCAACTTAGAAACAACGATTTTTCTGTCTTAATTTATGGGTTCATTATAGTATTCTGGATTATGACGATTTATCCAATTTTCTAAAATGAAGGGAGACCATCTAAAATGAAAGAAAAAATCAAAGAAATTGCAGAACAGTATGCAACTGAAATGGCAAAAGAGCAAAAAATCCTCCTAAAAACACTCGGTGTCATTCCTGCTCCATCACACCAGGAGGATATGCGCGCTGTATTCTGCCGTGACTGGTTTTTAAAACATGGAGCTAAACATGTATGGATTGACGACGCCAAAAATGTCATATGCAGATTTGGTGAGTCAGATGCCGAGAAACTCATAGTTTTCGCAGCTCACACCGACATCGTATTTCCTGACACCACTGAGCTTCCTCTAAGAGAGGAAAACGGACATCTCTATGCACCTGGGATTGGCGATGATACAAGCAATCTGGTCAATATGATGCTGGCTGCCAGATATATAATGACACAGAAACTAAAAC
The DNA here is from genome assembly GCA_963641405.1 of bacterium. Lineage (GTDB taxonomy): Bacteria > Bacillota > Clostridia > Lachnospirales > Lachnospiraceae > Roseburia. Next base: position 58,153 of record CAVICC010000008.1, on the reverse strand, counting down.
CCGGATATGCGATTCTTTTCGTGGCAAATTCCTGCGAGGAAGGACTTGGAAATCTCGATGGAACAAAAGCTCTTTTTGCCGCCTATGGCTCTAAAATCAAAGCATTTTATTCATTTGATGGTTATATGCCACAGTGCTGTAGCAGTGCAGTTGGTTCATACCGTTACCGCATCAGCTGCAAAACAAAAGGCGGTCACTCCTACATCAACTTTGGCGATCCAAATGCACTGGAAATACTCTGTGACCTTACTGAGCGGCTCTACAAGATCGCCCCCCCGAAAGAAGACTATACAACCTACAACATAGGACGCATGGAGGGAGGTACAACTGTCAACTCCATAGCTCAGGAAGCGTCTATGTTGTATGAGTTCCGTTCTACATCCCAGAACTGTCTGGAAGAAATGGAAAGGCAGTTTAATGCAGCTGTTGATTCCGTTCGCGGACGAGGCGGAGAGATAAATGTCGAACTTCTAGGTGTGCGACCTGGAAATGGTCCTGTAAATGCTGAAGCCCTTCGGAAATTTACCGCACATACCGCAGATGTCATCAGTACCTGGTATCATGATGAGATCGACTTTGATGCATATTCTACCGACAGTAATGTCCCATTGTCGCTTGGAATTAAGGCAAACACTGTCGGTACAGTCCGCGGTGCACTGGCGCATACCCGTGAAGAGTGGATTGAACTGGCCAGCCTGCCTGATGGATTAAAGATAGCGCTGGCACTCATGCTGGAATATGTAGAATTATAGTAACTATTCAGTACAGAAATATGCGGTACCGCATATTTCGTAAGAAAAAGTATATTATGTAGGAGCAAGCGCCCATCAGCGAAGCTGATTCTAATGCGCTTGCGGCTCGCAACTGTGAAGGTACTGAACAGTTACGAATTATAATTTCCTATATTCTTCTATCCAAAGAGTTTCGGAACAAAAAGAATAAGACCTACAATAGCTGACATAATCGCTGCTACAAGCACAGCCCCGGCTGCCGTATCCTTTGCGATCTTCGCAAGAGGCTTTCTCTCCTCTGTCACCAGATCGACAACGGATTCGACAGCCGTGTTTACAAGCTCAAGCGATATCACAAGTCCAAACAACGTAAGACAGATACACCATTCTGTCGCAGACAGTCTAAACACAATTCCTGCGATCACAACTGCTATCGCTGCCACACAGTGTATTTTTATATTTCTCTCATTTCTGATACAGGTAAAAATTCCCTCAAATGCATAGCCGAAGCTTTTGTATAGTGGTGGTTTCTTTGATCTTCTCATAGTCTTACCATTCTGCCTTTCTGTTATTATTTCTATAAGTTATAAGTTAAAAACAACTCGAAGCCATAGCAACTCTTCTCAAAACCATACTTCTCATAAAAAGAATGTGCCTCTTTCCTTGGGAGTCCCGAGTCAAGTATTATCGCCTTGCACCCCTGCCTACGCGCAATCTCCTTCACCTGGTCTATCATTGCCTTGCCATACCCTTTTCCGCGATATTTCTCATCCGTAATAATGCTCGCCAGATAGCATGTCTTTCCCTCCATCCAGAATGTATTAAAAAAGCTCCCGTGACAAAATCCACAATAATCGCCCTCATCATTTAAGATAAAAAATGCAAAGCTATTGCTATCGCTCAGGATTTCATCATACACTTTCTTAGTTTTATCCTTGCCGTAGGTGTTGTAATCCCATAATTTCTCGATAAAATAAAATGCGTGATCAAAATCTTCCTTTCCTGCCGGTTTCATTAACATATCTGTATCCTCCTGTAGTTTTATGTAAAAAAGCCCAACCACCATGCGGTAGTTGGGCCTTATCATACATTTTATTCGCAAACGTATGGCATAAGAGCTAAGTGACGTGCTCTCTTGATAGCTACTGTAAGAGCTCTCTGATGCTTTGCACAGTTTCCTGTGATACGGCGTGGAAGGATTTTTCCTCTCTCAGAGATATATCTCTTTAATTTATTTGTATCTTTGTAATCAATGACATTGTCTTTTCCACAGAATACACAAACTTTTTTTCTTCTGCGCATTGGTCTTCTCTTCATAGATGAACCATCAGCTGATTTATTGTAAGCCATTTTAGTTACCTCCTTGAATATTTGTCCATGCGGACACGATTAGTTGAATGGGAGTTCTTCATCAATTCCATCAGGAATATTCATGAAGCCATCTCCAGCAGCCTGACTAGGTGATGGTCTGTCTGCCGGTGTAAATCCGCCATCATTACCTGACGCTGCCGATTTACTCTCTGCAAACTCAACCGACTCTACAACGACGTCAGTAGTGTATACACGCTGTCCGTCTTTATTTGTATAGCTTCCTGTCTGGATACGACCTTCTGCAATAAACTTTGTTCCTTTGCGTCCGAATCTCTCCATAAATTCTGCTGTTCTACCGAAAGATACGCAACTTATAAAATCCGCTGCCTGCTCTTCAGCATTTTTGCTATAGCGTCTGTCAACTGCAAGTGTAAATCTAGCCAATGCTGTTGATGTCTCCCCCTGGGAATAACGGATTTCTGCGTCTCTTGTTAATCTACCCATAAGTATTACTTTATTCATAATACGATCTCCTATTTTCTTATACTATGCCTCGTCTTTTCTAACGCATAAGAAACGAAGAACATTATCCATAATACGAACGTCCTGCTCGATCTCTGCTGGAACTGTTCCCTCAGCATCGAACTGGATGAAGTAATAGAAGCCCTCAGACATGTGCTGAATCTCGTAAGCTAATTTTTTCTTACCAGCCTCCTCAACTTCTGTGACAGTACCGCCGGCACGTACGATGTACTCTTTTGCCTTCTCAACTACTGCTGCTCTCGCATCATCTTCGATCTTTGCACTAACAACGAGTGCTAATTCATATTTGTTCATGCGAATTTTACCTCCTTTTGGTCTCTGGCTCACTGAACTGACAATGAGCAAGGAATTTTTATATCACGAGATTAGATGATAACATGTAATTGCATATATTTCAAGAGGTTTTTATAATTTTGTAGACTATTTTTATTTTTTTGTTTTACTTTGTGAAGTAACACTGCTATTATATGATTAATTAAACTTCCCACACATTTTGGAGGAAATCATGTCAAATGTACTAATTCTACAGTTTACCATGTTGTTTCTTATAATTATTGGAGCGATAGTCAAGAAACTCAAAATCGTAAGCCCCATCGGTCAGAAAAATATAAATGATCTTGTCATTTACCTTATTCTGCCATGCAATATTGTAAAATCCTTTATGATCGACTGCAATCATGATACTTTCAGACAATTTGCACTTGTCTTTATCATATCGGTCGGCATACAGATTGTCAGTGTTATCCTCGGAAAAATTCTTTACAGAAAACGCGAGCTTGGGCACCGCATGAGCCTGCAATATGGTCTCATCTGCTCGAATGCTGGTTTTCTAGGCAATCCTGTGGCAGAGGGTGTTTTCGGGGCGATCGGTCTTGCAATGGCATCCATTTTCCTTATTCCACAACGTATTATGATGTGGTCTTCAGGTATCGCCATTTTCACACAGAGCACTGACGTAAAAGCCACCCTCAAAAAAGTAGTCACTCATCCGTGCATCATAGCCTGTTTTGTTGGGTTAGCACTGATGATATCACAGTGGACCCCACCAGAAGTCATCACAAAAACAATTACCACCATAGGAAATTGCAATACAGCCTTCTCCATGATGGTAATCGGTATGATACTGACTGATGCCGATATCATGTCATTGTTTAATTTTGAAGTACTAAGATACAGCTTTCTGCGTCTTATCATAATGCCTGCCGCCCTGTTTGGTATATGCACACTACTCGGCATTCCATCTCTTGTCACAGGAGTTGTAGTAATACTTACCGCAATGCCTGCCGGTGCTACAACAAGTATCCTCGCATCAAAATACGGCTGCGATGAGATATTTGCCACAAAACTGGTCGTTGCATCAACTATACTTTCCATGGTGACTATACCTGTATGGAATATAATACTTACCAGCGTGTTATCTTTCCCGCTTTCATAAAGGATTATACTGCCTTTACAGATGCAATAAGGCGCAATTAACTACGAAAGGAGTAAAAAGATTTATGATGGAATTATCTGATACATTCATATACAATGTTCAAGATGAATATAACACTCTAAACGATTTTTTATATGAAAATCAAATTGATACCCTTTACCATTTTACAAGAGTTGAAAATCTTACAAACATCATTAATTATGGTCTTGTCCCCCGTAACATCATTGAAAGAAATAATATAGATAGCCATTTCAATGATGAATGGCGCTACGATAATTGCACAGACGCAAACTGCTTATCTATTGAATTCCCTAATTATAAAATGTTTTATAGCTTAAGAACGTCTGAACCAAATACAAAATGGGTGGTTATTAAATTAGAAATACAGGTTCTATTCGATTTTAAATGTGCATACTGTTGGACTAACGCAGGTGATTCAAGTATGTATACAAGATCTCTGCAATCTCGCATGGGAGCGGCTGCTTTTATTGACTTATATAATAATCATCCCGGATATCCCAAAAGGGAAGACACCCAAATAAAGGACTGGTATCCAACTAATCCTCAAGCTGAAATACTTGCTTTTGGCACTATCCCAATCAAATATATTGATTGCATTTATTTTCAAGATTATGAAACTTTATCTGCCTTTAAAGATATAGTTCCTAAAAATATAACCACAAAAGTTGATAGACTGATATTCAGTTATCGTTCTGATTGGAATTTTTGGTAGAAGGAGAAATTTATGGCTATAAGACCTGTATTTGTTGTATCTGATGATCAACGTCTTTTTATTAAAGAAAATGTAGAATTTCAATTTTTCAGTGGCTTTTCAGATCAGCAAAAAAAAAGAAGCATACATAGTTTACATCAAGCATATTTAAAAAATAATGAAACACGTAAAATACTTGAAATATCTAGCAAATCAGAAGTAGAATTAGGTGTAAAGTTAAGTGCATTCAATTTAATGATCACTACTAAATCAAACAAAACTTATTCTGTGGAATCTGCTTTTCAGTCAAGCAAAGTTTTTGAACATGGCGGACCATATAAAGACCTTTTACTTGTATCATCACGCCAAGCAAAAAAAGATGATAGGCTAAAAAATAGTGGTAAATTGATTGCTTTTCAAATAGATGAAAAAACTTTTAGTATTGAACCCAAAACCTATTTTTACAATTGGCTTTATATAAACACATTGCATCTACATAATGACTTATCGGAAAATGTACTATGCTATGACGCCTTTACTGATATAGAATTCAATCCACAGAAATCAATAAATTGCCAAGCTGAAGCTGTAGCAATTTACGTTTCGCTACATAGACAGGGATTATTGCATGAAGCATTAAAAGGAAAGGACGAATTTCTAGAAATAGTCTATCCTACTTTTAAGCAAACAGCAGATAATGACAATCAACAAATGAGTATATTTGACCTTTTGTGACAAAAATCCGTTGGCTTGCTTGTCCACCTATGGAAATTACTAGAATCTAATATCATCATACTCGCTTTCATAAAGAACAATACCGTCTTTTTTCCTTGTCTTTGCAAGATCTCTTTCCTTTATCAGGAGGTTATCTATATATGCCACATCAGATTAACTTGAAAGAAATAAATGAATTATCTGCTTATTTCAATATTGACATAGATTCAATTAAGAAAGATACGATCCTGCATGTCTGCCCGGAACATGAAGAATTCTGCCTAAACATATAATTTTACTGACATCGTTAGAATCCCAATATCAGGAGAAAATCCAAAATCTCCGCAACGCTGAATCAGTGAGTGAAAGGAGGAATATTTATTATTCAAGGTAATTAGTGGCTGGTCTTTTAAATCTTCTATGCTTAGCTGGCTTCATATACGAGAGCATTCATTTTCCCTGTATATACAGTTGTTGTAGTCAATTCGGCATATGAATTTGTACCTATGATGAATCCGACGTTAATGTAGATATATATCCCCTTTAACATAATTCTTGATCTTTTTCGCCTTGTTTGTAACATTATTCCAAAAAAGCCGAATCCACACACATGGATTCGGCTTTTGTATATATATACTTTATCTTCTATTCTGTATGAAGCTCTCGATCATCTCAAGCACTCCATCCACACCGAGTCGTGAAACATTCAGACACAGATCATAATTATCTGCCTGTCCCCACTCCTGTCCAGTGTAATACTTGTGATATGTCTTTCTGCGGTCATTTGTCTCATGGACAATCGCCTTTGCTCTTCTGGCTGATACTCCGTGCTTTTTTGCAATAGTATCGATGCAGTCCGACTCATCAGCCGTCAGGAAAACAGAAACCACATCATCTCTGCCCTTAAAAGCATAATTGCCGCAGCGTCCCTGAATGACATATCCAGCCCCATTTCCTTCCCGGTCCGCTTTGTCTATGAATGCCAAAGCTCTGGCAGGAGTATCATAGAGCACATTATTTTCCTCAGTCTCCATCACTATTGAATATAGTAAAGAATTAACAGGTGTCTCACCGTAAAATTCCTCATACTCATTGTAACAGCCACATTCTTTTGCCTTCGCAGCTATAACTTCTTTATTCATAAATGTCATATTATATTTATCTGCGATAGCTTTTCCTATTATATCGCCATCGCAACCACATTTTCTTGCAATCGTTATAATCATACGTATCCTTTCTGTGAATTACATATACAATCACTATAATTATTCATAACATGGTCAATTCATATTGTCCACTTATACTTAATTCTCCCCACACGCAGGAAGCTGCTGGCTGTGTATCCATGAGTAAGCTTATACGGAGCAGCTTAGAGGCTGTCAGAATTGTGTCAATACACAGCAGCGTTCGTGCATGGATGCACGGACGAGACGATACCGCGCCACGGATGGCGCGTAAAGTCGGCTGCGTCATCAGCCATACACTTCCTCACAATTCCTACAGCCACTTAGCTGCGTAGTCCTAAGCGCACTCATGGATACACAGCCTGCAACTTCCGTCCGTTTGAGTCAACCATCAATAGAAATTCGCAAACACCGATGCCAGAACCACCGTAAGTATTCCAGCCACCGCAATAGCCAGACTGCTCATGGCACCCTCTATCTCGCCCATCTCGATGGCCTTTGCTGTTCCGATGGCATGGGCTGATGAACCGAGCGCAAGTCCTTTTGATATAGGCTCTGTGATCCTGAATATCTTGCAGATAAACTCTCCAAGGATATTTCCAAGTACACCTGTCACCACGATAACTGCGACGGTGATGGTCACATATCCGCCCAATTCCTCAGATACACCCATTCCGATAGCTGTTGTGATGGATTTAGGAAGCAGTGTGACGTAATCCTCATGTGAAAGTCCCATTATCATAGAAAGAACAAGCACTGTCACGAGACTTGTAAGTACACCGGCTGTGATGCCGAGTGCAACTGCTTTTACGTTTTTCTTTAGCAGATTCCACTGCTCATAGAGCGGTATCGCAAGGCACACCGTTGCCGGAGTTAAAAACCAGCTAAGATATGATGCACCTGCATTGTATGTGTCATAATCCACTCCTGCCACTACGAGTACGATAATAGTAAGGATTATCGATATGAGAAGTGGATTTAATATTGCAAGTTTAAATTTTTTCTTGAGTGCCATACCTATAAGATATGCCACCAGACTTATCGTAACGCCTGCGAAGAGCGACGTTTGAAATAGTTTATCCATAAATTTATGTCCTTTTATTTTTATACTATAATACTCTACTTGCCCTGAGTGGCACTAGCAGCTTCTTTTCGCTTCTGCATGCGGATTACAAACTGTGATACGCGTCCTGTAGCTCCCATTACCGTGATGAGTGCCACTACTGTTATGATGCTTACTGGAAGCAGTACCGGCTTTAATGTGCCCCAGGATGACATGAGACCTACGCCTGCCGGGATAAACATAACAGGCATGATCTCTATCAGAAATTTGCCTGCATCTCTTACTGACTCGATCGGTATGAGACCTGTAAGAAGTCCTATGAAAAGTATCACCATGCCGTATATGCTTGCCGGCACAGGAAGTGGGAGAAAGAATTTAAGCAGTTCTCCCACAAATGATATTGCAAGTATTATCAAAAATTGTTTAAGTAATTTCATCTTTTATCTGCGCTCCTTTACCATTAACATGCACACAATCGCCAGCAATATACTTGATATCCAGATGGCACGGAGCCCTACATGGATTGAGCATATTCCACCAAGTCCGGCTCCTACTGCAAATATTAGGATAATGCCGTAGTAGTGAGCTGTTTTCTTTAATGCACCTATATTTTTATCTCTTAAGTATACAGAAAGGCTTTCTGTGCCACTTCGAAGATTTCCAATACACATAGTGCTTGCATAGCCGTATCCATTTACCTTTCTAAACGACTGCACCTGCATGGAGCATGCAAATGAAACTAGCATTGTAGCTATCATATTGTATTTTTCAGGGATAAATCCCACTATAAAAAGTATTGCTATCTCAATCGCAACAACAATCTGACGCCAGTGTATACGCCTTGCCCCCTTGTATCTGTGTCCGATCCGTTCTGCCACGAGTACTCCGAGTGCGAACGCTAAAACAGGAAACAGATATGACAGACCTTTTATCCAGTCTCCCATCATAAGATGCTGGCTCATGAGCACGATGTTTCCGGTCTGTGCATTTGAGAATACCTCATTGCGCACATTGTAGGTGTATGCATCCTGAAATCCACCCGACAGGGCTAAAATCGCACTGAGCATGAATGTCTCGGATGTCTGTATTTTTATTTTATCGCCTTTTATCATTTTAAACCTCATTATCCTATATTTATGAAGTAACAGATAAACTTTACATTGCTGCATGTAAACTGTCAAGTTCAAACAATATATGCTAAAAAACTCCTGTCTTTATATAGACAAGAGTTTTTTGATTTTATTATTTTCCTGAAGTTGCTTTGAGTCGTGTCATAGCTCTTGCAAGTGAAGCTCTTGAGTGATAGTATTCCTGAATACTCTGCTTCTGACGAAGCTGTTCTTCGGCTCTCTCCTTTGCTTCTTTCGCTCTTGCCACATCGATCTCCTCAGGACGCTCTGCCGTCTCGACCAGCAGTGTAACACGGTTGTTGACGATCTCTACAAATCCCATTCCAACTACCGCATACTCCCAGTTGTCGCTGCCGTCCGGCTGAAATCTCATCTGCCCCTCGTCTATGGCAATGACCATATCCTCGTGGTGGGCCAGTATCTCTTTTTGTCCGTCGAACTCCGGCACAATGATTGATCGGCATCTGCCTGAGTAGAATACTCTGTTAGCAGCTATTACTTTTAAATAAAATGTATTTGTAGCCATACGCTTTTGCCTTTCTACTGCATTGTCTTAGCTTTCTCTTTTACGTCCTCGATAGTTCCAACGTTGAAGAACGCATTCTCAGGATATTCATCCATCTCGCCATCGATGATAGCCTTGAAGCCTTTTATTGTCTCCTCTACAGGGACATATACACCTTTTATTCCGGTAAAGTTCTCTGCTACGTGGAATGGCTGTGACAGGAATTTCTGGATTTTTCTGGCTCTGTAAACGAGCAGTTTATCATCATCCGCAAGTTCTTCCATACCGAGGATTGCGATGATATCCTGTAACTCTTTGTACTTCTGGAGTATCTCCTGTACCTTTCGTGCCACCTGATAGTGCTCCTCGCCTACTATATCAGGCTCGAGGATACGTGATGTAGACTCAAGAGGATCTACAGCTGGATAAATACCCTGTTCTACGATCTTTCTTGAAAGTACTGTTGTAGCATCCAGATGTGCGAATGTTGTAGCAGGAGCCGGATCTGTAAGGTCATCGGCAGGTACGTATACGGCCTGTACTGATGTTACTGATCCATTCTTCGTAGATGCGATTCTCTCCTGAAGTTCACCCATCTCAGTAGCCAGTGTAGGCTGGTAACCTACGGCTGACGGCATACGTCCGAGAAGTGCTGAAACCTCAGATCCTGCCTGTGTGAAACGGAATATGTTATCGATGAAAAGCAGCACGTTCTGATGCTTCTCATCCCTGAAATACTCAGCCATTGTAAGTCCTGTCTCAGCAACACGCATACGTGCTCCTGGTGGCTCGTTCATCTGTCCGAACACTAAGGCTGTTTTTTCCAGAACTCCTGATTCTTTCATTTCTGTCCAGAGGTCATTTCCCTCTCTTGAACGCTCTCCGACTCCTGTGAAGATAGAGTATCCACCGTGCTCTGTAGCGATATTGCTGATAAGCTCCTGAATAAGTACGGTTTTTCCTACTCCGGCTCCTCCGAAGAGTCCGATCTTTCCACCCTTTGCATATGGAGCAAGAAGGTCGATTACCTTGATACCTGTCTCGAGGATCTCCTCAGCAGGGTTCTGCTCCTCAAATGTAGGTGGTTCTCTGTGGATTTCCCACTTTTCTTCTGTATCTGGCTGTTCTCCGCCATCAATTGCCTCACCGAGTACATTGAACAGTCTTCCAAGAGTCTGTTCTCCGACCGGTGTCTTGATGCCTGCGCCTGTTGCGGTTACTTCCATGTCTCTGTGAAGACCCTCGCTGGATGCAAGCATGATACAGCGTACTGTATTGTTTCCAATATGCTGTGCGACTTCCATCACACTTTTTTTGTCACCATTTAAAACTTCTAGTGCGTCTCTGATTGCCGGCAGGTTCTCGTCCTCGAACTCTACATCGACAACAGGACCCATAACCTGGATAATTTTTCCTGTTTTCATCAAAAAGCCTACTTTCTCTTTTTCTTCTGCGATTTAGCTCCGGCTATTACCTCTGTAATCTCCTGAGTGATCGCTGCCTGTCTGGCACGGTTGTAAAGTATATCCAGCTCTGCGAGCATGTCACGCGCACTCTTTGATGCCGCCTCCATAGCCATCATTCTGGCATTCTGCTCACAGGAGAACGACTCCACAAGAGCACCGTAGACAAATCCAACAACATAGTTAGGTACTATACGATCCATAACCGCCTCAGGCGATGGCTTAAGCGCCAGTTCCTCCCTCGGGATGTCTATAGGAAGCTTCACAGTAAAGTCTGTCTTCTTTAACGGAAGCAGCTGTGATATCTGTGCTTCTTCCTGGATTGCATTCATCATGCTGGTATAGATAATATAAACTTCGTCCAGTTTCTCATCTCGATATAGTTCCAATATCTCTTCTGCAATATTACGGGCACGATTCAATGTCGGATTCTGAACTGTATAGTGGAACTGTTTTTCAATCTCCATTCCACGCTGTTCAAAGTAGTGACGTCCAAGTTCTCCAAGCACGAAAAGTGAATGGTTTGGATGGTCTCTTAAATGCTCCTCGGCAATCTTTAGGACATTGTGGTTGTATGAACCGGCAAGTCCTTTATCTGCCGTGATAACGATATATCCGACTTTTCTCTCCTCCATTGGTTTATCGTCGTTGGATTTGAAATATATGTCCTCCATATCTGGGAGATGACGCAGTATTCGGCTCATCTCTGACTGCAGTGTGAAGAAATACGGCTCTGTATCTGTCAACATCTTTTTGGACTTTTTCAGCTTAGAAGAAGAGATCATATACATGGCATTTGTGATTTTAAGCGTATCGTTGATACTTTTTATTCGATCCTGTATTTCCTTCGTGTTTGCCATAATACTACCTGCTTACCCTTCAAATTCTTTTACTGCGTCCATGATCTTTCCTACAAGGTCATCATCGATTGCCTTTTTTTCCTCGATCTGATTTCCGATCTCCGGATGTTTCAGATCCATGAATGAAAGGATTTCGCCCTGATATTTCTTTACTTCTTTTGTCTCTATGGAGTCAAACACACCGTTGTTTGCCATAATAAGTGTCATTACCTGCTCATGCAGTGATAATGGATGGCAGAGTGGCTGTTTAAGCAGCTCCATAAGAGCTTTTCCGTGTGCAAGCTGTGATTTTGTAGCGTCGTCGAGATCTGATGCAAACTGTGTAAAGACTTCCATCTCTCTGTACTGTGCCAGATCGATACGGATACTTCCTGATGCCTTTTTCATAGCTTTTGTCTGAGCGGCTCCACCAACTCGGGATACTGAAAGACCTACGTTTACAGCTGGTCTCATTCCTGAGTTAAAGAGGTTGCTCTCTAAGAATATCTGTCCGTCTGTGATAGATATTACGTTGGTAGGAATGTATGCTGATACATCTCCTGCCTGTGTCTCGATGATAGGAAGGGCTGTGATAGAGCCTCCACCTAACTCATCGCTAAGACGGCTTGATCTCTCGAGCAGTCTTGAGTGGAGATAGAATACATCTCCAGGATAAGCCTCACGTCCCGGTGATCTTTCGAGCAATAATGAAAGTGCTCTGTATGCTACCGCATGCTTTGAAAGATCATCATATACGATAAGTACATCCTTGCCCTGATGCATGAAATGCTCTGCCATAGCTGTTCCTGCATATGGTGCGATATACTGCAGTGATGCAGGATCGCTGGCTGTTGATGAAAGAACTATTGAATAATCCATTGCATCATGTTTTGTCAGAGTTGACACGATTTTCGCAACTGTTGATGCTTTCTGTCCAATTGCTACATAGATACAGATAACACCTTTTCCCTTCTGGTTGATGATAGTATCTGTTGCTATAGATGTCTTTCCTGTCTGACGGTCACCGATGATAAGTTCTCGCTGTCCACGTCCGATAGGGAACATTGAATCGATTGAGAGTATTCCGGTCTCAAGTGGTGTGTCAACTGATTTTCTGTCTACGATTCCCGGAGCCTCTTCCTCTATAGGTCTGTAATCGTCCTCTTTGATATCACCTTTTCCATCAATAGGCTCACCGAGAGCATTGATGATCCTTCCGATAAAGCCATTGCCTACCGGAATTCCGGCTTTTTTCTTTGTTCTTACTACTTTGGTTCCTTCATGGATTCCGTGGTCTCTTCCGAAAAGGATAACACCGATCTCATTCTGACGGATATCCTGAACCATTCCTTTTACTCCATTATCGAATACCACGATCTCACCATACATGGCATGATCGATGCCGTATACTGTGGCGATTCCGTCACCGACCCAGATAACTTTTCCGGTCTCGCGGCTTTCTGTATCGAAGTCGATATTTTCTATCTCACTCTGGATAATGGAGATTATGTCTGTTGCACTGATTGCGCCCACAGGGGTCACCTCCTGGTTAATTTTCTTTCAAGCTGGCGAAGTCTACCTTCGTAGCTTCTGTCATACTCTTTATTTAGAGTTTTTATTACATATCCACCTAAAAGAGATTCGTCTACTCTCTGAGTCATGGATATCTTGTCGTTCGGATATTTGCTTTGCAGCAGCTCCTGCGCGTCACTTACTTCTTCGGCAGATGCCGGGCTTGCACTGATAAGCTCAGCCCTGACGATATGATTCTCTGCGTCCCAGTAACGGTAATATGCTTCAAATATATCCTGCATATATCCGCAGTTTCCAAGCTTGCACATCTCTTTCATGAAATCCGTTATAAGCTTCGGTGTATTCTCGAGGCCGAATACCTTTTCTATGATGTCATACTTTTGAGCCAGAGGTATTGTCGGATTTTCAAGTGTTTTTGCAAACTGCGGTGTTTTGAAGAAAAGCTCCTGGGCTTTTTCCACATCCTGACGCTCTACAGACAGCCGATACAAAACTATTGCACTATTTACTGCTGCCTGTGTCATTAGCTTCACCTGTCTTTACAATCTTTCTTGCTGCTATAAGAGCAAGCTGTGCGATTTCTGCCTGAGCAGCCTTTGTCGCTTTCTCCTGCTCACTTGCAATGTCCGCTTTTGCTTTTTCAAGCATGTGATCTGCTTCCTGTCTTGTTCTCTCAAGTGTCTTTTCCTGCTCTGCTTCAGCTCTTTCTCTGGCACTTAAGATGATCTGATCAGCTTCTGTCTTTGCACTTTCCAGTTTCTTCTGGTAGTCATTCTTTAAGCCTTCGGCATCTTCCTGACTCTTCTTTGCCTCTGAAAACTGCTGCTGTATCATCTCTTCTCTCTGATTGATCACGCCCATAACACGGTCAAAGAGGAATTTCTTGAAAACCCAGTACAGGAAAAGCAGGTTGACTACTGTCCATAATATATTCCATGGATCAATTTTTAACATTGCTCTACCTTCCTTTCCGTTTATTTTGGATCTAAATGATTATTTAAGGAAGAGGATGATAAGTAATGCGATAACGAAACCGTAAATAGCTGTTGCCTCTGCAAGGGCACATCCTAAAAGAAGTGATTTAGAGATCTTGCTCTCTGCCTCTGGCTGTCTTGCGATTGCATCTACTGCACTGCTTGTTGCTTTACCGATTCCAAGTCCGGCTCCGATTCCTGTTAAAACTGCGATTCCTGCTCCGATTGCTACTAATAATGTTGATGACATAGTGATTTCTCCTTTTTTGTCTTTTTATGCTAATTTTTTTGTTTTGTAATTGCCACTATTTATTTTTGGCATCATATTTTGTTTTTATTCGGTTGCCTCCTTTATGAACAGTCCTGTCAGGAATACAAATACATACGCCTGAATCAGTCCGTCAAAGATGTCAAAATAGCAACTGAATACGGCCGGCACAATCGCCGGGACGACCATCTTTAAAAGCTCCATGATTACGAATGAACCAAGGACGTTTCCAAATAATCGCATGCAGAGCGATAATGGTTTAATAAAGATCTCGAGGATATTGATAGGTAGTATTACCGGCATTGGCTCAGCAAAGCTCTTAAGCCACTTCTTTGTTCCTTTGGCTCTTATGCCCGATACCTCGATAAGAACTATACTCATGACAGCAAGTGCTACCGTGACATTCATATCTTTGGTCGGTGGTTTGAACCCAAGTAAGCCTATTAGGTTTGCTATTCCAATATAAATAATTACTGTTGCCAGATAAGGGGTGTACTCTTTTGCGTTTTCTCCGAGTGTCTCACCAAAGAAATTGTCTAAGAATTTCACACCAGCCTCAACGGCTACCTGTCTGCGTCCGGGATTTTCCACTGAAAGATTCCTGCCCAGGAAAAAGCACAGTATAAATACTGCTGCCATGATAATCCATGTGACCACTACCGATTCGTAAATTGGTATTCCACCGAATATGGGGATTGTAAATACCACATTACAATTCAGTTCCTCTAACAGTCCGTCTACCAGAGCATCCATCTGCGTTACCTCCTTTCTTTTTTGCTTTATGAAATTTGGCACGTAAATTGTTTCCATAAATATATAAATAAGAAACAACTATCGTCGAGGTTGATTGTAGTCACATTGAAAAATAATGTCAATGTTTCGCTTTTAGTATTTTTGACAATCAATTTTTTGCATTTTTTAGTTAGCTTTTTATACATTGTTGATAATTTTTGTTTTCAATTTTGTACAATTTTGACATTGCGTTTTTTAGCTGTTTATAGTTTTTTTATTTTTTGTTGTAATATGTTAAAAATTTATAAAACAAACTAAAATATTTTCCATCTTTTTCACAACATTTCACAACACATTTATTTTATAAAGATGTTTTATTGTGTTTCCTTACAATTTTAGGCGCATGTTTTTGGCATTATGCACTATAGAGGGTGTATTAGTTTGCTGTTTTGGCTCGATCTTCGGAAATCCGGCTACATGCCATACTCTCTTGAACAAGTACTGCGCAGCTAAGATACTGTAGGAATTATGATCTATGCGTTCTATACATGACGCAACCGGCTTTTACGCGCCATCCGTGGCGCGGAACGCCTTGCCCCAACGTCCTGTTGGGGCATTGCTGTATGTTGTACATAATTCAACAGTATCTAGGCTGCTACGTAAAAGTTCAGGAGAGTATGGCATGTAGCCGGATTTCCTTACTCTGTGAAAAACTCAACAGATAACCACAAGTGTAATTAGAATACCTATTATCATACCATCGTGTGCTGACAATATAGTTCAAATTTGCCAGATATAATGATATAATGAACGAAGTGAATTATATCACGCGCGAATGCGCATGGGTATCAGCCGTAGGCCTATCATATGCGCAAGCATATGATATAATAATTAAAAATGACAAAAGTTATCTGACTGATAATAAATAAGGGGATGTCATAAATGCAAACTAAAAAACGTTACAATATCGGTCTTGTTGTTGGAAATATTGAGGATATTTTTCCTAATCAGATATGTAAGGGCGCTATGGAGGCTGCCGAAAAGCTGGATGTGAACCTTTTTATTTTTCCAGCAAAGTATCTTGACAGAAGCATACAGGATCGCAATGATCCAAAACAGAGGTACGAATACCAATACAACCTGCTTTTAGCATATGCCAAATCTCAGTCTCTTGATGGGGTTCTTTTATGTCTTAGCAATATAGGTTACCGTTCTTCAAAGGCAAGACGTCAGAAGGTTTTAGATCATTTTGGAAATATGCCGCTTATTTTGGTAGCTTCTGACGAACCGGGCTATGTATGTACGAAGTTTGATAATACTGCCGGACTTTCAGATGGTATCAATTACCTGATAAAGAAAAAAGGGTGCACCCATATCGGCATGGTAAATGGTATCGTGGAAAATTCTGATGCACTTGAACGCTTTGGGGTATACAAAGATGCTCTTACCGAGAATGGGATTGAATACAATGAAAACCTTGTGGGATATGGTGATTTAAGCAATAAATGTGCTGATGCAGTAAATGCATTGCTTGATAAGAATCCTGATATGGATGCACTTGTCTGTGGTAATGATACTATGGCACAGGCCGCATATAAGGTATTAAAAGAGAGAAATATTGCAATTGGAAAGGATTTCTTTGTTCTCGGTTTTGACGATATATATGAGGCACAGTTTATGGATCCCCCACTTGCAACGGTCCGTGCTGATGCTGCAAAGCTTGGGTATGATTCGTTAGTGCATTTAAAGGAACTGTTAGATCAGGATTTTTTTGTAATGAGTAACTGCACCTCTGCGGATAAGACGAACAATGATAAATACACTTTTACCGTTGATACTTCATTTATACTGCGTGAGTCAGCCGGTGCCATATTCGACAACCGTGATGATGAATATGACACCTTGTCCAGACGTGCATACAAGGCAAAGATTGACCAGAAACTTCACCAGATGATAGATATGAACCATCTGATGAATATTGCCAACAGAGATATGCTGATGTTTGGAGACAGCAGTGAACAGAACTATGTACGTTTTCTTGAAGCCTTTGCTCTTGATGTAGTAAACAATGCTTATCTGCTGTTGTATAGCAATCCTCTAGTACACCATTTTGATGATGACTGGGTTACTCCGCATCATCTGTATCTGCGTGCATACAGCCGCAACCGACAGGTACATGAACTGCCACGTTCTGCCCAAAGGCTTTCTATAGACAAACAACTCTTTGACAATGAATATATGCCTAAAGAGCGAAAAACATTTACTATTATAGATATTTACTCTGGCGATACACAGTATGGCATACTTATGTGTGACATACCTTATGAGTATTTCCATTATGTGGAAATGATGGGCTATCAGGTCAGTATAGCAATTAAGATCATGCAGCTCTTTGCAATTCAGGAGGAGCTTATAAAGGAAAAGGAGCTTGTCCTCGAGAAACTTGCAAACGAAAATCTGCTTTTGGATGATATTTCCAATAAGGACGAGCTGACCGGAATTCTCAACCGACGCGGTTTCTTCCGGTCAGCTGAAAAGCAGCTATCTGGAATGACTTGTGATGGCAGCCACTATGTACTGATCTATGCCGATCTCAATTATCTCAAGCAGATAAATGACCGTTTTGGACACGACGATGGTGATTTTGCTATCACAAGCTGTGCAAATGTCCTTGAGAAGTCGCTTGGCAAAGATGGTATTGTCGGAAGGATAGGTGGTGATGAGTTTGCGGCTTTTTACAAGCTGACTGACGGTGAAAGTCCTGACGATATTCGTTCACGCATCAAAGTCAATATGTGCAAAGTCAATCATATTTCCGGCAAACCTTATGAATTGACTGTGTCAGTTGGTATTTTTGAATTTAAGTCCAGATCCGGTCTTTCCTTAAAAAGCCTGCTTGAGCAGGCTGATGACCTGCTCTATGAGGACAAACACAAAAAGCCGCCTTTTATTACACACTAATCAGATATTGACTGAAGCCATCTATGGAAAATTTAAGAACTTTAGTAACTATTCAGTACAGAAATATGCGGTACCGCATATTTCGTAAGAAAAAGTATATTATGTAGGAGCAAGCGCCCATCAGCGAAGCTGATTCTAATGCGCTTGCGGCTCGCAACTGTGAAGGTACTGAACAGTTACGAACTTTATATGTAATTATAACGCTTGCGCTGACGCACAAGGAAAAATACCGTAATGCAAAGTGTTAGTATCTCCGCAACAATGATCGCACACCATATTCCATCTATTCCAATCGCTATAGGCAAAAGCATTATCGCACCTACCTGGAATACAAGTGTTCTCATAAATGATATAACTGCGGATATTATACCATTATTGAGTGCTGTAAAAAATGATGATCCAAATATGTTATATCCGTCGATCAGATATGCAATGCAGTAAATCCTGAACCCATGTACTGTCATTGCAAGCAGTTCCTTGTCATATCCTACGAATATTTTTGCAAAAGGAATGACAAGAAGCTGTGCTAATAGTTCAAGTGACACAGCCCATATAACTATGAGACTCAGGCTCTTTTTAAACATATTTTTTAGCTCATCATGATTTCCCGCACCATAATGAAAGCTGACAATCGGTGCACTTCCAATTGAATATCCAAAGAATATTGCTATAAATACAAAATTTACATACATAATCGTGCTATATGCGGCAACTCCATTTTCTCCGGCTATCTTCATGAGCTGGATATTGTAAAGTGAACTGACTATCGAACTTGATATATTCGTCATAAGCTCTGACGAACCATTTATAAATGCCTTTACAAGTATAGCCCCATCAAAGCATGTCTTTCCAAGTCGAAGCGGGCTGTTATTTTTGCGTGCAAAATAAAAAATAGGGAATAATCCGCCAATAAGCTCTCCACATACTGTTGCCACAGCCGCTCCTTTTAATCCAAAGCCAAGTACTGCTACAAATAAAAAATCAAGCACCATGTTTGTCACACCGGCTGTTACAATAACACCTAATCCTAGTTTTGGTTTTTCTGCTGTAACAAAAAAACTCTGAAAAACATTCTGCAGCATAAATGCAGGCATGGATATAAATGACAGACGTCCATACATTATGCAATTTGAAAGCAGCTCTCCTTTTGCTCCAAGCATTCTTGATACCTGCGGAACTATAAGCATACCAAGCACTGTAAAAACAATTCCCAGTATTGCTGTTGTATATACGATGAGTGAAAAATATTCATTAGCTTTTTCTTTTTTTCCCTCTCCAAGTGTCTTGCCTACAATGGCACTTCCTCCGGTTCCAAACATAAATCCAAGCGCTGATATAGCCATCAGCAAAGGAAATATAAGATTTATGGAAGCAAGTGCTGTTTTTCCGACATAATTTGACACAAACAGACCATCCACCACGCTGTATATTGATGTAAAAATCATCATGACAATAGATGGCAGAACGAACCTTAAGAGCTTTCTGTATGTGAAATGCTCTGATAATTGTATTTTATTTTTATTTGAACTCATTGTTGTATGCCTCCCTGATGGCCTTTATATGGTTTCTACTTAGCTCCAATAACTCTTTAGTCTGCTGCCTGCCTAGTGTCTCAAAAGCCTGTGTTTCCATATCTATAACAGGTCCCATAAGTCGCTCGATCTTTTCCTCTCCCGAAGGAGTAAGATAAATTTTCATGCCTCTTCCTTTTCCACTCTCCAGCCTCAAGAATCCTTCCTTTTCCAGAATGCGGATAGATGAATTGACTGTCTGCTTCGGTATCAGGGTTGTTTCACATATATCTTTCTGCTGACATCCATTTCCCAGCTCACAAATAGTATACATAATGTCAAACACACTGCTCGACACCCCTATCTTTGTCGCAATATCGCGATATATATCATTGAACTGTTTATAAATCCTGTTGTATTCCCTTAGAGTATCATTCATGTGTATGTTGAAATTATCCTGCATGATTATCCTTCCTTGATTATATGTCCGATTTCGTACTTGCAGTAGTATAGTCCGATTTCAGACTTATGTCAAGGTTCTTTTTCACATAATATGGAAACCGGGCAATATATACATTTATTGCGCGGTTTCCGATAGCAGCCCTCAGCCCCGGTGACATCGGTGACATCATTGACGTTCTGAATGTGGGAAGTTTGAGTCAATAATTATGCATCAATCATCCCAACATTACATCAAGTGACATCATAAGACAAAATCCCACCATAAATGCTATCGTTGCCCTGTTTGAATGTCCGCCCTCGGACATCTCCGGCACCAGCTCTTCTATAACCACATATATCATGGCACCTGCCGCAAAACTTAAAAGATATGGCATAACGGGCTCAATTATACCTATTGCAAGTATAGTAAGTATGCCCGCTATAGGTTCAACAACACCGGAAAGTACTCCATATAAAAATGCTCTTGGCTTTGAGCTTCCGGTACTGTGCAAGGGCATGGATATTATCGCACCTTCCGGGAAATTCTGTATGGCAATTCCAATAGCAAGTGACAAAGCTGCCATCCTTGTGATTGTTGATGTTCCAGACAGCCAGCTTGCATACAATACTCCAACTGCCATCCCCTCCGGTATATTATGTAATGTAACAGCCAGCACCATCATGGTCTGTCGGCTAAAATTGCTCTTTGGTCCTTCTATTGACTGATCCAGATGCATATGAGGTGTGACAGTATCAAGTATAAGAAGGAAAAACATACCAAGTACAAATCCTGCGACAGCCGGAACGAATTGCATTTTACCAAGATTTTGCGATTGCTCAAGTGCCGGTATCAAAAGACTCCACACCGATGCCGCTATCATCACTCCTGCCGCAAATCCACTGAGCATTTTTGTCGTCTTTACAGAAAGCTCATTTTTCATAAAAAGTACGCATGCCGCTCCAAGCGTAGTTCCTAAAAATGGGATTATGATTCCTATCAATACAGATGTATACATAATTTTTATCATTCCTTTCCTAGATCTAACACACATTCCACAAGCAAAATCAGCAATTCTTTTAATTGTGAAAATAAGTTAGTTGTATCTAACCTCACTATATAATAAAAAGAACACCTTTTCAAGATGTTCTTTTTATTGCTAATATTAATCTATTAGTTTAATCTTCCTGCCTGAATATAACATTGCGATATTTATTTAAGACGCCAAGAAGGATCGAGCCAAGTATACATACTGAGATCACTTCTCCCGCACCAACTGTCAGTGCGTAAAATGGTAATGACCAGTCTTTATCATGCCATGTAAATACGAAGCCGTATCCGTATCTGAGTACGAGTGGAATGATTATCGCATTTGAGATAACCGGTGGCAATGTGCACAGAAATTTATGTTTTCTGAGCAGATATGTGCCGATTGCTGCTATAAGTGTAGCAAGACTTCCAAATACTATGTCATAAATTGTAGCTCCAGTCAGGATATTTGCCAGTAGGCATCCAATCCACAGTCCCGGTATCGCTGCCGGTGTAAAAAATGGAAGTACACAAAGTGCCTCGGAAATTCTGACCTGGATGTTTCCACTCGCAAGGTTAAATGCATTGATAAACATCGTAAGCACCACATAAAGTGCGGCAATAACTGCGGCCTGGGTGATAAATAATACCTTTTTGTTTCTCATATTCAATTTCTCCTTTAGTTTTATTTTACGTCAGGAAGGTCTCGAACTGACGTTTTACGGTCGTAAACTATATCATACAAGCACAATACATGTCAAGTCTGCGGTCCCCTTTTATATGCATAAAATAATGGCAGAGCGATAAAGATCACGGCCCCAGCTATATTGCCAAGTGTAACAGGTACAATATTACGTGCAAAACCAATGACCGACAATTGCTCTTTTATTTGCGCAGCACTCATTCCATACAAATCGACAGATTTTTTTACACATATGTCATTTAGCGATGCAGCTATTCCTGCCGGAATATAAAACATATTTGCAACGCAGTGCTCAAATCCTGCAACAACAAATGCCATTATTGGGAAAAATACTGTCCATATCTTTCCCGCAGCAGTTTTTGCTGCATTAGACATAAGCACTGCCCCGCATACGAGCATATTACAAAGTATCGCTGAGCAGAACGCGTTTAGAGGTGCCAGATTGCATTTTCCAAAAGCTATTTTTATCATATATGCCCCAAGTGCTCCTTCATTGTATAAAAAAATGCCACTATGTGTCACTATCGCAGATGCCAAAAGACACCCCACAAGATTACTGAACCATATTATTATAAGAGTCTTTACTGTTGCCATAGCACCATATTTTTTTTGCCATATGCCTGTAACCATCAGACAGTCTCCGGTGAAAAGTTCTCCTCCTATCAATACAATCATCATAAGTCCTATAGGAAAAACAAGGGCTGTGACCAGCCTGTTTAGGCCAAAATCTGTGATTCCATGAGCAGCCACGCTACTTGATACTGCCCCAAAAGATATGAAGCAGCCGGCAAGCATTGCAAGCAGCACATTTCTAAGAACCGGGCTGTTGACACGGATCTTTCCTGCAGCTATTATACGCTCCATGACCTGTTTCGGTGTGTATGCTATGCTATCGTTCATTTTCTGACTTCCTTTCTATATAAATAACCCGGGCTCCGAGTGCTTTATTATAAAACAATGATCAGAGTCCGGGTTTTCAAATGGCAATATGATAGTTTTTTAACGTTTAAAGTGTAATGATTCCGAATACAAGTCCGGCGATCATACATATAATGCTGACGCCCCAGATCCAGAAGAAGGAAGATTTTATATGATCCTTTATCTCGACTCCGGCAAGACCTACTCCCAGGAATGTAGCTGGAACTACAGGGCTTATAAATGTTGCACAGTTTCGGCATACAACCATGGCAATTGCTATCTGTATAGGCTCTACTCCGAATTTTGAGCCGACACCGATGAGTACCGGAAGCAGTCCATAGAAGTATGAGTCGGTACAAAATGCAAGTGTAAGAGGTACTGATAATACACCGATGATAATAGGAAGGTATGGTCCCATCGACTGTGGTATGCAGTTTGCAAGTACTGTAGCCATATGATCCATGATTCCTGACTGCTCAAGAACTCCAAGGAACACACCTGCTGCAAACAGTGTAGATGCCATCATAATTGCAGGACCTGAGTGAGATTTGATTATTTTGTTCTGCAATTTAGCACCAGGATAGTTGACAAGCAAAGCTATAACACAGCCAACCATAAATACAAGGTATGATGGAACCTTTAAAAATACCAGACTTACAATAACTACAAGAGTAAGTAAAAGATTGAATACAAAAAGTTTTGGTCTCTGAAGACTTAAATCTGTCTCGTTTTCCTCGAGCTCGATATCATCTTCCTGAGTGTCCTCTGCTGCAAGTTTTCCGTTAATTCCGGCTCCGCGTTTAATCTCAATGCGTCCCCAGATAACTGCTGTTACAAGTGCAATTACGATTCCAACAGCCTGCATCGGCATAAGTGATCTCCAGAGTACATTTGCCTCGATAGAAAGTACTGATGCAGCTCTCATTGTAGGACCGCCCCAAGGAAGCAGGTTCATTACTCCCATTGCAGTAACACAGATGAGAAGCAGTGTTGTTTTTCTCATGTGAAGCTTCTTGTAGATCGGAAGCATTGCTGGGATCGTGATAAGGAATGTTGACGCACCGCCTCCGTCAAGATGTCCTATCATTGCAATTATGCATGTCATAACTGCAACTCCCATTACATTATTTCCTACTCGTTTGACAAGTGCATTGATAATCTTGTCAAACATACCTACGTCTGTCATTATTCCAAAGAATAAAACTGAAAATAAAAACAGACATGCCGTAGATGAGGTATCTGCTACGCCCGCTTTTATGAAGTCACCAACTTCAGCTATCGAATATGTTCCTGTCAGAACAAGAATTACAGCTGTAACTGATGACACTCCTATAAAGGCCAGCGCAGGTACTGTGACATTTCTTAGTAAAAGGACGATTACCATGATTATCGTGGCAAATCCCAATACTGCTAACATTGTTTCGCTCATTAACAACGTCCCCCTTCATTTATTTGATGAGGTCATTATAGGTTGCGATTCTTAAATGTTTTCATGCACAGTCTTTAAATGCATTAAGCTTTATTTTAACATCTGTTAAGGTTACACTCACATAGAATATCTGCGTATCTCCTCGAGCAGTTTTGAATCTGATACAGGTTTTTCCACATAACCCTCGATATAACCGTGCTGCTTTGCTTCTATTATCTCTTTCTTTATCTGTTCAGCCATGACAATCCTTATCATTTCAGGATATTCCTGGCCTGCTGTCATAGAAAAAAGTATTCCCTGATCCTGATCAATTGCAAGCACATCAAACGGATGTGTTTCTAATTTTTCTGTGGCCTCCTTCGTACTACTGGCTGTCTCTATAAAAATTCCTAATTTTTTAAATTTCTTTTCAAGCAATCTTAATACTTTTCCATTGTCATCTACTACAAGAATACTAAGATCTGCCGCACTGTTTTGCAGCGCATTCTCCGCATTTCCGTCACTTGCGAGATCTGTTTTTATGGCTACAGGCAGATAGACAAAAAATCCAGTGCCCACGCCCACTTTGCTCTTTGCAAATATATATCCTTTATGTGAATGCACTATCTGCTCCACGACGGACAGCCCAAGTCCTGTTCCCTGACCGCTTGATTTTGTTGTAAAAAATGGATCAAATATCTTTTCAAGCACATCTGCATCCATTCCGCAGCCATTATCCTCTATGGTTATGCACAAAAATCCATTTAAAACATCACAAGTATCCACATTGTGCCTCTTTTTTATGCACACTGAGTCTACTTTTTCTGCATGAATGCTGACTATGCCTTCCTTTTCTTTGCCGATGGCATGGAAAGCATTTACACATATATTTAAGATAACCTGATTAAGCTGTGTCTCATTTCCCAGAAAACCTTCCGACTCTAAAGAACAACCTTCTATCAATACAACATTTGCAGGACAGACTGATCTGACCATCTTTATTGAGCGCCACAAGGCCTTCTTAAGCGGCACAAAAGAGAATACAGTTTCCATATTTTTCCTACTAAGTCCCGCTATCTGTTTTATGACATCTTTAGCCTTATCCGACGCTTCAAGTATCTCTTTCGCAAAATCAGCTTCCTCCGATCCCAGTGGCAAAGTATCCACAAGCATCTCCGAATAACCCATTATCGGTGTCAGAAGATTATTAAACTCATGTGCTATTCCGCCTGTCATGGTGCCCATTATCTGAAGTCTCTGCTGATGCGCTATCACTTCCTCACTGCGCTTTGTCTCCTCTAAGACTTCGTTTAAATCCTTTAAATACTGGATTTCCTGCTCATTTCTGCGCCCCTTGACTATCTGGAATATAATAATTGTTGCAAAAAACATGATCACCACAAGAATAACAAAAAAAGTGCTTCCCACTACAACAAAACTATCCGATAACGGCTCATAAATATCATCATAATCCCTGACAATCGATACGATCATGTATCCATTACCTAAATTCACGTGGGTAAATGCTGATATTTTTTTAACCTTCGGCAGGTTCTCATCAGTCCACCAATATGAGTAATATTCATTGACACCGTTTTCATTTTCATTTTGCTTTATCATCAGCTCTTCAAGTCCGTCAAGGTCCAGTTTTCCATATAAGTCTGTCCTGCCTTCTATGACTGTCTCTCCAAGCTGCTCGTCGCTTGGATGCATGAATATCACACCATCCTTGTTCTTAAGAACAACATAACCGTTCGTTCCTATTTTGATATCAGATATCATATTCAGGTAATAGGCTTTTACATCCACAGCCATCTCAAGACGATTTCCACCGGCAAGTATCTTGGACAGCAGAAAATATATCTTATTATCAGCAGATTTTACTACATTCATCGTTATCTCATTATCAAGTTTAAATTCTTCAAACCAGTCTGTCTGTTCCAGAGTGTGATCCTGCCATAATATATTCCCTTGTGCATCATAATAGCTGATATTTCCTATATACTGGTTCCCATTATTTAGATATGCTTTAAGCACAGATTCGTCATCTCCACGGTCTATGAGCCTTGCAAGATATTTAAGATCGAGTGCATATCCATTTACAGTTTCCTCCAGATTTCCAGCAAGCGAATCTGATATGATAAGCATCTGTTCTTCCTGCTGATTTATTATATCGTCCCTGTATTTATTCCATATTCTTTTTCCAGTAAAAATTATTCCAAATAGCAGTATAACAACTGCCAGAATCCAGATCGCCAATACATATTTTCTGTTTTTCTGTTTTTCCATTCTTTTAGTTTTCCTATTCATGTACCCCTCCATGAATTGACACCATTTTTTATTTATATTATAATATTTTCAAGTGTCTTCATAGATATTTTTCAAATTATTGATACAAATTTTTGATAAAATAAAGGGGTTTATTATGTCTGACAAAGTTCTTATTGTAGACGACGATGAAGCTATATGCAAAATGCTGTCAAAAGTCATGGACAGCAATGAAATTGAATCCGACATCGCAAACAGCGGTACCGAGGCCTTAAAAAAATTACAGAGCCATACATACGATATTATACTCATGGATGTTATGATGGATGACATGGAGGGCTTTGATGTCATCAAAAAGCTGCGTGCCAGAGGCATACAGACACCGGTTATCATAATCAGTGGCAGAAGCGAAGATTATGATGCACTCTATGGCCTTTCTGTGGGTGCTGATGATTATATTACCAAGCCTTTCCGACCTCTTGTCGTAGGCGCCAAAGTCAAGGCTTTGATCCGACGCAATAAGAGCCATGTTCTCTCATCAAACAGCATTATCGAGTATGGATGTTTTAAATATGATACGACCACTTTGCGCTTTTACAAAAACGGAGAGGAGATTATACTTTCTGCAAAAGAAAATGCCCTCATGCGCCTTTTTATGGCGCATCCGGATCAGGTATTTACCAAAGATATGATCTACGAACAGGTATGGGGCACCACTATAGCCGTAGATGACAATACCATTATGGTCTATATAAACCGTCTGCGTAGCAAGATAGAGGACAATCCTCAAAAGCCTGAGTATATTCTGACTATCCGTGGCACCGGTTATCGTTTCAGACCCGAGTCCAATTAAAAACTGCTTATCTCCATCCATATGAGATAAGCAGTCCTAGTTAGTGTAGTGTACAAAAATCTACTGTGTTGGTCTTGTGACCGGTAATTTTATATATAAAAAGGGTGATTGCCAGCAGATCTGCTGATCCACCCGGACTTATGTTCCAGTCTATAAACAGTCTGTCCCATGCCATCATAATTTCCATTGCATTTTTTTGATACATTCCACCATTATTTAAGAAATCACGCGACATTTTCTGTACCTGTTTTAATCTGTCCATATTGCTTCTGTACAAAATATTGCTGTCCTCCACCTGACTCATAAGTGTGATAAGTGCTTGCAATTTTACAGATTCAAAGTCTATATTTCTCCGTGTTCCATCGTAAAATGCAGGAAGCGACAGATTTCTTACTGTGGCATAACCCGACAGTGCCTCACCGCGCACTCCAAAGCTTCCGTATTTTTTTAATACTTTCTCACCATTAGTCAGACTTTCATTCTTCATTCCGGTAGCAGACATTTCCTGTATCAAAACATCATGTACCATTTCCATTTCTTTTACAAATATATCTTCCGGCTGTATCTCTTCTGTTTCGTGCAAAACTGCAGCTGTCGCTGCGCTTAATATTCCAATGGAAAAAATCAGACCTTTATGTGTATTAACGTCATTTGTCGCCATATACATGGCTTCTTCTGCCAGTTTTCCAATTTCACGGATTCTTAGAAATATCTCCTGCGGCTTTTCATAATGCTTCCAGCCGATTTCAGCCATCAGCTCAAAATATGGATAAAGTGCATTGGCGCTATCTTCAAAGGTGCGCACTGTCATGTCTTTGTGCGCACCATTTGAATAATAGTCGACTAGCCCCGGTTTGGGTGTAGTATGAACTTCCTCAAGCAATGACCATCTGGCAGTATCTGCAATCTTTTCTACTATTTTAATCATTTTGCCTCCATCAATTCATACTAAGATCCACATATAATTTACGTAACTGTTCAGTACCTTCACAGTTGCGAGCCGCAAGCGCATTAGAATCAGCTTCGCTGATGGGCGCTTGCTCCTACATAATATACTTTTTCTTACGAAATATGCGGTACCGCATATTTCTGTACTGAATAGTTACTAATTTACTTCTTATGCTTCATCAGCATACTGGAAATCTTTAACCTCTCTTACAACGTCCATTATTGTTCCATCACGGCTCTCAATAATTCCTACAACGCGGTCACCAAACTGTACTTTCTCGGGCACTCCTGTGATAGAATATGCGATATCGCGCAATTCCTCTATAGTCTTAAATGGCAGATCAACATCCTTCATACACTCGATCAGATCCTGTCTGCGTGGGTTGATTGCAATACCATAATCTGTAATGACTACATCAATTGATTCTCCCGGTGTGGTGACGGTTGTGACTTCTGAACATATAGCTGGGATTCTTCCCTGTAAGAGTGGTGCGATGACAATTGTGCATTTTGCACCTGCTGCAGTGTCCGGATGACCGCCCTGTGCTCCTGTGATCATTCCATCAGAGCCTACCACTACGTTACAGTTAAAGTTTACATCCACCTCAAGTGCCGCAAGTATTACGAAATCAAGCTTGTTTACGATAGCCCCCTTGTTAAACGGATCTGCATACTCTCCTGCTGATATTCTGAAATGCTTTAACTGTTTTACATCCTCAACTGCTGCAAGATCAAAATCCTGTGTATCGAGCAGGCAGTCTACCTGATCGTTTATAAGCAGATCACACATTGGCTTTGTGAGTCCACCGACACCGAATCTCATGCGGATTCCTCTCTCTTTCATGATCTTTGCAAGTGATATTGTAGATGCGATAGATGCACCACCAACACCAGTCTGATATGAAAATCCATCCTTAAAATATGGTGTATTTACAACAAACTGTGTACAGTAGTCAGCCATCATGAGCTTTCTCATGTCTGTTGTAGGCTTTGCTGCACCTGTAGCGATCTTGCCCGGATCTCCGATGGCATCAACCTCAACTACATAGTCAACTTTTGTCATTGAGATATGTGCTGGGAAATTAGGGAATGGCACCAGCGTGTCAGTTATTGCAACCACCTTATCAGCGTAATCTCCGTCAACCATCGCATATGAGAGCACTCCGCAGTCGCTCTTTCCACCGATACCACGACAGTTTCCATAATCATCACATGTAGGTGCACCGATAAATGCAATATCTATCCTGGTCTCACCAGATTCTATGGCCCTTACACGTCCACCATGTGATCTCATAATTGCAAGACCTTTTAATTTGCCATGTGAGATAGCCTCTCCGATTTTTCCTCTCACACCCGATGACTGGATATTTGTAATCGTTCCATCCTCAATATAAGGCACAATTGGATCATGGGCTTTTCCAAGAGAACTCGCACAGATGGTTATATCCTTTATTCCCATATTGTGAACTTCTTCCATGACCATATTTACGATATAATCTCCCTCTCTGAAATGGTGATGGAAGCCGAGTGTCATGCCATCTTTTATACCGCATTTTACAAGGACTTCATGGATGTCCTTTACCATTTTACTCTCTGTGTTGTTGGCTATACATCTGGTCACCGGACCATCCTTTTTGTATACATATCCATCTCTGTAATGATTGCCCTGAAATACTTCTTTTCCGGTTAATTTGAGGATATCCTCAGGAATATCTCTACCTACTGCATTTAACATTTTACAATTCCCCCTTATATACGCCTGATGCCTTGGCAAGTTCGATTGTTCTCTTTGCTCCATCGTAAAAAGCAATATCTATCATTTTGCCATCTACCGTAAATACTCCGATACCAAGAGCTTTCTTTTCATCTATCTCGCGGACAACCTTTTCTGCAAAAATAATGTCTTTCTGAGATGGTGTAAAAATCTCATGCACAACATTGATCTGTCTTGGATTGATAATTGATTTTCCATCAAATCCCATAAGGTGAATATTCTCAACATCCTGTCTAAAGCCCTCCATATCGTCAAGGTTTGTATATACTGTATCAAAGCACTGCACTCCGGCTGCTCTTGCTGCGATAAGCATATTCTGTCTTGCTCCCATAAGCTCGATTCCGGTTCCAGTAATATGAGTCTGAAGATCCTTTGTATAATCACCGCCTGATAATGCAATACCAAAAAGTCTTTCTGATGCCTCACAAACCTGAAGTGCATTCATGACACCTCTTGCCGACTCTATAGCAGCCATGATAAGTGTCTTTCCGTGTTCTACGCCAAACTCATCTTCTGCCTTGTCAATAGCTTCCTCTACCATTTTTACATCGAGCGCATTCTCCGTCTTTGGAATCCGGATAGCGTCACATCCACCTGCCACGCAGACTCTTACATCCTCTTTCCAGTATGGTGTATCAAGTGAATTGATTCTTACGACTCTCTCCACACCCCTGTAGTCTATTTCTTTTAACGCATGGTACAATGAAAATCTGGCTGCATCTTTCTGGTTCTGTGCCACTGCATCCTCAAGATCGAGCATGATGCTGTCCGGTTTATAAATATATGGATCTTTGATAAGTCCCGGTTTTTGTGCATTTAAGAACATCATTGTTCTTCTAAGTCTCTTTTTATTTGGATTAATCATCTGATAGCACCTCCCCAAGGCAGATTTTCTGTCTGATCTACTGAGCGGAACACCGCTCCCTCGACTCTCGCTTTAAGTGTGCAATCCAACGCACCCTTGTCTACAACAGTGATCTTTACATTATCCACACCAAGGTTTTTAAGTGTCTCTAAGATCACTTTTCTTATCTGATTTCCGAACTGGTGTATAACTGCGCTTTCAAGTGTCAGCTCTACTTTTCCGTTTCCAGGTTCAACTGCTACCTGAGCATCGCTTGATTCCAATGTTCCCGCTACCGCTGGCTTAATAATTTCCATCGTTACCCTCCTTAAAAACTACTTTATTGATCTATCTGTATGGTAAAAAATCAAGCTTAAATGTCATCATGGTTTTCCTTAATATTTGTTAAGATACCGAAAACCGATGCCAACAACCCCGCAGAACTCAATCTGCGGGGTTGTTATCACCATATATTTCAATAAATGTATCTTTAATTATATCAACCAGCTCCATAAAAAGCTTCGAATGATATCGTTCATTCTTATATACTATTCCTATCTTTCTTTTAAACTTATCATCCTTTACCCTGTAATAGCGGATATGCGGTGAAATAAGCGCAGCCGTGAGAAAAGAATCCGCTAGCAAAGCAATGCCAATCTGCTCTTCCACTAGATTTCGAATCGTCTCGGAAAGTGTACATTCACATATCACCTTTGGAACTACTCCTGCTATCTCAAGACTTTTTCTACTGACCTGTCCAAAATATGATTTTTCAGGCAGCATTATAAAATCATACTCACTTAGATCCTTTAAATCTATCACTCCATCCCTCACATCTGTCTTGTTAAATGGAAATTTCATTGTAAAACTCTCTGGTACGGCAAGACACATTCCCTCATCCGTGATCTCCTCGTAATGATATACCATCGAATTGCTTCCCGGCACATCTATTATCATGTCAAGCTGATCTGTATCAAGCAAAACCTCAAGCTCGTTTGTCGGTTTTTCCACAAGAACCACTTCACATGCCGGATATTTGTCATGTATTAGCTTCATAAGTCTTGGCGAGACAACCGTGCTTCTGTGCGGGCTTATCCCTATACATATCTTTTCTCTCTGTTCTCCCCTCAGTTCGGCAAAACGATCCTCCATGCGTTTCTGCGAAAGCGATACCATCTTTGCCCAGTCATAAAACATCTGACCTGCATAAGTAAGCTCCATTTTCCCGCTTTCCCTGGTAAAAAGCTCCGCTCCCAGTTCTGCCTCAAGCTGTTTTATGCTTATGCTAAGAGATGGCTGCGAAATAAAAAGCCGCTGTGCCGCCCTTGTTATGTTCTTTTCTTCCGCTGTTGTTACGACGTATTGCAGCTGGTTCCAGTTCATTTTTCTCCTCCATCAAATATCTTACCTCATATCATGTATATGCAAATGTTATATATTTAAAATAACGCATTATAGTTTCAAACTATACTTTTTATTATATACAATATATTTTACTTATGTAAAGACTGATATTATTATACATACAGGGTTAAAGATCCGTAGGATTTTAAATCTCATACTACACCTCGAAGGGAGATTAACATGAAAAAAGTATTATCACTTTTTCTTTTCTTCTTCAAGATAGGCTGCTTTACCTTTGGTGGCGGCTGGAGCATACTGGCTCAGATGGAAGAAGAATTTATAGACAAACAAAAAGTACTGACAAAGGAAGAACTTCTCGACATCACCTCTGTTGGAAAATCACTTCCGGGGATCATGATAACAAATATATCCGTAATATTCGGACACCGCATGGCGGGTATTCCCGGTGCGATTGCGGCAACTCTCGGTATCGTTGCACCGTCTGTACTCATCCTGTCAGTGGTCACTGTCATGTATAATTTTATCAAGGACAATATATATGTCGGATATGCATTAAAAGGAATTCGTGCAGCCGTAATTCCAATAATAGGCTCATCAGTCATAAGTCTATGGCGATCAGCTATGAAGGATAAAGCCTGCCTTGTATTCTGTTTTGGTTCATTTATACTGACAGCCTTTATGAATGTCGGAAATATCCCGGTTATTCTATCGGGAATTCTTATTGCATGTATTTTGTGTTGGAGGAGAAAGAATGGAACTGATTAGATTATTTTTAGTTTTTATGAAAATTGGATTTACAAGCTTTGGCGGTATGTCAATGGTGCCTGTGATAAATGAAGAGATGCTGCGATATGGCTGGATGAGTACCGAAGATGTATCAAATATAGTTGCGATCGCTGAGATGACGCCTGGACCTTTGGGGGTAAACTGTGCCACCTTTGCAGGTATGCAGGTTGCAGGAGTATTTGGCGGTATAATCGCAGTATTTGGTGTTTTGATGCCTGCATTTACCACGACAATGGTAGTTTCCATATTTTATCAGAAATTCAAATCAACTAGTTTTATGGGAAATATACTTTATGTCATACGCCCGATATGCATCGGACTTATGCTTACCGTTATGTATTCGATGGGAGTTACAACATACTGGATTGCCTCAAATTCATCCAAAAATGCTATCCCTGGCTGGCTTTTGTCACCAGACTGGAATAGCATTATTATAGGTGTCTTATCCTTTTATCTGCTGCTCCGTCGCAAAAAAGGTGTGATATTTGTAATAATCACAGCCGCTTTGTGTGGGCTTATGCTGCAGATGCTGACTAATTTTATAGCGTGAAGTTTTTATACCATATGCGCACACTGTATCAGCAACAGCCACGTTAGTCCGTAATATGTCACAACAGCTACAAGATCGTTTACTGTTGTGATGAGCGGACCAGATGCAACCGCCGGATCAACCTTGATCTTGTGGAAAAACAGCGGTACAAGTGTTCCGACAAGGCTTGATATGATCATTGCAACGAGCAGTGAAATACCTACACAGCCTGATATCATAACTGCATTTAAGATGGTGTAGCCCTTAAATACCTTTATATAAATTCCAAGGAAAACTAGCGCCATTATGCCGAGCATCAATCCATTAATAAAACCGACTTTCATTTCTTTTATAGTCAAAAACAATTTATCTTTTCCGCTCAAATTTTCATCCATGAGCACACGGATTGTTACGGCAAGCGACTGTGTACCAACATTTCCTGCCATGTCAAGTATAAGTGACTGGAAGCAGATGACAATCGGTATTGCCGCAACCACTCCTTCAAAAGCACCGACAACAGATGAGACCCCCATTCCAAGAAAAAGCAAAACGATAAGCCATGGCATTCTCTTTTTCATGCTCTCCATTGTAGTCTCATTTAAGTCTTCCTCAGCAGTCAAACCGGCTAACTTTGCGTAGTCCTCGCCCATCTCATCATCGACTGCCTCAATGACATCCTGCGCTGTGAGGATACCGATAAGCTCTTTTTTCTCGTTTAATACAGGAAGCGAGTCCTCTGCATAATCCTTTATCTTCTCGATACTCTCTGAGATTTTCTCATGATCGAGCAGATACGGATAAGAATAACTGATAAGGTCTTCAAGATTATCGTTTTCTCTTGCTATTATCAGATCCTTTAAATCTATTGCACCGCAGAATTTTCCTTCGCGGTCTGTGACATAGATCGTTGATATATTGTCATTTTCTCCCGCCTGACGTACAAGCTCATGCATAGCCTGCCTGATATTTAAGTTTTCTGATATGCTGATGAAATTTGTAGTAATAAGACTTCCGATCTCGTCCTCATCATAAGAATTGATAAGCTGGATATCTGCTTTTACATTCTCGTCCAGTCTCGGGCGCAGCTTTACCTTTACACTCTCATCGATATCCTCGAGCAAGTCAACAGCATCGTCCGAATCCATTTCGTTGATGACTTCCGCCAGTTTATCGATGCCAAGCTCCTCGATATAAGGTTCTGCATCCTCGATGTAAGAGAATATATTTGACATCCACTCAGCTCCAAGGCTGTTGTAAAGAGCAAGTCGTTCCTCTTTTGTCAAAAATTCAAGACTTTGTGCAATGTCGTTCTCATGGAAATCGTTTAATCGATCAAGAAGCGTCTCCCTGTCATATCCGCTCCTTATTACTTTTACAATGTCTTCTACGAATTTTGGTTCTTTTAATATCTCTTTTCTCATTTTAAGCCTCCATTCTCCCTAAAAAAGGGCATAAAAAATCCACCGTCTGTTGTGACACTTTCCAAACGGTGGGGCAGACTTAAATTATAAAGAACTGCATTAAAAGGCATATACAGACACTTGAAAATAATCCAAGACTGTTCCACCGCTATTTGTAGTTCGACTGTGACTATCACAACTGTCCATATTTTCGCCTCCTTACTTCAATATAACTATTTTATAAGCGACTGTATAATAACACCAGTTACTCTAAAAGTAAACCATATTTTTGTAAAATATATGTTAAATAAAAATCAATTTAAAATTTCATCCTGTTTAAGACGTTTTGTAAATAGTATATCGTGATTTATCATCCGATAAAAACCAGACTTCATGTCCTCAAACGACTGCGCTCCCATTCCCATAAGCCACATCAGCTTAGTGATCGTTGCCTCAAGCGTCATATCGTATGCCTCAAGTATCTTAAAATCCAGTCTGACGCGCTTTCCGACTTCGTATACTGTCATGTTGCTGCCCTCACTGGCTACCTGCGTAGTCATGACAAGTATTTTTCCTTTGTCCTGCCACTCCACCATTTCACGGTAAAATTCATCAACAAGAGTCTTGGGGATGCCGCCCACTCCGAAACTTTCAATCACTATGCAGTCATAATGCTCAAATAAATACGACAGAATATCAGGCTTCATGCCCGGTATGAGCTTTAGCACATATACACTGTTTTTCATGTTGTACGAAAAGCGAACCTTTCCGGTATAAGGCTTTTCAGTTATATAGCGGATCAGCATGCCATCCTGTATAACGGCTCTGTATGGAAAATTAATGCTTTTAAATGCATTATAGCTCTTTGCCCTTTCCTTTCTAGCTCTTGTACCGATGATAACTTTTCCGTCAAATACTATGTTTACATCTTGTGAGTCATCATCCGCGGCATAGATAAAGCTGTCAAGCAGATTGGTCTTGGCATCGGTGACATCCATCGCGATCGGCTTTTGTGCTCCGGTAACCACTATAGGTTTTGCGGAATTCTGGATCATGTACGATAGCGCAGCCGCTGTATACGCAAGAGTATCTGTTCCATGGCATATGACAAAGCCATCGTAGATGTCGTAATTGTCCTCCACGGCTTTTACAATGAGTTTCCAATGCTCCGGTGTCACATTTGTGCTGTCAAGATTGCATACCTGAATTGACTCAACCTCACATATTTTGCTTACTGCCGGGATATATTCGAGTATATCCTCTGCCGAAAGTCCCGGTGCAAGTCCGTTTTTAGTCTGTTTTGAAGCGATCGTTCCGCCTGTGCCTATCATAAGAATTTTCTTCATAGGTATTCTGTTCATCAGAGGTCTCCTATCAATTATCTTTCCTGAAACAGCTCGATTTCCTCACCAAGCGGTCCTTTACAGAATGCAATGCGCGCTGGAAATGCCGGTGTTGATGCGATCTCAATATCCTTCGGTTCGATAAATACTTCATATCCTGCAGCTTTTACAGCCTCTACACAGACATCCACATTATCTGTTGCGAATGCGAAATGGCGTATCACACCTTGATCTAATGCACCGTCACCATCGTTAAAGATCTCGACAATTCCGTTTCCTGTGTCAAGCATTATGCCTGCTTTCCACTCCCTTACAACTGGTATTCCAAGAACGTTCTTGTAAAAATCTATTGTTTTGTCATATTCCTCTGTGCTGCTGCACTTCATTGATACGTGATGTATGCCCTTTATTAAACTCATTGGCTTTTTCCTCCTTGTTACCTGCTTTTTATTTCGCCAGGATGCATCCGGCAAATCAGTTCTAATATATATCTTTTGTTTAATTTCCGCAATATTATCTATAAATCTATTTGCAAATCTATATTATTTCTCTATACTAGATCTATATTAGATAACTCAAACTTCCCATATATAGAATATTAATGGTACCGCCCGAGATGAGGGGTGCACCACACCCAACTAATGTATGGGAAGTTTGAATTAAATAAAATTCAACAGGAGGATTATCATGATAATAAAAAACGGCATCGTAGCAGATCCGGCATCAGGTCTCTACGAACATATGGATATACTTGTTAAAAATGGAAAAATCGAAAAAATTGCCACGGAAATATCAGACGATTTAAACAATGACAGCAAAATAATAGATGCGTCAGGAATGATCGTCGGACCAGGATTTATCGACACACATGTGCATTTCCGTGATCCCGGCTTTACATACAAAGAGGATATACACACCGGTGCGCTTGCTGCCGCAAAAGGTGGATTTACAACCGTCGTGTGCATGGCAAATACATCACCAACTGTAGATAATGTGGATACTTTAAAAGATAATCTCTCGCGCGGTGCAAAGGAAAACATCCATATATATCAGGCTGCCGCGATATCACATTCCCTCAAAGGTCAGGAGGAAGTGGACATGACAGCATTAAAAGCTGCCGGAGCCTGCGGATTTACTGATGATGGCATCCCACTCCTCAATGCCAAGTTCTGCTATAATGCCATGGAAACTGCTGCCAGACTTAATATGCCTGTAAGCCTCCACGAAGAGGATTCTGCTTTCATCCGAAACAACGGTATCAACCACGGAAAAGTATCCGAAAAATTAGGTATCTACGGATCACCTTCCATCGCAGAGGAATCACTTGTGGCAAGAGACTGTCTACTTGCGCTCCGCTCAGATGCCGATGTTGTTATACAGCATATCAGCTCCGGTGTATCTGTCAATCTGATCCGCACCTACAAAAAACTTGGTGCAAAGCTCCACGCTGAGGCTACTCCACATCATTTCACACTGACTGAGGATGCAGTTTTAGAGCATGGCACACTTGCCAAAATGAACCCGCCTCTACGCACCGAAAACGACAGAAAACAGATCATAGAAGGTCTTATTGATGGAACAATAGACCTTATTGCAACAGATCATGCACCTCACAGTGCAGAAGAAAAATCAAAACCTATAACCGAAGCACCAAGCGGTATCATCGGTCTTGAGACTTCCCTCGCACTCGGTATCACAAGTCTTGTAAAGCCGGGACACCTTAGTATATTACAGCTATTAGAAAAAATGACAATAAATCCTGCAAGGCTGTATCATATGCCTTACGGTACTATATCAGAAGGTGCTGATGCAGATCTTGTCATTTTTGATCCGGATGAAAAATGGACTCCTAAAGAATATGTATCCAAATCGTCAAACACACCATTTACCGGAATGGAATTAACCGGCAGAGTCAAATATACTATTTGTGCCGGAAATGTAGTCTACTCGTAAATCACCTTGAACTTTTGTTTTAAAGTTACTATAACGCACATAATAGTAAATAAGTACTATGTGTATCAAGTACTAAAGATCAGCTTATAATGTTGAATCTGATGCTTTTAGCTTTATTTAACATTGTAATGGCTATTGTAATGAATAATTTTGATTCGTCAACAAGTAATGCGACCGGTCTGCTGAAATATGTTTCAGATGCACAGGCTGGAAAGACAGATGAAGCCATTGCATTAACAAATGGCGATCTTGCCACATGCAGAGCCACTTGTGATCAGGATATCATTGAAGTTGAAGATGCACTGGCACTTATCTCCAATGGTGGAATCGACTACCTCAACCAGCTTAGAAATTCCGGTATAAAGGCTACATTAACCGGACTTGTTGTTTTTATAATCATGATCGCATTTAACTATCTTTTTATGAGAATGACAATTGTTACAAAAGTAAGAAGAATGGCAGACGAAATAAATGTCATGATAGATGCCATAAATAATAGAAAGGGTGACCTGACAACCAGAATCAAGACTCCTACAAATTTAGAACTTAAATTTATCAAGGACGGCATCAACAATTTCATTGCAACTTTGCAGGATGTGATGAAAGATGTCAAAAATGGATCTGTAATACTTACAGATGCTTCTGAAAATATTACCGCACAGCTTACAGATGTAGAAGATGCTACTGCAAGCATAAGCGCTGAAGTAGTTGATGGCAGAAACAAGGCAAAAGACATCAAAGCTGAAGCTGATACAATAAAGGATGAAGCTTCCGCCAAGAAGATTGATACAGGTGCAAAAGTATGAAAATGCTGCAAGCGTTATCAATGACATGCTTGAAACATTTGAGGACAAAGCAACTAATCTAAATACCATCATGAATGAAATGACAAGCGCTGTTGGCATGATCGCAAATTCTGTACAGGAATCTTCACATGCTATCAATATTTCCGCAAACTCAGCAACAGAAATTGTAGTAGAAATGCAGGATATCGGTGCCGCAATCGACCAGAATAATGAGGTAACCGGAAGACTCAACGATTCGACTCAAAAGTTTGTATCATTATAAAAAAATATGCTTCTGCCTGCAACGGTAGAAGCATATTTTTTAAGATTAGTTATTTTTTAATGAATGATAAAGCTCTGCATGAGTCAGGTATATATAAGGATGTACGAAGAAAATATTAAGGATTCCTAATGTAATACATCCAAGAATCAGCCAACCTATGAAAGATAAATCCAATACAAATGCGTTCCACTTGTTTCCTTTCATCATGGCTTTACTCTTAGTAAATGCCTCTTTTCTGCTTATAGTAGGATCATCTGCAAGAATGTATGGAATCATCATGTACTCATATATCTTAATAATACCTGGTACTATTAAAAGAATAGTCCATAATGCAATAAAGATAGTACGGCAAAGCATTACAACACCTACATGTCCGTAACCATTTTTGAATGCAAAAAGGATATCTTTTAACTTTGCATTTCCACCTTTACAATTAATAAAGAACTTTTCACAGCCCACCTCGATTGGATTCCAGATCAAAATTGTAATAATCAGGTCAATAATCAGAGCAACCGCTACAACAGCAAATATAGCAATGACTACAGCTACAAATGATCTATGATCAAGAGCTGCAATATTTGCTGCCAAATCATTGTCCTTTGCAGAATTTCCTGCTGAAGTTGCGGTTGAACCATACAAAAATGTAAGTATAATACCTACTACGACAGCCTTCCAGTAGTTAGCCTTAAGTAACTGCTTTGCATTAGTTTTGAGTTCTTTCCTCGTCCACATAATTCGTTCTCCTTTTTTAATTTTATTTTTCATTCAAATATCGGGACCATTTTACTACTATAGACTAATTTTGTCAAAATTTTCTTTCTAATCCCCGTATTTCACGCGCCTTAGAGAGCAGATTGTTTCTGTATGTCCGGTATGACTAAACTGATCAAATACTTGCCACTTCACAAGCTCATATTTTTCCTCACAAAGTATCTTTAAATCTCTTGCCAATGTTGCCGAATCACAGCTTACATAAACAATCCTCTGCGGCTCCATCTTTAGCATTGTCTCAAGGCATTTCTCATCGCAACCTTTTCTTGGAGGATCCACCACAATTACATCAGGTGTCAACATGTCTGCATCTTTTTCCTTTGCATTCGCATAGAACTCCGGCAGCACTTCTTCCGCTTTTCCCACAAAAAACTCAGCATTTGTGATACCGTTTATCTTTGCGTTGTTTTTTGCATCATCTATTGCCTGTGGCACTATCTCCACACCGTAGACCTTTTTAGCCCTCTGTGAGAGGAAAAGTGATATTGTTCCGATTCCGCAGTAGAGATCCCACACGCTTTCCTTTCCGGTAAGTCCTGCAAATTCCAATGCTGTGCTGTAGAGTTTTTCTG
The DNA here is from genome assembly GCA_963641405.1 of bacterium. GTDB lineage: Bacteria > Bacillota > Clostridia > Lachnospirales > Lachnospiraceae > Roseburia. The sequence continues at coordinate 17,573 of CAVICC010000008.1, read as the reverse complement.
TCTGCTTCGGGTTTACCTGATAGAATGACTGTGGTGATATCTGATATGTGATACCTGTACCCTGCGGTGTAAAATCAGGATAAGAAAGCAGATGTATCGTATCCTCTATATACGGCTTCCCCCATATGCAGACTGTTTTTTTGCCGAGAATCACGTTTGTATTTTCCTTGTTTACGTTGTAGGAAATGGATGTCATCCCCTCAATCTTTGAAAGTCTTTCGCACAGTGTATCTGCTACATTCTCAGTTCCACGCTTTGTATCCAGCACATCTGTGTTTATCACGAGACACACCATGATCTGCTTTGACGTAAATCCATAGCGGATCAGCACATGGCGCACCAGTCCTGTGCGGCTTACCTCATCATACGGCTTTATTCCATACTTGTTCATCCATTCCTTTATGATGTCGAGTATCTCTTTATTTACAGGAACTCCGAGCATACAGTCATCCACAGGAATGATATTGTGGCTTCTGGATGCATAAAAGCCGGTTATGATATTGCCTTCCTTATCGCGTCCTACCGGATATTGCGCTTTGTTGCGATATCTATACGGATCATCTATGCCGACCGGTGGTGCCATTTTGGCAGAAAGATCCTCCTCTGAGAAACCGCCTATACGCATCAAATTATTACGTACCTTGTTATTTTTAAATTCAAGCTGTTTTTCGTAGGAAAGTGCCTGTATCTGACAGCCTCCGCACCTCTTGTGCAGCGCACATTTCGGCTCAACGCGAAAAGTGGAAGGGGTCTTAATCTCTTCCACTCTTGCATAGCCATAGTTTTTCTTTAATTTTGTCGCGCGGGCGGTTATGACATCACCGATAAGTGCATCCTTTATGAAAAAGGTCATGCCATCGTAATGTCCGATACCCTCGCCATCTGTTCCCATATCTGTTATTTCAAGTTCAAATATGTCATTCTTTTTCATGCTTTTCTCTTCTTTATTATTTTTATATACTCGTCCTACGGAAATTTGTCTCCATAAATCTGTTGTATCCCTGCCAGTCGAGATCATTCTCAGGCACATTTACTAAAAGTTCCCTGAATGTCTCCATCTTTGCATCGATATTGTCCGCAAAGCTAAGTGCCAGTGCCTCAACAATGGCTGGTTTCTTCGGTGAGCCAAACTCCAACTCACCATGATGGGCAAGTATACAGTGCTTTAACTCGTTTGCCAGAACAACCGGAAAACCATCGATCGTCTTGATCGCATCGCCTACCCACTCGGCACCTATCATGATATGACCAAGAAGCTGACCAGCGTCTGTATAGTCATTCTCCGGAAAAGTTGAAAGCTCTTTTAATTTTCCAATATCGTGGAAAATGGCTGCTGTCACAAGCAGATCCCTGTTTAAAACAGGATACATTTTTGAAAAATAATCACAGTTCTTTGTCACACCAAGTGTGTGTTCCAGCAATCCGCCTACGAAACCGTGATGCACGCTTTTTGCTGCTGAGTGGAACTTAAATCTGCGCTCAAACTCCTTATTGTCAAAAAAGCTGTGCAGAAGCTTTGAAAGATACTGGTTTTTAACCGAACCAATGTATTCCATCAGTTCATCATACATTGCCTCGATATCTTTATCGCTGACAGGCAGATAGTCTGTAGGATCATATTCTCCCTCACTTACTTTTCTGGCACGCTTTATGGAACACTGTAGATTACCCTGAAAACTTGTAATATCTCCTGTAATTGCTATATAATCCATAGCCTCAAACTCTTCGATACCGACCGATCCGACATCCCAGATCTTTGCATCGAGTGTGCCTGTTTTGTCCTGTAAAATGACATTGTCATATGGCTTGCCGTTTTTGGTCATGGCAGCCTGTTTGCTCTTGCATAAATAAATCTCATTGATCCTCTCTCCTTCACGGAGAGTCGAAATATATTTCATATATCCTCCTAATTCATAACACCAATCTTTACCTGACAGGTGATCTCGGTGTATCCATTGCTTCCTTTTCTTTTAATTTTTATATCACAGGTGTCCTCAGGCTTTAATCCGAGAAGACATGTATTATAATTTGACACTGACGAAACCTCGGCTCCATTTATTGCAACTATCACGTCTCCACTTTGAAGACCTGCAACAAATGCAGGTGAATCCATAGTTACCTGCTTTATATAAATACCTTTTGGAATGTTGTATCTGTTTGCAATTTTGTCCGTGATATTCGTACAATTTATACCTATGTATGGCACATCTTCGCCATTTTCAATTTTCTGTATAATAGGCGAAATATCACTTATTCCTACCGCGGTAAGTGTATTGCTTTCCTCTGCCGAATTAAAACCTGGCAGAACAAGTCCTATCACCTGGCCCGATGTATTAATAAGTATACCGCTCTGTGCTTTGTTGCTGGCAATATCTGTCGTCAGCACGGAAAAATTATTATCCTGAGCTGATACCTGATTGACTGTAGATGTTATGGTACCTGTTAAAATAGCATAATTTGCTTCTAGTGCGATAACCGTAGCTCCTCGTGATACAACTTTTGAATTACCAAGCTCTGCTACTGATAATGCAGCTATTGTTGCATCATCAAGCAGTGATTTGTCCACGGAAATGACCGCCATGCCTGTATTACTGTCATATTTAACTGCTGCTGCGTCGGCCACCATATCATTTACAAATGTCACACTCAGTTTATCGGCTCCGTCAACTACATTTTTTTCAGTAAGTATGATAAGCTGTTTGCCGTTATCCTTTATGATAACGCCAACTCCCTGACCTTCAGTTTCATACATATTGTTAAAAATATCAGTAGCATCCGTCACCCCTGTGACACCAACGATGAATTTATTGGCTGACGCACCTATCCGATAAAGCTCATTTTGTATATCCTGATAATCATCCAGCGTCATTTTATAATCCTTCGACACCGACTCCTGATATGTGCTTTCTTCAGTCGTAGCAGTATCATAGACATCCTCCAAAGCCGTCTGCTGACTGTCATCGATCGTTTTGCTTTTCATCTTATCAGATGACCTTTTTATGACTGGCACGGCTATCACAAAAACGATGCATGCACAGACTGCAAAAACAATTCCGCAAAGTGCGGCTGCTGCGACTTTTCTTGCAAGCTTTTTCTTGTTGACCGGCTTATCCTTGATCTGCTCCCTGATAAATTGTTCCATACTTCATACCCTGATAACAAAATGTAAATATACCTGTAATTTAGACTATTGCGTAAGCCTGACGACACGGTGCCCGACCTACGTCTGAACAGTAACATTATAATATCTAACCCACACCCTTGCAACCACATTTTATTTTGACAGAATACTTATGGTTTTTTGCTCGTTATTCCGTTATAATGTGATTAAAGGGTCAAAAGGTATCATCGATGCATGCTTGCATGCAGTAATCGGATAATCATAATTTTATGCTATATCTAAATAAAAGGAACAAATATGAACAGGAAAGTTTACAAAACATTAGAATACAATAAAATACTCCAGATGCTCGCAGGCTACGCTGCCTGTGACGAGACAAAAGAACGCTGTCTTGCACTTGAGCCGATCACGGATGTCTACGAGATCAGACATCTGCAGACTACCACCGCTGACGCTTTAAGCCGTCTGTACAAAGACAGCGGTATTTCATTTGTCGGCATACACAATGTACATGCATCACTCAAGCGTCTCGATATCGGAGGTTCTCTTAATACTACAGAACTTCTTCTCATATGCAGTCTTCTTGAGGTCGCAAAACGCACAAAGGCATACGGCAGAACCGGTATAGACAACGAAAAGCAGGATTCCCTGTCTGGTCTTTTTGCAAGAATCGAGCCAATTTCAGCACTGTGCGATGAGATTAAGAGATGTATCATTTCCGAGGAAGAGATCGCAGATGACGCAAGTCCTGAGCTTTTTAAAATCAGAAAATCCATCCGTGGCATGAATGACAGGATACACGCTCAGCTTACAAAGCTTATGAACAACAGCACTACAAGGACTTACCTGCAGGATGCAGTTGTCACAATGCGAGACGGCAGATACTGCTTGCCTGTAAAAGCCGAGGCCAAAAGCAATGTTCCCGGCATGATGCACGATCAGTCTTCCAGCGGTTCTACTCTTTTCATCGAGCCGATGGCTGTTGTGAACTTAAACAACGAGCTTAAAGAGCTGTTTATAAAGGAACAGGAAGAAATCGAAAAGATACTTGCCGCTTTAAGCAACAAGGTAGCCATAAATGCAGCAACTCTCGAGGAAGATTATGCCATATTATCAGAGCTTGACTTTATCTTTGCCAAAGCAAATCTCGCAAAATCCTACAATGGTGTGGCTCCTGAATTCAATACAGATGGACATATCAATATCCGTAAAGGCCGTCATCCGCTTCTCGATCCGAAAAAGGTCGTACCAATCGATGTGCGCCTCGGAGAAGAATATAAGCAGCTAATCATCACAGGCCCTAACACCGGTGGTAAAACGGTTTCTCTTAAGACTGTCGGCCTTCTTACTATCATGGGACAGGCTGGTCTACATATTCCTGCCGGTGACAGATCAAAGCTTGCCATATTCGAGGATGTTTTTGCAGATATCGGAGACGAGCAGAGTATCGAGCAAAGCCTCAGTACCTTCTCATCTCACATGACCAATATCGTTAAGATACTCAAAAAAGCTGATGACAGAAGCCTCTGCCTGTTCGATGAACTTTGCTCAGGAACCGATCCAACAGAGGGTGCCGCACTTGCAATTTCTATCTTAAGCAAGCTGCATCAGTACGGTGCCACTACCATGGCTACCACTCACTATAGCGAGCTTAAAGTCTATGCTCTTTCCACAGAAGGTGTGGAAAATGCCTGCTGTGAATTCAATGTCGAGACATTAAGCCCGACCTACCGTCTGCTTATCGGTATCCCGGGAAAAAGTAATGCTTTTGCAATCTCTTCAAAGCTCGGACTCGCAGAAAATATTATAGAGGACGCGCGCACCCGCATTACTGACAAAGAGCTAGATTTTGAAGATCTGATCGCCAATCTCGAATCACAGCGTCAGACCATCGAAAAAGAACAGCTTGAGATAAACAGCTATAAAGCAGAGATTGAAAAACTAAAAAAACAGCTCGAGGAAAAGAATAAGCGGATCGATCAGAGTAAGGATAAAATACTCCGTGAGGCAAATGAGGAAGCCTACAAGATACTTCAGGAGGCAAAAGAGCTTGCCGATACAACCATCCGCAATTTCAACAAATACGGACAAGGTCAGGCTCCTATGAGCCAGATGGAAAAAGAGCGTTCTGCCTTGCGCAGTAAGATGTCCGACAAGGAAAAGAAAATGTCTGATATCAAGAAAAATCAGGCAAAGCAGAACCATAAAGCTCCTAAAAAACTTCGTATCGGTGACTCTGTGCTCGTGCTTTCCCTCAATCTAAAGGGAACTGTACATACACTGCCAAATGCCAAGGGTGATCTATATGTGCAGATGGGTATACTTCGATCTCTTGTAAATATAAATGATCTCGTGCTCATCAATGATGACATCTCACCTGCCAAAAAATACGGTGGAAATGGCAGCAAGATAAAGATGAGCAAATCCCTTTCGGTTTCTTCCGAGATCAATCTGATCGGCAAAACTACCGATGAAGCTATCGCTCTTTTGGATAAATACCTTGACGATGCCTATATTGCACATCTTTCATCGGTGCGCATCGTACATGGTAAAGGAACAGGCGCACTGCGAAAAGCCGTACACAATCACTTAAAACGCAACAAAACAATAGCTGACTTCCATCTTGGCGAGTTCGGTGAAGGTGATGCCGGTGTTACTATTGCAACCTTTAAATAGTTGCTGCAAAGCAGCTTTCTATAATAAACAATAAACTGGGAATATGTATAAAGGAGAGAAAAATGGCTATTAAACAAAAAATACTAATAGTAGACGATGACAACAATATTGCAGAGCTTATTTCGCTCTATCTGACCAAAGAATGCTATGATACCAAAATAGTTAATGACGGTGAGGAAGCACTTATCGCTTTTGAGCACTATCATCCAAACATGATCCTGCTCGATCTCATGCTTCCTGGCATAGACGGATATCAGGTGTGCCGTGAGATCCGTGCCAAGTCAAATGTGCCTATTATAATGCTCTCCGCAAAGGGCGAGATCTTCGACAAGGTACTCGGACTCGAGCTCGGCGCAGATGATTACATCATGAAGCCTTTCGATTCAAAGGAGCTTGTAGCCCGTGTAAAGGCTGTCTTAAGGCGTTTTCAGCCGTCAAAACAGGAAACCTATGCATCAGTCGAGATAAAATGCGTGGAATATCCGGGACTTACCGTAAATCTTTCAAACTACTCTGTCACATATGACGGACATCAGGTAGACATGCCTCCAAAGGAGCTTGAGCTTTTGTATTTCCTTGCTTCATCTCCTAATCAGGTATTTACGAGAGAACAGCTTCTCGACAATATCTGGGGATATGAATACATCGGAGATACTCGTACTGTTGACGTACACGTAAAGCGCCTGCGTGAAAAGATAAAAGATAAACCAGGCTGGAGCATTGCAACTGTATGGGGCATCGGATACAAATTCGAGGTGTCCTAAAATATGAAACACACAATATATTCCCGGCTGCTGATCAGCTATCTGATCTACGGTGTGGTCGCATTTCTTATCATATGCACCTTTTCCCAGCGGCTCATAACAAATCATATAGAAAAACAGGAGGCCTCAAACCTATACCGCGAAGCTTCTGTCATAGCATCTGACTATGCCTCTGAATATTTTGATTCATCGATGTCGCTTGATGATTTCCAGAACCACATGAAAATCGTATCTGGCTACATGGATGCAAAAATATGGGTGATAAGCCCGTCCGGTGAGGTGCTCATGGATTCAGATGATCCATCCATAGGGAAAAGCATGTCAGACAACGATACTGATCCAGTCATAATCGAAGGCTTTGATGTAGCAGATTTCGGCAGCTCCTACTATATGATAGGTGACTTTTACGACTCATTCGACCACGATATGCTCTCAGTTTTTTCCTCAGTCAACGTGTCCTATCAGAATATCGGATACATAGTGATACACAAGGATTTGAGCAGTGTCCATGAAGGCGTGAACGGTTTTATGAATATATCGTTCTATACCGTTGCCCTGATTTTTGTTTTTGCACTGCTTCTGCTTGTCATGCTTAGCCGATCGATATACAGACCTCTCGTAAAGATTACAAAAGCCGCAAAACAGTATGCAAAAGGCGACTTTACAAACAAGATAGAGGTTTCTTCCAATGATGAGATCGGCTATCTGGCAAACACGTTAAATTACATGGCAACAGAACTTGATACCCTAGAAGAGGATCAGCGAAAATTTGTTTCAAACGTATCACATGATTTCCGTTCACCGCTTACATCGATAAAAGGCTATGTCGAGGCAATGTTAGACGGCACTATCCCTGTTGAAATGCAAGGAAAATACCTTAATATCATACTTTTTGAGACAGAACGCTTAAACAAGCTCACCAAGAGCCTTATCGATCTAAACCAATTCGGTCATCACGGCATAAGGCTCGATATCGCGGATTTTGATATCAATACAATGATCCGCACCACAATCCTCACTTTCGAAGGAAAATGCACCGAAAAGGGTGTGTCCTTTGATCTGGTGCTGACCGGCACGGAGCTTTTCGTAAGAGGCGATATGACAAAGATCCAGCAGGTTATTTACAACCTCATTGACAATGCTGTTAAATTTTCAAACAACGATTCACGAATCAAGATCGAGACAAGCATACGGAATGAAAAGGTATTTGTTTCCGTAAAAGATTCCGGAATAGGTATTCCAAAAGACAGTATTCAAAAGATATGGGAAAGATTTTACAAAAGTGACACGTCGCGAGGCAAGGACAAGCGCGGTACCGGACTTGGACTTTCGATCGTAAAGGAGATTGTTCAGGCTCATGGTGAAAATATTAATGTCATAAGCACAGAAGGAGTAGGAACAGAATTTATATTTACCTTGCCACTCAGCAAAAAAGAAGCGTAATAATTCATCAAAAAAATGTCGGGCACAACAACATTTGCTGTATGCCTGACATTTTTTACAATTTATATTTACTTCCGGCAGTATCTATCACAGTATAATTTCCTCCTGATATATCAACTGTAGAATCAAAATCACTTATATCCTGATTGACGACTCCCTCAAACAGATCATAAGTGAATGAGAAACCCTGTGTCGAAACAGCTCTGACGAACACTTTCACATCGCTTCCGGCTGTAACAGGTATAAGATCATCTATCTTTACAGTGCCTTCTATTCCATGGTCCTTGCCATCATCAGTCTGCATATCGCTTTCAGTTCCATCCTCGGTACTGTCTTTTTTCTCAGAAGATGTACTTTGTCCATCGCTATCCGTCGTATCATCATCAGACATAAGCGCCTTAAGATCATACGTCTTTAACTCGGTATCTCCCGAAGCTACCACAAGCTCATATTTACTGAAATCGAAATAGTCATTTCCGACCACAGCTACATCCATATCTGAGTTTATCTTCAGATTTGCATTATCAAATGAAGGCTTATCCACCAATATACCCGATGCTACATTTTTAAATACAGAGGTAACACCCTCGAAATCATCAAGCACCTCAGTGCTTCTCTTATTTCCGTCAACAAAAAGGAATGTCACATTGCCGGCATAATCCTGATCCAGCGGCAGTGTTGCCTCTCCTGTGTACTTGATACCATCAAGCTCAAGCGGCACCTCTTTTGTACCGAAAAATACGCTCGTAGTTGTGCTGTCTGTATACTCCTTTGGCACCACTTCCACCGATACGGTATATGTCATATCCTTGAAATCAGCGGTCTTAAGGGTGATATTCCAATCCGATATGAGACTGGCTTCTTCCTCGAGTGTTGACTGGATATCCGCCTGCATAGTCTGTACATCCGATAGTATGACAGATGTATTGTCTGTAGTATATGATAGCTGCGTTTCCAGTTTTCGTATTCTGTTATTAAGCAATACTGCCCCCGCAATTAAAGCGGAAAGCAGTATTATTATAATCGCATTGAAAATATTCTTTTTCAAATTCATATTATATTTTATTCCTCAGTTTCCTTAGCAACGATAGCTATTCCAAGCTCCTCAAGCTGCTTTGGATCTACTGTTCCAGGTGCCTCTGACATAAGATCTGAAGCATCTTTTACCTTAGGGAATGCGATAACCTCCTTGATGTTGTCTGTATGTAACATATGCATACAGATACGGTCAACACCGAAAGCAAGTCCTGCGTGTGGTGGTACACCATATGAGAATGCGTCGAGAAGGAATCCGAACTGCTCATGCGCACGCTCTTTTGTAAATCCGAGGACCTCGAACATTTTCTCCTGAATATCATCCTGATGTATACGGACTGATCCTCCACCAAGCTCTGTACCATTTAATACGATATCGTATGCCTTTGCACGAACTACACCCGGATTAGAATCAATCTTGTCCCAATCCTCTTCCATAGGCATTGTAAATGGATGATGCATTGCCATAAATCTGTTCTCCTCATCAGACCACTCAAGAAGAGGGAACTCTGTTACCCAGAGGAAATTGTATTTATTCTCATCGATAAGACCAAGCTCTGCGCCAAGCATGAGACGGAGTGCACCGAGCACGTTCCATACAATCTTGTTCTTGTCTGCTGCGAAAAGGAGAAGATCTCCTGGCTTTCCGTTCATTTTTTCTACGAGTGCATTAAGCTCATCCTCTGTCATAAATTTGGCAAATGATGATTTGTATGTACCATCCTCGTTTATGCACAGGTATGCAAGACCTTTTGCTCCGCAGCCCTTTGCGTGCTCAACGAGCTTGTCGATCTTCTTACGAGGCATCTTAGCCTGTCCCTCTACATTGATACCACGTACTGATCCGCCATTCTCAAGTGCGCCTGTAAACACACCGAAACCACAGTCTTTTACTACATCAGATACATCACAAAGCTCCATGCCGAAACGTGTATCCGGCTTGTCAGAACCGAATCTGTCCATAGCCTCCTGCCATGGCATACGCTGGAATGGGATCTGAACATCCACATTGATCACTTCTTTGAATAAGTGCTTTAAGAGACGCTCATTGATCTCGATAACATCATCGATATCTACAAATGAAAGCTCCATATCTGCCTGTGTAAACTCAGGCTGTCTGTCTGCACGGAGATCCTCATCACGGAAGCATCGTGCGATCTGGAAATATCTGTCATATCCTGAAGCCATCAGAAGCTGTTTGAAAAGCTGTGGTGACTGTGGAAGAGCATAGAAATGTCCGTTGTGGATACGGCTAGGTACCAGATAATCTCTTGCTCCCTCAGGTGTTGATTTGCAAAGGATAGGTGTCTCGATCTCTAAAAATCCCTCGTTTGCCATGAAATCACGCATTACACGAAGCACGTTGCTTCTTAACATAAGGTTTCTCTGGATGTCAGGACGGCGAAGATCAAGATAACGGTATTTAAGTCTGATATCCTCGCTTGTCTTTGAGTTCTCCTCGATCTGGAATGGAGGTGTCTGAGCCTCTGAAAGAATTCTTAAAGATGTAGCGATAACCTCGATATCACCTGTCTTTAAGTTCTCGTTTACTGCTGCAGAACGCTTCTGTACTGTTCCCTCAACAGCTACTACGAACTCACTTCTTAATGTGCCTGCTTTTGCAAATCCTTCTGCTCCTACACTGTTCTCATCGAATACGATCTGTAAAATACCGCTTCTGTCTCTTAAATCTACGAAGATAAGACTTCCTAAATTTCTTCTCTTCTGTACCCATCCCATAACGGTAACTTTTTCACCGATATTGGCATTTGATACCTCTGTACATCTATGGCTTCTATGTAAGCCCTGCATTGATTCTGCCATTTTTATGCTCCTTATAATTAATATTATGTAACAACGCACTATATACACTTTTTACAAACATGCGCTGCCATATATTCTGTATCAAACAGTTAGTTTATTTGTTGAAAAACTCCACGAACTCTTCGTAGCCCTCTTTTGTAAGCTGCTCCTTCTGGAATTTCTTGTTCTTGTTCATGCGGACAACAAGTACCTGCTGACCGTTTGCTCTGGCTTCTTTTGCCTGATTCATTACACCCACAAGCTTATCTGCCGGATATTTTTTCTCTATAAGATAAGCTACCTTCTTAGGACTCTCAGGAATCTTGAAACCGCTCTCCATGAGAAGCAGGATGATTCTCTCAAAACCGATTGAGAAACCACATGCCGGTACATCGTTTCCTGTGAATTTTCCGATCATCTTGTCATAACGTCCACCACCACCGCAGGCAGCACCAAGCTCAGGCATTGATATCTCAAAAATAGTGCCTGTATAATAGCTCATTCCACGAACTAAAGTAGGATCAAATACAAGCTCGAACTTAGCTCCCTTTGTGGCATTTACAGCGGTAGCTATCTCAGTCATATTTGTAACCACTTCTTCGTCCAAATATTTGCCTAATTTATCAGAAAGGATCTTAACTCCCTCTGTAACATCTCTTGTCTGCTCTAAAAGCTTGAACAGATCAAGGTATTTATCTACATTCTCCTGTGGATATCCATCCTTTGCAAGCTCCTCTGCCACACCGTCAACACCGATCTTGTCCATCTTGTCGAGAGTGATGAATACGCTGTCGTAATCCTCCACTGCAAAACCGCTGTAAGCAGCCATAGCCTTTAAAATTCTTCTCTCATTGATACGGATTTCAAAATTCTCAAATCCAAGTCTGCCGATCGTTGTAGTAGTAGCTGTGATAAGCTCTATCTCAGCAAGGTTGCTTGGCTCTCCGAGTATATCTATATCACACTGTGTGAACTGTCTGTAACGTCCACGCTGTGGTCTGTCTGCCCTCCATACGCTTCCCATCTGAAGTGCCTTAAAAGGTGAAGGCAGATTGTTTGCATTGTTTGAGTAATAACGTGAAAGTGGCACAGTAAGATCATAACGCATACCAAAATCCACTACATCAGCCTCTTCCTTTGCAGTCTCGAGGTTTAATTTTTCTCCTCTCTTCATCACCTTGAAGATGAGCTTTTCATTCTCTCCACCCTGTTTGTTTGTGAGATTTGCTATATTCTCCATGCAAGGAGTCTCAATCGGTGTAAAACCGAAACTGCGGTATGTATCCTTGATCACACTTGTAACATAATCACGAATTTCCATCTCAGCAGGTAATATATCTTTCATGCCGTTTACCGGCTTCTTGCTAAGTGCCATTTAATTTCCTCCATATATCTTAACTTTCATACAACCACTCACTATATTTGCAGTTGCGATATAGTTACAATCATACAGAGTTTATTATACTTTTCGTATATGAAATCGTCAAGGATTGTAATTAATCATTTTCACAAAAAACAAGGTGCACGTCAAGCGCACACCTTGCTCTTTGCTGCAATATATACCATTATTCTACTGAATAATCAGTGATATATTCTTTAACAGCTTCTATTTCATCTTCGTTGTCCGTGTGTAAAATAATTGTGATAGGCTCTAATAGGCTCAGGCTGAACATTCCCATGATAGACTTTCCATCTATCACATATCTGCCCTGCTGCAGGTCCACATCGCACTCGAGATCGTTCATCGCGAGATTAAAGCGTTTTATATCTTCCATATCATTACACATTTTAACTTGCCCTGTAATCATGTATTTTCTCCTTAAACAATTTTGTCATTAAGTACTTCTACGGCTTCTCTTAATGTAAATGCCTCACCTACATTTCCTGGGAAAATGACATATGGAGTCTGAGGGAATCTGCTCTCAGCGCCTGTCTGCCATACCGGAATTCCCGGTTTGATCTGGCCCATAACATTTGCACATTTTACCTTAAGAGCCTTGGTTCCCACATCACTTGACGTAATTCCACCCTTTGCTATGACAAATGCAGGTGTAATACCAAGATCGCCAACAAGTCTCTGAACTCCGTCGCTGATCTTTACGCTTCTAACAAGAGCACTCTCTTTTGTATCATTCTCTACAGTAAGCAGTTTTCTTTCTGTAAAGCATACCGCTGTCTTTCCGCTAGCAATGATTTTTTCTTCCTCTGCAACGCATCTTTTTACTTCGTTATAAAAAGCTTCATCGCCTTCAAGTACGAGACTTGATTTAAACTCAACCGGCACAACATCTTCAAGCTTTAATAATTCCTCAAGCTGAGCTGTGGTCTTTGCCGTATGGCTTCCCACCACCACAACACCACCATAATTGGTCTCTTTTACTACCATTTCCTTTCTCGTAAGAAGCGGGATATCTGTGACACCGCCTACAACTTTTACGAAACCAGCTGCTGTCCTGAACATAAAGCTCTTTCCAGCATCCATAGCTCTGTAGAGTGCTATACAAAAAACTTTTACGTCGCAATAATCAATGGCATTTACACAGACTTTGTTAAAATCCTTCACATTAATAAGCTGCTCTGTGATTTTGTCAATATTTAATGCCCTAAGATCCTCAAGTGCTATGCATGTCACATCTTCGGCTTTATATGCCCCTTTCGTTTTTTCCTCGACATACTCAGGAATAGATGAATGTGTATATCCAAATGTCTTATCCTTTGCAAACTCTGTCTGCGCTGCCGGCACAAGTTCATCGCCATACTTTACGTAATGTGTATTGTCGATGGTAAAACGGCCACCTTCTTTAAAAAATGGGAATAATACCTCACCATCCACAGTCTTTCCGCTTTTCTCTACACCCTCTTTTAAAAGCTCTGTCTCAAGCGGATAGTGGCCTCTGAGCGTAGAATCACTTCTTGATATAAACTGATAATTCTTTCCAGTCTCTTTAGCCGCCTGTGCAACTGCATCAATGATCTCATGGTGTATCTTTGTAGTCTCTGCCTCTGTCATACCACGGCTATTTGTAAGAATGTAGAATATCTTATTGTCATCCATAAAGCCTTTTTTCATAGAGTCTACCGTCCAGTCAGTATATACGCTTATGTCATGCACTGTCTGTACTCCGGTCGGATCATCATCAAGTACTACAAATTTTGTATTATTTTTTTTAATTTCTGCTGTAAGAAGAGCATCAAGCTTTGCCTCATCAACTGCATTGTATTTACCGAAAACATCTATTGAAATATTTTTCTCTGACATTTTTTTCTCCTATTATATACGCTAAATAATTATTCGTAACTATTAAATATTAAAACTTCCCAAATGTTATTTGGATGTAGCGCTGCCTAACACGGTGTCAGGCCATGCGAAACAGTATAGCCATATATTCATATATTCCTACAGGAATGGAAGTGGTACCACTCCATTTATTGCCGAAATGATCATTACAAGCACGAATACTGTCACTCCCGCGATCGTTCCACCGATTGTCCAGCTCTTTAATGTATCTGATACTGAGATTCCTGCAAATCTTGATATTACCCAGAAACCTGAATCGTTTGGGAGTGAAAATCCGATTCCACCAGCGCATATTGCAAGACCTACCAATATAGGAGATGCTCCTGATGCTGCGATCGCTGTTCCGAGGATAGATGATGTTGTAACAAGTGCAACTGTTGTAGATCCCTGTGAGATTCTAAGCAGTGCGCTGAGTACAAATCCAAGCACTATAGGTGAAACATTCATGCTTCCCATTGAATTTACAAGGTAATCTCCGATTCCACTTGTGCTAAGCACATTTCCGAATGCACCACCGGCTCCTGTGATGAGGAGTATAAGACCTGATGAGTCAGCAGCTTCTGTTACCACAGTGTTGAAATCCTTTGCGATGTAGTTGCGTAAAAATGCATAGGCAAATACACATCCAAGGAAAAGTGCTATATCTTTTTCACCGATAAACGATACAAGATTGTATACAAATGTTCCCTCTGCAACGATCGATGTCACTACATTTGCAATAAGAATAAGCATGATAGGGAATAAAAGTACAAGCATTGAACGTCCGAAGGAAGGGATTTTCTTAACATCAGTAATGTTCTCTATATCTTCCTCGGTTGCCTCATATGCCGGATACTTGTTGAATCTCTTTCCATAAAGCCATCCACCTACCATGATAGCTATAAATCCTGTGATAAGTGAATAAAACAGGAATCCGGCAATATCAGCATCTACATTTGCTGCTACTGCAAGTGGTCCTGGCGTAGGGATGACAAGTGCATGTCCTACGATAGTTCCAACACCGAGCGCACATACAAAAACCATTACGCTCTTCTTTGTTGCTCTTGTTACATATTTTACGATAGGCATCATAATGATAAATGCCGCATCAAGAAATACCGGTATTGAAATAAGAAATCCTGCCGTTGTAACTGCAAGTGCAGCATTTTTATTTCCGGTTTTTTTCAGAAGTCCTTTTGCTATTGCCTCTGTCGCACCTGCTTCTGAAAGAATATTTCCAAATATAATTCCAAGTCCGATAACTATACCGATACTCTTTAATGTGCTTCCAAAGCCCGCACAAATTGTTGTTGCTATATCATTCATAGGCATTCTTACGAGAAAACCTGTCACGATACTTGTAAATAACATTGCTATGAATGGATTTACTTTAAATTTGATTATAGATACCAGCAAGATTATTACACTTGCCAGAAAAGCTATAAGTAATGGATATCCTGTAAGCATATTTCCCTCTCCTTTTCTTACTCGGTAATATCTGATTTAACCTCAACGCCTGCAAGCTGCTCAAAATATTGTACGATTCCGGCATGGTCATCATTCATGTGTCCACCAACCTTAAGCGACTGCATTATCTCAAAAAGCTGTGCTGTAAGTGGAAGTGGAACATCGATATCATGTGCTGTATTTATGACATTTTTGATATCTTTATGATTGATGCTTATTTTCCCCCCTGGAACAAAATTTCTTGCGCACATCATAGGTGCTTTTGCATCAAGTACAGCGCTTCCTGCAAGTCCGCCCCTTATTGCCTTGTAAACTTTCATTGGATCAGCGCCAGCCTTTGTTGCAAGGACGAGTGCCTCTGAAACTGTTGCAATTCCAAGATTTACAATGATCTGATTTGCAAGCTTTGTAACGCTTCCACTTCCGCTTGGTCCGATAAGCAGGCTGCTGCTTCCAAGTATTCCAAATATATCCCGTAAAGTTTCAAAGTCTTTTTCATCACCACCACACATGATAGCAAGACTTCCAGCTATTGCTCCCGGTTCTCCACCGCTAACAGGAGCATCGACAAAACCTACCCCAATTTCTTTTAACTTACTATAACATGTTTTGCTCTCTGTTGGTGTAACACTCGACATATCACATACAAGTTTTCCAGCTGTAAGAGTTTTGCTGACACCATCCTCTCCAAAGAGAACGTCCTGCACGATCTTACCATTTGGGAGAATTGTAAGAATGATGTCACACTTTTCTCCAATATCTGTATAGCTTCCTGACTCTGCCCCTAATGATACAAGTTCGTCAACCGCTTCCTTATTTAAATCAGAAACTATAAGTTCTACTCCACCATTTAATAAATTCTTTGCCATCGGGCGTCCCATAATACCTAATCCTATAAATCCTACTTTCATTTGAAAACCATCCTTCCTAATGTTTATATGCCATACCGGTCTGACATATATGTGTTGTAGTATGCAGTCCAGTCACCAGGTGAACTGCGTTTGTTCTTTATGTCTGTATTATATGGTATGCCGGTATGCCAGTCAATATGTAATTTTATTTTTGTATAGTTATGATACTTATTTGCATTAGTTTTTGTGCATTTTACATAGTTTTTCTTGTTAAATTATTGACATACCGGTATGCACGTGTTAAAATTTTATCAAAGGTAGGATTTTCGGTACACTGTATCAGGAGTTAAACAGTGTATTAAATTTATAAAAGGTATTTATTTAGAGGTGAAAATTATGATAACAACTAACAATCTTAAAGAAACTGCGTATGAACATGTAAAGAAAATGATCCTTGATCATGAATTTGAATCCGGCTGTGTATATTCTGAGCGAAAAATATGTACGGATATCGGTGTATCGCGTACCCCTTTCCACTCTGCTCTCCAGCAGCTTGAGTCAGAAGGATATATTGATATTCTTCCAAGCCGTGGATTTATGCTCCACGAGATGAGCGAACATGATATTGAGGAGACTTTCGAGATCCGTTCCGCTATTGAATTTTTCTGCATATACACATTGACTGAAGATTATAAGAATAAGACGCCAAAGAGCATTGAGACAGTATCAGAGCTCGAGGACCTACTCGATACACAAAAAGCTATATTTAAAAGTTCTGCTGATATAGAAGAGTTCGTCAAATATGACTTTAAATTTCATGCTACTATCGTAAAGTACAATGAAAATTCGACATTTAATGAGATTTACAAGCGCCATACATACAAGATCCAGAATCTTGCATGCCAGTCGCTCTCTCACGAGGGCCGAATGAAAAATACAATCGATGAGCACCAGGCTATACTTGATACAGTTATGCGAAGTGACAGTGCTGATTTGTGTGAGATAACCATGCGGCATTTCAATACACCGAAATATATTAACCTGCAGGATATATAAAAAAAGTGTGCGTCAAACGCACACTTCAGACTGTAGACAAAGTCCGAGGCGAAAGCCTCGGATTTTTTGCATTTCAGAAT
>CAVICC010000007.1:0-60259 GCA_963641405.1 bacterium | reverse complement strand
CCTCATAACTGTGTATTATAATAACAGCTTTTTATTATTCATTCAAGTACTTAAGAAGTTATTATATAAAAACCGCCACTTGCGTGACGGTTTTTACTACTTTGCTGAATCTTCTGCTTTCTCAAGATCTGCAATAGCAGCTTTCTGCATTGGGATACGGCAGTTTTTATTGTTTCCGAACTCTACAATAACAGTATCATCCTGAATATCAATAATTGTTCCGTAAAATCCACTTGTTGTAAGTACTGTGTCTCCTATTGCCACTTCATTTAGCATAAGGTCTTTTTTCTTCTGCTCTTTCTTCTGTGGACGAATCATAAGAAAATACATAAATGCGAAAAGTACAACTAACCAGATGATCATTCCGGCTGTTCCGACTGCACTTCCACTTGCTAAAATTGCTGTCATCAATTTTTCCTCCTGATATTAATTTGCTTTTAAGCACTATTACCATAATACACAATGAGCACCATATCGGCAAGGCTTTTTACTAATTTTTGAGAATTTTTATATTTTTGTATCACTAGCTTTGCTCGCCCTGGGTCATGCCATAAAGTTTTTCGGCCTTATATGATGCAAATCTTCCCTCATCAAGCGAATTTCTGATCTCTTCCATCATATTGTTGTAAAAATACAGGTTATGGAGCACGCAAAGTCTCATTCCAAGCATCTCTTTTGCTTTAAGAAGATGTCTGATGTAAGCTCTTGAATACTTACGGCATGCCGGACATCCACAGCCCTCCTCTATCGGGCGCATATCCTTCTGATATTTCTGGTTAAAGAGATTGAGCTTGCCGTGATTTGTATAGACATGACCGTGACGGCCGTTTCTACTCGGATATACACAGTCAAAGAAGTCAATTCCTCTCTCTACTCCCTCTAGGATATTTGCTGGAGTACCCACACCCATAAGATATGTAGGCTTGTCTACCGGAAGATAAGGCACTGTCTCATCTAGGATATGATACATTTCCTCATGAGTCTCACCTACTGCAAGCCCTCCGACTGCATAGCCATCAAGATCCATCTGCGATATTCTTTTTGCATGATCTATTCTGATATCAGGATAAATAGCTCCCTGATTGATTCCAAAAAGAAGCTGTTCTTTATTAACTGTATCCGGCAGGCTGTTAAGTCTTGCCATCTCATTTTTACAGCGTAAAAGCCATCGCGTAGTACGGTTTACGGAATTTTCCACATACTGTCTGTCTGCCACACTCGATGGACACTCGTCAAATGCCATAGCTATAGTCGAACCGAGATTAGACTGTATCTGCATGCTCTCCTCAGGGCCCATAAATATTTTTGCACCGTCTATGTGAGAATTAAAATATACTCCCTCTTCTTTGATTTTTCTAAGCCCTGCAAGCGAAAATACCTGGAATCCGCCTGAATCAGTAAGTATTGGTCTGTCCCATACCATAAATTTGTGCAAACCGCCAAGTTCTTTTATAATTTTGTCTCCTGTCCGAACGTGCAGATGGTATGTATTTGAAAGCTGTACCTGACACTTTATATTTTTTAAATCTTCTGTGGAAACTGCGCCCTTTATTGCTGCAACAGTTCCCACATTCATAAATACAGGAGTCTGTATATCACCATGTACGGTGTGGAATGTACCTCTTTTGGCGCGTCCCTCCTGCTTTAATAGTTCATATTTTGCCATATCTATCCTCTTTCGCTTTTAAAATAATCAACTTAAAAATAATATCATAGATTCCTTGACTATTCAACTTGTCTTTACATATAATAAATAATACGGTTAAACCACATAGCCTAAATAGAAAAGTAGTATAGCTATAAAAACAAGAAAAAGGAGACATATTATGTCAGGTTCATCATATGGTACAATTTTTAAGGTAACAACCTGGGGCGAATCCCACGGAAAAGGACTTGGTGTCGTGGTTGACGGAGTTCCGGCAGGCATGGATCTTTGCGAGGAGGACATACAGATATTCTTAAACCGTAGAAAACCGGGACAATCAAAGTTTACTACCCCTCGTAAAGAAGACGACGCGGTTGAGATACTTTCAGGTGTATTTGAGGGAAAAACAACAGGAACACCTATATCCATGGTTGTATGGAACAAAAATCAGAAATCCAAAGATTACTCTGAGATCGCATCCTACTACCGTCCTGGACATGCTGATTATTGTTTTGATGAAAAATATGGTTTCAGGGATTACAGAGGCGGCGGACGTTCCTCAGGACGTGAGACAATAGGTCGTGTTGCAGCAGGCGCTATCGCAGTAAAGCTTCTTTCTCGGCTCGGCATAAAATTCCTTACATATACAAAATCCATCGGAGAAATCGAGATTAATTTTGATAATTTCAGTGCCGATGAAATAAACAACAACTCACTTTATATGCCGGATGCTATAGCAGCAGAAAAAGCGTCAGCATATCTAATGGAGTGCATTAAAGCACAGAATTCCTCAGGCGGTGTCTGTGAGTGTGTCATAACAGGGCTTCCTGTCGGACTTGGTGATCCTGTATTTGAAAAGATCGATGCCAATCTGGCAAAAGCAGTCATGTCTATCGGCGCTGTAAAGGGTTTTGAGATCGGTGACGGTTTTGCCGCAGCAAGATCCACAGGTCTTACCAATAATGATGCCTTTGTGATAAAAGACAAAAAAACCACCAAGCAGACCAACCATTCAGGCGGCACACTCGGCGGCATGACAGACGGCTCTCCTCTTATACTCAGAGCTGCAATAAAACCGA
Source organism: bacterium (assembly GCA_963641405.1). Classification (GTDB taxonomy): domain Bacteria; phylum Bacillota; class Clostridia; order Lachnospirales; family Lachnospiraceae; genus Roseburia. The sequence goes on along the minus strand of CAVICC010000007.1, from coordinate 57,535 downwards.
CACCATCTATCGCAAGCACACAGCATACGGTAAATAAGTCCGGTGAAAATATCGAGATCTCTATAAAAGGACGACACGATCCTATCATCGTGCCAAGAGCTGTTGTAGTAGTTGAGTCCATGGCTGCCATAACCATTGCAGATGCACTGCTTATGAATATGAGCGCGCGCATGGACCGCATCATAGATTTTTATAATATCTAAAAGCTATTGTTCTAATCCAAAGCTATCGCCTCGTTCTCCTGGCGTCTTAAAATGTCAAACTCATGCGGATTTTCACTGAGCTTTACATAGAAAATCTGCTGTGGGTGAGGACATGATTCCATTTCATTTCCTTCCTCATCATACATTGCCTCTACAGTCACGATCACATTGTCACCGTCTGGCTTCATGATCTCGATTTCTTCACCTACGGAAAACTTATTTCTCTGTTCCATGCGATACTGACCTTTTTCATTTGGCGCACCTACGATACCGAGGTATGTGTAACCCTTCTCGTAAGTATTGTTATCGTATATCTGAGTCTCCTCTGATGGCTTTCCATAGAAAAATCCAGTTGTAAACTGTCTGTAAGTACAGCTCTTTATCTGTTCGAGATACCATGGCATATTTGCCTCGTATTTCTCAGGTGACTCAAGATAATCGTTTATTGCTTTGCGATAGGTTCTGGCAACCGTTGCCACATAGAGAGCTGTTTTCATACGGCCTTCTATCTTGTAGCTGTCTATTCCGGCATCGATCAGATCAGGGATATGCTCTATCATACAAAGATCCTTTGAATTGAAGATATATGTGCCGCGCTCATTCTCATAAACCGGCAGATACTCTCCCGGGCGTTTTTCCTCGACAACAGAATATTTCCATCTGCAAGGATGTGTACATGCACCCTTATTGGCATCACGCCCTGTAAAGTAGTTTGAAAGCAGACATCTTCCCGAATACGAGATACACATAGCTCCATGAATAAATGTCTCAATCTCCATCTTGTCATCTATGTGAGCCCTTATATCTTTTATCTCATTTAAAGACAGCTCTCTTGCTGTAACAACTCGGCTTGCGCCAAGGTTCCACCAGAACTGGTATGTGCCATAATTGGTATTATTTGCCTGTGTGCTGATATGTCTTTCAATCTGCGGACATACTTCCTTTGCAATCATAAAAACTGCCGGATCAGCAATGATAAGTGCATCCGGTCTGTCAGGCTTCATGTCATTTAATTCTTTAAAATACTCCCTTACTCCATCAAGATCGTAGTTGTGCGCAAGGATATTGGCTGTGACATATACCTTTACTCCATGAGCATGTGCAAATGCCACGCCCTCTGCCATCTCATCCATTGAAAAATTCTTGGCCTTGGCACGGAGTCCAAATGCCTCTCCACCGATATATACCGCATCAGCACCATATATAACGGCTATTTTAAGTACTTCCAGACTGCTTGCCGGACAAAGTAATTCTATCTTTCTCATTTTATCTCCAAACTATTATAATATGCTAAGCTTATTCTATCTTTGTAGATACAGTTATGCCGTCACCTATCGGCAGTACTGCTGTAATTAGCTTGTCATTATGTGTAAGCTCATACAGATACTCTCGCATACGCTTGTATATCGTTCGATTTCTGCGTTCTACAATATAGTGCGACTCTATTATGTCGCCATCCTGCAGGACATTGTCGGACACAAGTACTCCGCCACTCTTTAAAAGGCGAAGCACCTGCGGCATAAAATTGATATACTGTCCTTTTGCTGCATCCATAAATATCATATCAAATAGCTCATCTATCTGTGGCAGTATGTCAGCTGCATCCCCTTCTAAGAGAGTAATCTGGCTGTCTTTTCCTGCACGAACAAAATTAGCTTTTGCTATTGGTATTCGTTTTTTATAATTTTCTATTGTCACTAGCTGACAATCCTTTGGGGCATATTCTGCCATCAGAATTGCAGAAAAACCAACCGCTGTTCCCACTTCGAGAATACGCATTGGTTTTTGCATTGCAAGTAATAATTTTAAAAAGCTCTGCATTTCTTTTCTGATTATAGGTACAAAATCACGCAAAGCTTCCTGTTCTATTTCATCTAATACAGGTGTATTACCTTTGTCCAAAGAATTGATATAAGTAACAAGTCTCTCATCAACTATCATTCCGTAAAATCTTCCTGTACTGTTCCTTCCTCATCAGTGCCCGGTACTGTGGACTCTGAATCGTCATTGGTATTTTGTGTGCTGTCCGTTTCGCTATTTTTGTTATAATTTTCTGCCATGACAACCATCATCTCCTTGGCAGTCATTGATGTGTTTAGTGTATACATGCCAGGTGCAATTTTATTTGCATATGCGGAAAGCTTTAACTGAATAACAAAAAGTTTTGAATCTTTAACAAGGCCTTTATCTTCTAAAAGCTGAGCTAATTCCTTTGCCGACATGCCATCAGCGACCTGGACAAGCACATCCCTGCCCGGTGCCTGCGACACGGCCGGCTCTGTAAATACCCTATAGCCGAAATCATAACAGGTCATACAGATCTTTATGGATCCAACTATCACTATAAGGGCTATCATTATCGAAAATGCCACTTTTATAAATTTAAATAAAGCCTTGTTAAAATCCATAAAATATACCTACACTTCCATAATAATAGGCATTATCATAGGTCTGCGCTTTGTCTCTTTCCATACAAAATCGCCCAAAGCATCTTTGACCTCTGTTTTTATCTTGCCCCAATCTGTAACATTATTATATTCAAGACGATCCATTGTATCGTCTAATATGCTCTTTGCCTCATCCATAAGGCTCTCTGAATTGCGTACATATACAAAGCCTCGGGAAACAATATCCGGACCCGCAAGTACACGACCTGAGCCCTCCTCAAGGGTCATAACAACTATTATGATACCATCCTCGGCAAGTCTTTGTCTGTCGCGTAGTACGATATTTCCTACATCACCAACTCCAAGACCATCTACCATGACATTGCCGACATGAACTTTGCCTGTAACTTTTGCACTATCCTCATCGATCTCTAACACATCTCCGGAAGAAAGTATCCTGATATGATCTGAATCATATCCTAACTCTTCTGCAATCTTTGCCTGTGCTACAAGATGCTTGTACTCTCCATGAACAGGAATGGCATATTTAGGATTAACCAAAGAATATATAAGTTTTATGTCCTCCTGGCATGCATGTCCTGAAACATGAACATCCTGGAATATAACATCTGCGCCCTTCATCATAAGCTCGTTTATGATACTTGTAACTGATTTCTCATTTCCCGGAATAGGATTTGAGCTGAATACGATAGTATCATTCGCTTTTATGGATACCTTTCTGTGGGTTCCGTTTGCCATACGAGAAAGAGCAGCCATCGACTCGCCCTGACTTCCTGTTGTGATAATAACAGTCTGCTCATCGGAATAGCTCTTAAGTTGGTCTACATCTATCAAAATATTGTCAGGCAGTGACAGATAGCCAAGCTCTGCGGCAATAGAAATGATATTGACCATGCTTCGGCCTTCTATGGCTACCTTTCGTCCGAATTTTTCTGCTGAATTTATGATCTGCTGTACACGATCCACATTTGATGCAAATGTAGCAATAATTATCCTGTTTTTCTTGTGATCCTCGAATATGTTATCAAGAACTTTTCCTACTGATTTCTCTGACTGTGTAAATCCCGGTCTTTCGGCATTGGTACTGTCGCACATAAGTGCAAGTACACCTTTCTTTCCGATCTCTCCGAAACGTGCAAGATCGATGGCATCTCCAAATACCGGTGTGTAATCCACCTTGAAATCTCCAGTGTGTACTACGATTCCTGCCGGTGAGTAAATAGCCAGTGCAGCAGCATCCTGGATGCTGTGGTTAGTCTTTATGAACTCTACCCTAAAACAGCCCAGATTGATATGCTGCCCGTATTTTACGACCTTTCTCTTTACAGTCTTTAACATGCCATGTTCTTCGAGCTTTTTGTCTATGATGCCCATGGTAAGTTTTGTCGCATAGATTGGCACATTGATCTCTTTTAGCACATAAGGGATAGCACCAATATGGTCTTCATGTCCGTGAGTGATAAAAAATCCTTTGACCTTATCGATGTTTTCTATAAGATATGTGATATCCGGAATAACGAGATCTATTCCTAGCATATCGTCATCTGGGAATGACAAACCGCAATCCACCACAATAATACTGTCCTCATACTCGAAGGCAGTAATATTCATTCCTATCTGCTCTAATCCGCCTAAAGGAATGATCTTAAGCTTACTATTTAGTTTTTCTTTTTTCTTCAAAATATTACCTCCATATGAATTTTCACGCACTACTGTCTTTGTTTTTAATATTCCAAAGCAGTGTCTTCATCCGTAAGCTCCGAGAAAACTTTAGCGATTGCAGAAAATTCTACATCATCTTCTACCATCTCGTAAAGTATTTCGTCGTCTTTTGTACTTACTTCTTTTAAAATATATGCTTCACAATCTCCGCTTTCTTGTCCGTCGGAAACTAAAAGATATCTGATTCCATTTAAAGTTGTCTCTTCTTCTACTGCAAACTCTGTTATCTCGTTTGTCTGTGGATCTGTAAAATTAATTTTTTGCATAATAATTAAGACCGACTATTTGACAGATAATCCAAATAACCCTGCAAAATAAAAATTGCCGCAATTTCATCTACGAACTCTTTGCGGTGTTCTCTACGAATGCCGGTTTCCATCATAGAACGGTCGGCTGCGACTGTTGTAAGACGTTCATCCCAGTAAATGACTTCTAGACCTGTACGTCTGCTTAGCATATCACCGAACTCTTTCGTCTTTTCGCAACGCTCTCCTTCTGTATTATTCATGTTTTTAGGATAGCCGAGCACAATCCTGTCCACTCCATACTCGGCAATTATCTCCTCAATACGAGCCAAAGTCTGTCTGAGCTTTGATGGCGATTTTCTTCTTACTATCTCCACGCCCTGTGCCGTAATAAGAAGCTCATCGCTCACTGCCACTCCGACTGTCTTTGAGCCAAAATCAAGACCTAATATCCTCATATTAATCCCATGAGTGGTTCTCTATATAAGTCTTAAGAACCTCCTCCACAAGCTCGTCTCTTTCTACCTTCATGATAAGGCTTCTTGCATTATTGTGGCTTGTGATATATGTTGGATCTCCGGACATAATATATCCAACAATCTGATTAACAGGATTGTAGCCTTTTTCACTTAATGCTTCATACACAATCTTAAGTACATCTTTTACCTGAAGCTCAGGCTCCTTTTGAACTGTAAAAAATTGTGTGTTGTTAATATTCTTTTCCATACGCTTCACCCTTCTTGTTTTTTTATTTTATTATAAAAATAACAAAAAAACAACCTTTATTATTCGAAGAGCAGTATTTCATCTGTAAGTCTATCTGTGATACACCCCGAAACTATTGTATTTTCAAGGTTTTCATCTGTATCCTTTGCAACTTTTACATATTCCTTAGTATATCCGACAAAATACTCTTTTTCACCAATCATGGCTTTTTCTTCAAAAAGCACATCCTCGCTTCTTCCAATATAATAATCACGAAATTCCACCGACATTTTGTGTCCAGCAGCTATTAGTTCTTCGCTTCGCTTTGTTTTTGTCTGCTCCGGCACCTGATCTGACATAACGGCAGCCCTTGTTCCCTTACGCTTTGAGTATTTAAAAATATGCATCTCATAGAAATATATCTTTTTTAGATATTCTTTAGTCTGTTCAAATTCTTCGTCAGACTCGCCAGGAAAGCCCACTATGACGTCCGTTGTTATGGCAGGATGTTCAAAGTACTTTCTTAGAAGCTTGCAGCCTCTCTCATACTCATCCGCTGTATATTTTCTATTCATGCGCCTTAAAGTGGCATCACAGCCACTCTGCAGGGATAGATGAAAATGAGGACAGATTTTTTTAAGTTTTGAAAGTTCTGATGCAAACTCCTCGGTCACGATCTTTGGCTCGAGTGAGCCAAGTCTTATACGCTCTATGCCGTCCACTTCATTTACTGCTTTTATCAGGTCTAGAAGTCTTATGTTTTCCTCAAAATCCACTCCATATGAGCTAAGGTGGATTCCTGTAAGAACTATCTCTTTAAAGCCATTTGCAGCAAGTCTATTTACCTCAGCAATGACATTATCGAATTTACGGCTTCTGACGCGTCCTCTAGCATATGGAATGATACAATAGCTGCAGAACTGGTTGCATCCATCCTGCACTTTTATAAATGCCCTAGTATGCTCTGCTGTCTGATCTATAAACAGCTCTTCAAACTCATGCTTTCCGTCATTTATGTCATCAACCAAATCATCTGTTGAATTTTTTAAAAAATCATCTATAAGCCCAACAAGTTCGTGCTTTCTGTTATTTCCTATAACAATATCCACAGCCAGATCATCAAGCACTTCTTTCTCACTGGTCTGCACATAGCATCCTGTAGCGACAACTATCGAATCAGGGTTATTTTTCTTTGCCTTGTGAAGCATCTGTCTTGATTTTCTATCTGCCATATTTGTAACAGAACATGTATTTACCACATAAACATCTGCTTTTTCGGCAAATGGAACTATCTCATATCCAGCATCTTCAAGAAGTTTTTGCATGGCTTCTGTTTCATAGGCATTTACTTTACATCCTAAATTATGTAAGGCAGCTTTTCTCATTTTTTATTTTTTAACTCCTATATAATTGACTTTTTTCAAAAAAACTATTACTATCTATATAGTTAGTTTGTAAATTAAGGAGGTTTTCATATGAAAACAGTACAGATTTCATTAAATTCCATTGGGAAAGTAAAATCATTTGTTAATGCAATTACTCAGTTTGATTTCGATTTCGACCTTATCTCAGGCAGATACGTTATTGATGCAAAATCAATCATGGGTATCTTCAGTTTAGATCTCTCTAAGCCAATTGAATTAGCTATACATACAGAGACTGGTCTTGACGAAATCATGGAAGTTTTAAAACCATATATCATCGAGTAATCAAAATGATTTTAAGAACCCGGTTTGCGGGTTCTTTTTTATTATTTTTTATTCCGCATCTACCATTATCACTTCTGTTGTGTCAATGGCTGTCTTCATAAGGTCGTCGATAACATCCTTTAATCTTTCCTCAGACTTTTTGATCCTGTTGATATTTGGCTTTGTAACAGGATGCTTTGCCACGAATATAGTACAGCAGTCCTCATAAGGCAAAATAGATGTCTCATAGGTATCTATTTTATTCGAAATATCTATGATATCGTTTTTGTCCATAGCAATAAGAGGTCTGTATACAGGCATGCCACACACTTCATTTGTGGCGGCAAGCGACTGCATTGTCTGGCTTGCAACCTGTCCAATACTTTCTCCTGTGATAAGGCCAAGGCAATTATCCTCATTTGCAAAATGCTCTGCTATCTTCATCATATATCTGCGCATGATGATTGTAAGCTCATCATGTGGGCATTTCTCATATATAGCAAGCTGTATATCAGTAAAATTAACCACATGAAGCTTAATCTTTCCTGAATATCTGGCTACTTTTTTTGCAAGATCTACAACCTTCTGTTTTGCTCTTTCGCTTGTATATGGCGGTGCATGGAAATATGTTGCATTTATAACAACTCCACGTTTTGCGATCATATATCCAGCTACCGGGCTATCTATACCGCCTGACAAGAGAAGCATGGCCTTTCCAGCCGTTCCAAGCGGCATTCCGCCTGGCCCTGGGATCTCCTCTGAGTAAATATTTATCATAGGTCTGATTTCTATATTGATCATTACCTGTGGATTGTGGACATCTACCTTTGTCTCAGGGAATGCCTCAAGCACTTTCTCTCCCACTGCGGCATTTATCTCCATGGAAGTCATAGGATAATTTTTTCTGGCACGTCTGGCATTTACTTTAAAGGTAAAGTTTTTGTCCTTATATACATTATTGATGTGCTCTATAACAGCCTTGGCAAGCTTATCAAAGCCCTCATCCTCATGAAGCTCTACAGGGCAGATTCCGACAATGCCAAATACTCTTCGGAGTGTGGCTACGGTCTCGTCATAATCGTAATCTCCGTCTGTTTCAACATAGACACGTCCGCTTTCTTTTCGAACTTCGAAATTGCCGTCTACATTTTTTAGCTGGTACTTGATATTTTTTACCAGCGCATCTTCAAAAATATATCTGTTCTTGCCTTTTATGGCAATCTCAGCATACTTGATCAAAAAAGTCTTATACATTTAAATCTCCTGTTCTTATTATTTATATTTACTAATTTATAAATTTCTTATCAAAAGATATGAAACTCAAATAATTATTCTGTCTCTTTATTCTTTGCCGTCATAATATACATGTCTACTATCTTCTTGTATATTTTTGAAGCATCGGAATAACCTCTGACATAACCGAAACAGCATAATCTATCTCTTCCTTTGTAGTATTAACACAAAAGCTGAATCTGACTGTCGAGTCGAGAAGTGAAGCCTTAAGACCGATACTTTTAAGCGTAGAGCTTATAGATGGCTTATTTGATGAGCAGGCACTTCCTGCTGACACATAGATATTTCTATCCTCTAATGTGTGAAGCATAACCTCTGCACGTATGCCTTCCACACTTACACTTACAACATGTGGCGCGTTGCTGTGATCATGACGTCCGTTTACAAACACTCCCGGTATCTGCAAGACTGACTCTATAAAGTGATCTCTAAGCTCATACATGTGCGATATTTTCTCTTCAAAATCCGTATATATCTCCTCGGCAGCCACTCCAAGCCCTGCGTATGCAGGAACATTCTCTGTGCCGGAACGCATGCCTTTCTGCTGTCCGCCTCCGTAGATGATAGGTTTTATCTTTGTCTTGTCCTTTATATATAAAAATCCGCTGCCCTTTGGACCGTGTATCTTGTGTCCGCTGACTGATAGCAGATCTATATTCATTTTTTTTGGTCTTATGACCATTTTGCCGTATGACTGGATGGCATCCACATGGAAAAGTGTGGCAGGATTTTTTTCTTTTATCGCAGCTCCTACTTCCTCGATAGGCATAACGGCACCTATCTCATTATTCACATGCATTATAGAAACAAGTATTGTGTCCTCTCTTATGCTATCACGAAGTGCATCAACACTTATCACTCCGTCATGATTAACAGGCAAATAAGTCACCTCATAGCCTTGTTCTTCCAAAAACTGCATTGTAGAAAGAACCGAAGCATGCTCTACAGATGATGTAATAATATGCTTTCCTGCGCGATGGTTTGCCATTGCAGCTCCAATTATAGCAAGGTTATTGGATTCTGTACCACCTGATGTAAAAAGTATCTCTTTGTCCAGAACTCTAAGTGTTTTTGCTATCTTCTTTTTTGCATCATTTAAGAATTTTTCTGCTTCAACGCCCTTCATATGAAGAGAGGACGGATTACCATAATCCTCCGTAAGTAGTCTGTATACCATATCTGCCGCAGCCTTGCTGCATCTAGTTGTGGCGGAATTATCAAAATATGCTTCCATTTTATTTAAGGCTCCTAACTATCTAAATTAAATACCAGCATGGAAAGTGTAGCAAGTCCTGCTGTTTCTGTTCGCAGTATCCTTCGTCCAAGACTTATCCTGTGCATTTTGTCGCACTCGCCCACAAGTGCTATCTCCTCAGGCGAAAAGCCACCCTCAGGTCCTACTATGGCACCTATTGACTGTCCTTTTTTTATTTCACCCATGATTTTTCTTGTTGCATCCATTCCACGCTCATTCTCGTATGGGACAAGTGTGATATCAAGCTCTTTGGCTCTTTGCAATGCCAGTTTGTATGGCATAGGAGGATTTATGACCGGAATTACCGTGCGCTTTGACTGCTTTGCTGCGCTCTCCGCTATAGCTTGCCATCTTTCGATCTTTTTTATAGCCTTTTTGTCATCAAGCTTTACCACGCAGTTTTTCATGGCAACAGGGACTATCTCCGATACTCCAAGCTCGACCGCTTTCTGGATGATAAGTTCCATCTTATCTCCCTTTGGAAGTCCCTGGTATAGCACAATATGATTGTCAAGCTCTGTACCAGCCTCATCCATACTGTCTATGTCAGCAATAACCTCATCCTCTAATATGAGCGATACATGGCAGAAATATGCCTGTCCCGATCTGCTGCTTATTCTGATTTTTTCTCCGTTTTTCATGCGCAGTACGTTCTTTATATGATTCACATCACTTCCTGTGATGGAAATATTATTGGCACGCACCTGCTCGTCATCTACAAAAAACTGATACATATTTCACCAACTTTATTTCGAGATCTTCTGTGCAGTAATATTTACCCATTCGCCCTGATGGTTTATCTCGATTACCTTAAGACCTGTCTTTTCAATAGCTTCTTTTACTTCATTTTCCTTGAAATCTATGATACCGGAGGTAATGAAATACCCCCCCTCTTTTAATCGGTCAGGGATGACCGGTGCCATAGGAATGATAACATCCGCAAGTATGTTTGCAACAACTATGTCATATTCTTCCGTGCCGACCTTCTGCTGAAGCTCTGTGTCATCTATGAGATTTCCGACATAAAATATACCAAGTTTCTCGTCAAGATGATTTACCTGCATATTGTCGCGGGTTGAGATCATGCAGTCTGCATCAAGATCAGTTCCCACAACTTTTCTTGCACCTAGCTTTAATGCTACGATAGAAAGTATTCCGCTTCCACATCCGACATCAAGCACCTTTGGAGATTCTTTTGCTCCTTCAATATACTTGATAAGCTGCTTTATGCAAAGCTGTGTAGTTTCGTGTTTTCCTGTACCAAATGATATACCCGGATCTATCTCTATCATGAATTTATCTGCATCCTCAGGCTTTACCTCTTCCCAAGTAGGCTTGATAAGAATATCGCCAATAGTAAATGATGAAAAATATTTTTTCCAGTTGTTGATCCAGTCAAGATCCTCGGTCTCTGAAGATGAAATAACACCGCTTCCTACATCAACTGTATCACGAAGATCTTCAAGTCCAAGTTTTACTTTTTTAAGAATATCGGTTTGATCGCTTCCATCATCCTCGATGTAAAAGCTTACATGGCTGATTCCCTCATCAGGCGGCAGCTCCGGCAGAAAGTCTATAAACATGTCAGCCTGATCTTCTTTGGTCAGAGGAATATTATCTTCTATCTCTATTCCCTCTATCCCCAGCTCCATGAGCATACTACTCATAAAATCCTCGGCTTCGGTCGTTGTCTCAATCGTATATTTTTTCCACTTCATATATGCGGTTCCTTTCTTAATTTGTATGACATGAAGGTCAAAAGTATTTATGATTATCCGGGCAATTCTTAAGGCAGCCTTACGACTGCCTCTAAAAAACTTATTTTATAATAACATATATTTTGCGGGTAGAAAAGACCTAAAATAAGATATCAAAAGGCGAACCATAATCGGTCCGCCCCATTGTAAAAACAGATGAATTACAAATCATCCAAAGATTCTTTTATTTTATCCATGAAACCTTTTTTCTTTTTAGACTCTGCTGATGCACCGCCCTCTTTGGTAAGTGAACCACCTGATAACTCATCAAATTTCTTAAGAGCCTCTTTTGCCTCTTTTGAAAGCCCTGTAGGAGTAGAAACGATAAGCGTTACATAATGGTCACCTCTTACAGCCTTGTTTCTTGTAGATGGAACGCCCTTGCCTTTTAGGCGGATTCTTGTACCTGTCTGTGTGCCCGGTGCTACTGTATAGATGATATCTCCGTCAACAGTCTTGATTCTAATATCTCCACCAAGTGCTGCTATAGCAAAGGATATTGACGCTTTTGAGAAGATATTTACATCCTGCCGCTCGAAATAATTGCTTGACGCAACTATTACTTCGACAAGCAGATCACCTCTTGGTCCCCCGTTAATACCAGGCTCACCATAATCCCTGATCCTTACGCACTGGCCATTATCGATACCGGCTGGTATCTCGACAGTTTTCTTAATCTTTTTGGTATTGTAGCCTGTTCCGTGACAGGTAGGACATTTTTCTTTTACGACCTTTCCGCTACCACCGCAGGACGGACATGTAGAAACATCCTGTACTACACCAAACAGAGACTGGCGCTGTCTTACCACTTTTCCAGATCCCTGACACTGTGAACATGTCTCAGGAGAAGTACCTGGCTTTGCTCCATTGCCACCGCATGTACTGCAAGTTTCTTTATAATTAAATTCAAGTTCTTTTGTACAGCCAAATACAGCTTCCTCAAAAGAAATTCTGATACTCAGACGTATATTGGCTCCTTTGGCCGGGCCATTTCTTCTGGCATTAGATCTGCCTCCGCCAAAAAAGTCTCCGAAAATATCTCCGAAAATGTCTCCCATGTCCATTCCAGAGAAATCAAAACCACCGGCACCACCTGTACCATCAAAAGCAGCGTGTCCAAACTGGTCATACTGTCTTCTCTTTTCACCGTCAGAAAGTATAGCATATGCTTCCTGTGCCTCTTTAAACTTTTCTTCACACTCTTTATCCCCTGGATGACTATCAGGATGATATTTCTTTGCCTGCTGTCTGAATGCTTTTTTGATTTCTGCTTCTGTTGCAGTTTTTGATACACCCAGAACCTCATAGTAATCTCTTTTTTCTGCCATAATCTTAATCCTTTTTTAATTAACTTTTTAACTTAAGATACGCAAGGTCAGCCTTTAAATAGGCTAACCTTGCGGGTGATTTAAACATTTATTTGACGTCCGTCAAATATTATGCTTCTATTATACTTCCTTGAAATCCGCATCGATGACATCATCATCTGCACCATTTCCTGAAGAAGCGTTCATATCAGGTCCTGCTGCACCGGCTCCTGCATTCATGTCAGGTCCTGCTGCGCCCTGTGCTGCCTGTGCCTGCTCATACATTTTTGCGAATACTTTCTGTGCACTCTGTGTGAGCTTCTCCTGAGCTGCTTTAAGCTCTGCAACATCAGCATCTGTCATGTTCTCTGCCTCTTTGTGAGCATCAAGGAATGATTTAACTGCTGCGATATCAGCCTCAACTGCCGACTTGTCAGCGGCATCAATCTGCTCTCCAACCTGTTTCAAAGCATCCTCTGTCTGGAATACAAAGCTCTCTGCATCATTTCTTGCATCGATAGCTTCTTTTCTCTTCTTGTCCTGTGCCTCGAACTCAGCAGCCTCTTTAACTGCCTTATCGATTTCCTCATCAGACATGTTAGATCCTGCTGTGATAGTGATGTGCTGCTCTTTACCTGTACCTAAGTCTTTTGCTGATACATTTACGATACCGTTTGCATCAATATCGAAAGTAACCTCGATCTGTGGAACACCACGACGTGCTGGTGGGATTCCGTCAAGTCTGAACTGACCAAGTGATTTGTTGTCGCGGGCAAACTGTCTTTCACCCTGTACTACGTTGATATCAACGGCTGTCTGATTATCAGCAGCTGTTGAGAAGATCTGGCTCTTCTTTGTAGGAATAGTAGTATTTCTCTCGATAAGTCTTGTAGCAACTCCACCCATTGTCTCGATTGAAAGAGAAAGCGGAGTGACATCAAGAAGAAGAATCTCGCCTGCACCGGCATCTCCTGCTAACTTGCCACCCTGAATAGAAGCACCGATTGCTACACACTCATCAGGATTAAGTGATTTGCTTGGCTCTTTTCCTGTAAGCTGTTTAACCTTATCCTGTACTGCTGGGATACGTGTAGATCCACCAACAAGGAGTACCTGTCCTAAATCTGCATTTGTAAGTCCTGCATCTTTCATAGCATTCTGTACTGGAATTGCTGTTTTCTCAACAAGATCTCTTGTGAGGTCGTCAAACTTAGCTCTTGTAAGAGTCATATCAAAATGCTTTGGTCCCTCTGCTGTTGCTGTGATGAATGGGAGGTTGATATTTGTAGTTGTAGCTGAAGAGAGCTCTTTTTTTGCTTTCTCAGCGGCTTCTTTTAATCTCTGAAGAGCCATCTTGTCAGCAGAAAGGTCTACACCTTCTGCCTTCTTAAACTCATCGATCATCCACTGTGTGATCTTGTTATCAAAATCATCACCACCAAGATGTGTATCACCATTTGTAGATAATACTTCGATTACACCATCACCGATCTCAATGATAGATACATCGAATGTACCACCACCAAGGTCATAAACCATGATCTTCTGCTCTTTTTCGTTGTCAAGTCCGTATGCTAAAGCTGCTGCTGTAGGCTCGTTGATGATACGTTTTACATCAAGTCCTGCAATCTTTCCTGCATCCTTTGTAGCCTGACGCTGTGCGTCATTGAAGTAAGCAGGTACTGTGATAACAGCTTCTGAAACAGACTCACCAAGATATCCCTCTGCGTCAGCTTTTAATTTCTGAAGTACCATAGCTGAAATCTGCTGTGGGCTGTAGCTCTTATCATCGATAGCTACTTTGTAATCTGTTCCCATATGTCTCTTGATAGATGAGATTGTCTTCTCAGCGTTTGTAACTGCCTGACGTTTTGCAGGCTCACCGATAAGTCTCTCACCCGTCTTTGTAAAAGCAACTACTGAAGGAGTAGTTCTTGCACCTTCCTGGTTTGCTATAACTGTAGGTTTTCCACCTTCCATAACAGCTACACAGCTGTTTGTTGTTCCTAAATCAATTCCTATGATCTTGCCCATTTTTATTTCCTCCTAATAAAATAGTGTATAATACAATTTAATTTATTTACTGTACAACGGCTACCATACTGTGGCGAACCACAGTATCTTTGTACATATAACCTTTTTGAAGTTCCTGTGCAACTGTGCCTGACTCAAGTTCGTCATTTTCCACCTGCATCACTGCATTGTGAAAATCAGGGTTAAATTCCTGTCCTACGCACTCGATTGGTTTAACACCAATTGCATCAAGCTCCGTCATCATCTGTTTGTAGACCTTGTCCATACCAGTAATAAACGGATCATCTTTTTGATTCTCTGGTACAGCTGCAAGTCCTCTCTCGAAATTGTCAACAACAGGAAGAACCTTCTCGATTATCGTTCTTGCTCCCATATCAAACATCTGTGATTTTTCTTTCTCAGTACGCTTACGGAAGTTCTCGAACTCTGCCATCTGTCTTTTCAGACGATCGTTAAGTTCATCGATCTGCTCATCCTTTTTGTCTTTTTTCTTTTTCTTGAAGAGTCCTTTCTTTTCATCCTTGCTTTCATCCTCTGCTGCCTCTTCCGGCCCAGTCTCTGTCTGCTCGGATGTTTCTATTGTCTCTTCTGTATTTTCTACCTCTGAAGTATTTTCCTCATCAGCTCCTTCAATTTCTATCTCTTCTGCTTTGTTTTCTGCAGTCTCATTGTCGATTGTTTCTTTTTTGATTTCCTCTGGCATATCTGACCACCTTTCTATGTTTCATCATCCGACTTTTTGTAAATGCCATCAAGCTGGGATTTTAAAGTCTTTAGATTGTCCATTACTTTTTCATAATCCATACGTTTTGGTCCGACAATTCCTATCGTACCTTTAACGCCCTCACCAAGATCATATGTGGCAGTGACAACACTGCAATCCTTCATGGTCTGGAGTGGAGATTCATTTCCTATATAAACCTGAATACCTGTTCCGTTTTCTGTATTCTCAGAATCGGTAAGTGATTCAGTAACAAGGCTTGCTAATTCTTCCTTTTCCTCAAATGCTGCTAAAAGTGTCGCTGCACTATCAGAATCAGAAAGCTCAGGATACTTCAATATATTGGTAGCGCCACTTGTGTAGATCTTAAGATCCTCACTCTCTGCAAATGTCTGAACTAATGCATCAAGCACATCACTGACAATACCTGAATGGATACCTGCCTGTTCCTTAAGTCTGGCAATGTTTCCAAGATTGATCTCATTCATTGCAAGACCATTGAGTGATGTATTAAGCAGTATATTAAGCTTTAAGATTGTCTCATTGTCCAATGCCTCATACAGATCTATCATCTTATTTCTGACCATATTGTTGTTCATAACTATTACCGCAAGTAAATGCTGATCATCAACTTGTGATAGCTGGATGAATTTTACTTTGTTGTGATTTACATCCGGTGCAGAAACAAGCGTAGCATAATTGGTATTGGTAGCAAGCATCTTTGCTGCCTGCTTTAATATCTTATCCATCTTCTCGGTTTTTTCAATAACAAATTCTTTCATCTCTGAAATTTCTTTGTCCTTTTGGTCATTCTGTGCGATAAGATGATCAACATATAATCTGTAGCCCTTGTCAGAAGGTATTCTGCCGGCTGAGGTATGTGGCTGTACTATGTAACCCATCTCCTCGAGATCCGACATCTCATTTCTGATAGTTGCCGAGCTGAGATTTAAGTCTGTGTATTTTGAAATTGTCCTTGAGCCAACCGGCTCTCCTGTTGCGAGATAGTTACGGATAATCGCATCCAGTATAGTTATCTGTCTCTCGCTTAATTCTAATTCATCTTTTTCCATTGGCAACACGCTCCATGTGAAGTATGCTTTTTGTTTGTTAGCACTCTTTAATTTGGAGTGCTAATATTTTTTCTGTACTTAACATACCACCCACTATTAGCAATGTCAAGTGTTGAGTGCTAACTTTTTAAAAGTAATTTTAAAAACCCTTGATTTTACAGGGTTTCCAGGCTTTATAAAATTTCTATTAAATTGATTTTAGTGGTTACTACACCACTACTACACCATTTTTTTCAAGTTTTTTCATTTCAAGCTTAGCATCAAATGCATTATTTAGGTGATTATATATATCCATTGTGGGAAATTTGAGCCTAAAATACAGTGAAAAAAAGACGTTTAAAGTTTCCCCTGGCGAAGTTACTTAACAAAAATTACCATCTACATTTTCTTTTCAAAATATAGATGGTAATTTCCAATCATAGTCTTATTTTTAGAACAGCATTATTTTTTAACTTTCACACAAAACTTGAAGCATTCTATAGTTTTAATACAAAAAAACAATTTCATCATTTTCACGCTCGTCAGCTACTAACAACTTCGCTTTAAAATCTCTATTATTATATCATAATTTTCCGGCTTATGCGGAAATGTACAGTCTGTACACACCTTAAGCGGCTTTCCGTTCTTTTCGATATACCGCTTATTTCCAGGACAGTTTTTCATTTCATACAAAGGACAATAGCAGAACAGACAGTTAAAGTCATCGAGTCCTTTGTGGCACGGAAAATATTTGCAATCTGTATTTTTAAAATATTTATATGAGTTTTCCATTTTTATTCCTTCTATACTCCTGCGCTTTTCTTACGAAACTCCCAGCAAAATGCGGATTTGACGGATAATAAAGATGTGGAAATCCTAGCCAGTAATTATCCTTACTTATCACACAGTCATACTTACTGCCTGTAGCAGGTTTGGTCGCGATGCAATCCGTTCCGTTATCGGTGCTGTCATAATAATGAAATTCATGTGCTCTTATCTTTTCATCCGGTGGCAGGAAATTGCTATGCTTTTCTTCCAGTTCGATATATCCGAATCTAACCAGTTTACCCTTGAAATGACACTCTCCAGCCAATGCACCAGCCATGCCAAAAACATAATTTTGTGTATCAGCCCCCTCATCACAGACATTATGGATATATGTGTGCAGATACATAAATCCTCCACACTCAGCAACCGTCGGCAAACCAGCTTTAAATGCAATTTTTATTGAATTTCTCATAGATAGATTCTCGCTCAGTTCCTTTGCATACAGTTCAGGATAACCGCCTCCCAGCAGCAATGCATCACAGTTATCGGGCAACTCTGCATCATGCAGTGGCGAAAAATACTGTAATTTTGCTCCATATTTTTCAAGCAGTCTGAGATTATCTTCGTAATAAAAACAAAATGCTTCGTCCATGGCAACTGCTATGTTTACTGTTTCATTCTGGTTTTGAATTCGCTTCTTTTCTGTTTTTGTCGTTTGATATTGCGTTTCACAATCTGATTTTATATTTTGTATAAATTCATTTTGTTCACAATCGCCAATACTTTTTTCATTATATACATCTACATTTCCGCTGTCACAGATTTCTTCAGCCTCCGCTGCTATCCCCAGCAGCTTATCCAGATCTATCGTTTTTTTAAGCCTTCCGGCAAGTTCATCCAACTGCTCTTTTATATCGGCAAGTTCATCAGGCTTGACAAGCCCCAGATGTCTGCTTTCGAGCCTGATATCCTTCTGCTCTGGAAAATATCCGACAACTTTTATCGAAAGTTCCTGCTCTATCAGTGGCTTTATTATATCATAATAGCCTTTCGACATCCTGTTTAGCAGCACGCCTTTTATCAAATGCTGTGTGTCATACTGCAAAAATCCGGCTATAAGAGCAAGCACGGACTTTCCCATTCCCTTTGCATCCACCACAAGTATTATCGGAGTCTGCGTCACCTTTGCCAGATGATATGACGAACCCTGCTCATATCTTCCGCCAAGTCCGTCAAATAATCCCATAACGCCCTCCAGCACAGCAAAATCTCCGTCCGATCTTCCATCTAAAAAAAGCTGCGCTGTTATCTTTTCGTCCGTAAAAAATGTGTCCAGATTTTTTGATGGAACATCGAGGACTTTCCGATGAAACATCGGATCGATATAGTCAGGTCCGCATTTATATGATGATACTTTTTTTCCGCTGTCCTTTATCAACTGTAATAAAGCGCAGGTTATCATTGTTTTTCCACTGCCGCTTTTTGTAGCGGTTATCATAAAACGATTTATTTTCATTTATACATCCTCTTACAAAAATATGCGTTCTCTCATATTTTTGTACTGAATAGTTTCTAAAATTCAAACGAACATATCCATACCGGATTTTCTGCCTGCATCAGATGATAATTTCCTATCTTTTTTGACCTGCTGGTCTGCATCTGTACGATATCTTCATTTTTTATATCATAAGTTGATAATATTTCCTTTATCTCACATATCGTTTCCATGGAAATTGCATTTATAACTAGCCGGATATGTGGATTTTTTGCTTTAAGGCTTTCTATTATGTCTTTTAGATTTCCACCGCTGCCCCCGATAAACGCATGTGTCGGTGTTGGAAGCTCATCCATTCCATCTGGTGCTTTTGCGTTGATCACATGGATATTATCAAGTCCGAATTTTTCTTTATTTTGTGTAATAAGCTGTACGGCATTTTCTTTCTGTTCTATTGCATAAACCTCTATGTCATCCGAAAGTGATGCCGCCTCAACCGCGATCGAGCCTGTTCCACTTCCGACATCATAAAGCACTGAATTTGATTTCAGATTAAGTTTGCAGATACTTATATGTCTTATCTCCTCTTTTGTCATAGGAACTTTCTCGCGGATAAATTCTGCATCTTTTATATGTGGTGTAACATTTTTTGCAACAGGATCAGGATTTTTTATCATACAGATATAAAGTCCTTCCTGCTGAAGCTGCATACACTCCTGTGGAGATAGCTGCATTATTTTTTCATCCGGATATGATAGCTGATATCCAACTGTTATAATGCTGTTTTGTAGACCGTATTTTTCATCTTTGTTCAATATCTGTCCTAGCATATTTACGTCTTTTACTCCGGACATAAGCATAAATGTTTTGGCATGATGACTGAGCCTCGATGTAATATTTGACAGTTTCACTCCATGGATGCTGCAGATATATGCATCACTGTATGTTTCTCCTATAGCCGCTGCCATATACGACACCGATGAAATTCCGGGAAGTACCGATACATCTGCGTCTAATTTTCCTGTAGTGATCTTATTTTTTATTGCCGCATACAGTTTTCTGCTACCGCTGTAAAAACCTGTATCGCCTGAAAATAATATAAGAACATTAATTGTATATGAACTGCTTTTTACTATACTTTTATTTTTTATTTCATTATAATTTTTAATATGATTATCATTTACGTCAAAATTTTGCGCGGAATTTTCAGCATAAACTTCATGCAAATATGGAATGATCTGTTCTGCCAGATAATATGGCTTTTTATCTATTTTGGCATCATATTTTTCAACCATACGCCTTGCGCCGAGCAATATGTCAGCATCTTTAATTGCCTCTGCTACCGCCCCGGTCATGCAATCAGCATTTCCCATTCCGATTCCTGCGAGAATTATGTGAAATTTGATATTTGGATTTTCAAGCGTATCTGATTTATTCTTCTGCAACCTATTTTCAAATGAAAAACCTGTGTCTACGTTTTCTATCTCTCTCTTGAAATAATTCCTATCAAGATACTCGCACACCTCGTCAAATGACATTCCATCATCTCTCACACTCTGACCGACAACAAATACAGGTATTTCCTTATTTTTTGCCGCTGCAATCTTTTCATTCCAACCGCCTGCTGCACCACTTTTTTTTGTCACAAGACACTTGATATCGTACTGGTCTATAAGAGCCTCATTAAGCTGGGTGCTGAAAGGTCCCTGCAATGCAAGTATGTGTTTTCCTGAAATCTCATTTTGCATACATAAGCTGATACTCTCTATCCCCGGAAGAACGCGCACATAGAGTCTTTCCTTTACACTCTGTTCTGCGCAGTATACAGAAAGTTCTTTACTTCCTGTAGTAAGAAGTATGTTTCCTTCTGTATTTTTAAGAGCCTCGGCACACATCTCATTATTCAAGAAATATTGAATATTATCGTAGTCTGCTGATATATCTGTATCTCTTTTAAGGCGCATGTATTTTATATGATTTACATTCTCCACCGCATGTTTTATATTTTCAGTAACCACAGCCGCATACGGATGTGTTGCATCCACTACGATCTCACATTTTTGTTTTGCAAAAAAACGGCTCATTTTCTCGCTGTCCATCCGCCCCATATGCACAGTTGCATACGGATTTTCCTGTAACACGATCTCACCGTATTCCGTTGCCACGCATACTGTATGCTCTATCCTTTTTTCACACAAATGTTCTGAAAGTTTGCGTCCTTCGGTTGTTCCTGCAAAAATCAGTATTTTACTCAATCTGATAACCTCTCTTTGTGACAAGTTTTCCGTCAATGATCTTTGTTCCCTCATTTCCGATAAAAACTGTCGTAAACATATTTACCTGTGCATTTTTCAATTCTCCAAGTGTGCAGATTGTATACTCTGTGCCCTCGCGTCCTATATTTTCGACATAGCCGCATGGTCTTTCTGGCTCTAGCACACGCAGTAATATGTCACACGCTCTCATCAGGTAATCTTTTCTCTTATGGCTGGATGGGTTATAAAGTGCTATGACAAAATCTCCCTCTGCCGCTGCTATGAGACGTTTTTCTATTTTATCCCAAGGAGTCAGCAGGTCACTTAAACTGATAGTACAAAAATCATGGTTTAAAGGCGCACCAAGTACTGCTGCTCCGCTGTTTGCCGCTGTAATGCCCGGTATTACCTCAAGTTCCACGCCCTCGTATTCCTGACCAATCTCATACATAAGCGATGCCAGTCCGTAAATTCCCGCATCCCCACTACACACCAGTGCCACTGTTTTTCCCTCAAGAGCCTTTTCAAAACACATATGGCATCTTTCTTTTTCCTGACGCATAGGTGTGGTCAAAAGCTCTTTCTCCTGAAATTTTTCTCCGAGAAGTTTTATGTAAACCGTGTATCCAATGATAACATCCGCGCTCTCAAGTGCCGCGATAGCCTGTCCAGTCATCATATCTTCATTTCCCGGTCCCATGCCTACTATATAAATTTTGTTCATACTATTTTCTCCATTATTTCTGTTATATGCTTTAAATGCTGCATATACTTTTAAGGTTCTGTAATATCTGAAACAATTTTTGCAATCGCTATCGTTACACCGTCATACGCGTGTTTCTTATATACCAGCCTGATATTTTTTTCATCAGATTTATGAGTTGTAACTTCGTGTTCCATTTTTATATCATATATCAGCTCAATACACCCCATAACCGCAGCCCTCTCGCACACATTATCGACACCAACCTGCTTTTGCACAAATGCAGATGAACTAAATTCACCTTCCACCGAGAGTAAGTCTGTTGCTGTGTACGTGGCAAAAACAAGTCTGTTTTGTCTGCACCATTGTATTATGCCCGGCTCGTTCTTTTTGATATCAATAGATGCTATCTTTCTTACCTCACATTTTTCAATTCCTGTCTCTGTAAGGCTTTTATTTATTGCATACTCTATCTTTTCATAAGGTGTATTTTTCTTGCAGCCTATTCCAATGACATATTGTTTGGATTTTAAATAAAGAGCCGCATCATATTTTTTTATGTTTTTGTCTCGGGATATAAGAATATCAACCGGTCTGTTGGGTGGATATTCGATAAATTGTACAGTATCATGTAATTCATTATTTAGTATACTTATAAGATTACCGTTGACACTTTTTGCCATTTCCATTATGGACTGATCCACAGAAACCATTATCACTTCACCCGAAAGCACCTTTGCGGACACCTTTGCTATTCCATCTTTATTTAATATGGCAAGGTCATTCTCCTTCGCAAAGACATCCACCGCAAATTTTTCATTTATATCCGTGGCTGTTGTGATAACAGGGACTGCATTTATCTGATCTGCAATCGACTCTGCGAGTTCATTCGCACCGCCCATATGTCCTGACAAAATCGGAATAACAAACTTTCCAAGCTCATCTATTACGATAACCGGGCTGTCGCTTAGTTTATTTTTTACCGATGGTGCTATCGCCCTTACTGCAATGCCGCATGCTCCTATAAAGATCAATGCATTTTTCTTATGCATCTGCGTGGCAGCCCATTCGTCTATTTTTAACTTTATGTATACCGGTAGAAATGATTCTGATGTTTTTATACCCGATTCTTTCTTTGATTCAATCTCATTGATCAATTTATATTGAGAACACTTTATATAAAGTTCTATACCGCTAATATTATTTACTTTTTGCAGTTTTTCGGCTATCTCACATGACAGTTTATAACCTTTTTGTGTAAAACTCACGACACTGACATTCATATTGATTTCCTCATGAATTCCATATTTAACACAAACATATTATTTGCTAATTTTACTCTTCACTTTTGGCTTTCCTGAACTCAGTAGAAAAATCCGGTGCATAAAGCCTTGATTTTCTGTAATGCTGATGTGTTATGACATCCCCCACCAGAACGATCGCGGTTTTTGTGATATTGTGTGTTTTTGCAGTCTCTTCAAGTGTTCCGACTGTGCACACGTATGCTTCTTCTTCTGGCCATGTTGCCTTGTATACAAGGGCTGCCGGTGTATCCTTTGTATATCCTCCCGCTACCAGTCTGTCGCAAAGCTTCGCAAGAAGTCCTGTGCTAAGGTAAATCGCCATAGATGCCTGATGAGCCGCAAAACTTTCTATACTCTCCTTCGGAGGTACTTTCGTGCGCCCCTCCATGCGGGTTATGATAAGTGACTGTGAGATCTCGGGAAGTGTATACTCGAGATTAAGAGATGCCGCTGCTCCAAAACAGGCACTCACTCCCGGACAGCTTTCATACTCTATACCAAGCGCATCAAGTTCATCCATCTGCTCACGGACTGCTCCATATATGCTTGGTTCTCCGGTGTGCAGACGCACTGTTATCTTTTTGTCTGCCTCGGCTTTTTTCATGACAGATATAACTTCATCAAGTGTCATTTTTGCACTGTTATATATCTCACATTCTGCTTTTGCATAGTCTAAAAGCTGTGGATTTACAAGCGATCCTGCATATATGATGACATCGGCTTTTTCCAGAAGTCTCATTCCTCTTACTGTTATAAGATCCGGTGCTCCTGTTCCTGCTCCAACAAAATAAACCATTTTTCTGCCTCCCTGCTTTTTGCGAGTTCTCCAAATTCATTCGAATACATGATACATTCTATCTGCAATCTACCCTTAGCACGCTTGTCCAGATAAAAACATATGCGCTCCATGGCAAGATCCATCACTTCATATAATTTTCCACTTTCCTTTAATACCGAAAGTGCCTCCTCTGTGGTAAGACATTCCAAAAGGCGTGTGACATACTCCATCGGAACTTTGCATTTTACCGAAAAAGCTGTCAGCAGCTCTATACGGCAGTCTGCCTCTCTCGAATGAGTGTTCATGATGCCGCCCGCCACTTTTATGAGTTTTCCGATATGTCCTGTCAAAAGCATTTTCTTAAAGCCCATATCCGCAGCCATGTCTATTGTCTGCCCGATAAAATTACTGCATTTGACACTGCGGTCGAGATCATAACCATACTTGCTTTTCATGAAGTCCAGCCCGTAATTTCCGGGTGCCACTGCCACATAGTCAAAGCCCTGCGCCTTTCTCTGGTTCAGTTCGACTTTTATTGTATCAAGTATTGCCTGATTGCTCATAGGCTCTACCACTCCGCTTGTCCCCAGTATCGATATACCACCCACTATCCCAAGCCTTGGATTAAAGGTTTTTTCGGCAAGTTCTGCCCCTGCAGGCACTGATATCTCTATATCAAGCCCGCCCTTATAGTCCAAAAGCTCACAGACCTCTGTAACCTCTTTTATGATCATCTCGCGTGGAACATGATTTATCGCGGCATTACCTACAGGCTGATCAAGTCCGGGTTTTGTGACTCTGCCGACACCGATTCCGCCATCTATATGAATATCTACACTTTCAACATTGTTTTTATCATATTTTTGCCTATTTACAGACTCAATACTATTATTATCTGACAGCACTTTTTCCTCTGCCCCGCCATTTTTTACCTCACGACCAGTGCTTACAGACCTAAACCTCACAGAAGAATATATAAGCGCGCCCGTTGTGACATCAGGATCATCCCCTCCATCTTTTTCAACCGCGCAGCTTACCTCTGTCTCACTGCGTTTTATGTCCTTTATCTGCGCAGTGTAAGGTATGCCTTTCGGTGTTTCTATCGTGATCTGATTTTTAATTTTTCCGGTAAGAAGCATATATGCCGCTGCCTTTGATGCCGCTGCCGCACAGCTTCCGGTTGTAAATCCATATCTCATGCTTTTCTTTTCCGCTTTGCCAATACTATTCCCTGTTTACCATCGTATAAATAAGTGCATTGCATATCGCGGCTGCAATATTACTGCCGCCCTTTCTGCCTTTATTAACGATAAACGGCACATCTGTTTCCATGATGAGTTCCTTTGCCGCCTCCACATTTACGAAGCCCACCGGAACTCCTATGACAAATGCAGGCTTGTATATGCCCTGCTGCATCATTTCATATAGCTGTATGAGTGCTGTCGGTGCGTTCCCCACCGCAAATATCACAGGCTTTTCTATCTTTGATGCCATCTCCATGCTCACTGCCGCTCTCGTTGTCTTACGCTCCTTTGCAAGCTTTGCGACTGTCTCATCTGCCATAAAGCAATGCACCTGACCGCCAAACTTTGCGAGCATTTTCTTGTTTATTCCGGAAAGTGCCATGTTGGTATCCGTAACAATGTCTGCCCCGGCTGCGATCAGGTCTTTTGCCTTTGCAAAAGCATCTTTTGAGTATTTTAAAGTATCTACATACTCAAAATCCGCGCTTGTGTGGATCACTCTTTTGGTGATTGGCTCCTGATCAGGTGGAAGTATGATATTTCTTACCGCAAGCTCCTGCGATATTATCTCAAAACTTCTTTTTTCAATTTCCATTGGTTGTAAATGCTCAATATTTTTCAATGCACTCACCTATCACTTTCAATAATTCTTTGTTTTCTGCCTCTGTTTTTACCGCTATCCTGTAATAGCCGTCTGACAATCCCTCGTAGTTAGAGCAGTCCCGTATCAGTATTCCTTTTTCCAAAAGAGGCTCATACAGCCGCATTTTACTGTAAAAAAGTATAAAATCAGCACTGCTTTCGTATACCTTAAAGCCATATTTTCTAAGACTTTCTGTAAGCAGTTTTCTCTGACTTGCAACATATTTTTTCGTCTGCCGTATATAATCTCTTTCTTTTGTACAGGCTATTCCGACAGCCTGAGCGATAACGGATACATTCCACTCCGGCAGATTTTCCTGTATCTTTTCTCTAAGTCCGGCGTTGCCGCAGACCATATATCCAAGCCTGACACCCGGAATGGCATATATCTTTGTAAATGCACGTATCACAATGAGATTATCATATCGCTCTATCAGTTTAACCACCGACTCCGCAGCCTCGCAGAAATCTATGAAACACTCATCCATGACCACATATATATTTTTGCTGTGGCAATATTCCAATATAGCTGTCACTTCTATTAAATCCATGAGATGTCCTGTCGGATTGTTCGGGTTTGCAAGAAAAATAATATCTGTATCTTCATTTAAACCGCTGATTATTTGAGACTCATCTGCTCCTTTTTCAAGATCTGTGTAACAATATTTTTTCTCACAGCAAACAGCAGATAGCGCATACTCATATCCGTAAAACGATGGAACAGGAATAACCGCTTTCTTTGGTTTTAACGCATGAACTATCGCCATAAAAAGCTCTGATGCACCGTTTCCAAACACGATATTTTCCCGTGCTGTTTCATTGCCATTTTGAGCTAATGCCTCTGCAACCGAAGCTTTTAAACCTGTGCAGGAAATATCAGGATAGCGGTCACACTTTTCTATCGCACCACTTATCGCCTTTTTCACTGCATCCGGTATGCCAAGCGGATTGATGTTTACTGAAAAATCCATATTCACTTTGTTGTTATAAATGTCTCCACCATGGATATTTTTCATGATAATTTTCATTTTCCTATACAATGTTTTATACTTTTATAATGTACCGTTAAGCATTTCGTAAATACATACTATCCGAGCAATACCGCAATCTCCCTGATCACATCAGCCAGTACGTTCAACAACTCCACGCACAACAGCTCACATATAACTGCTGTAGTATACATCAATCTGTTTGCCCGTTTTATGTCCTCATATTCTACTTCACGAAGCGGATCTCCGATAAACGGCTTTTTTACAAGTTTTCCAAAATAAACCGCATCTCCCGCAAGCTGTATGCGAAGTGCCCCGGCACATGCACTTTCTGTCTGCGCAGAGTTCGGGCTTGCATGATTAAATCTGTCTCTTTTAAATATCCTGTGTGCGTTGTCTCCGTCAAACTGTCTGCCGCCCAGATATGCCGCAAGTATCATAATATATGCGCTTATTCTGGCAGGAAGAAAATTTACGACATCATCCAGTTTTGCCGCAGCTCTGCCAAAATACAGATATCTGTCGTTTTTATAGCCTACCATGGAATCCATCGTGTTTATCGCCTTGTATACAAATCCAAGTATTGGTCCGCCTATTGCCATATAGATCATCGGTGCGATCACTCCATCCGATGTGTTCTCGGCAACCGTCTCAACCGCAGCCTTTGTCACACCGATCTCATCAAGTGCAACAGTATCGCGTCCAACTATCATTGATACAGCCTTTCGTCCAGCATCAAGCCCTTCATTTTTAAGGCTTGTATACACTTTCATGCTCTCCACCTTAAGGCATTTTGCTGCAAGTATCTGATATGTCATGACCGCCTCGACTGCCAAACCAAGATACGGATGTATCAGATATGCCGCGATAAGGATTATACCCGATACGAAAAATGTCGCTGTGATAACTGTCAAAACGAGCTGTTTTCCATTCTTAAGTTTTGTATCACTATCCAAGTCTTTTCTGTTTAACTTTTTTTCAAGTTCTGCGATAAGATTTCCGATAAGCCTTATCGGATGCGGCAGCCAATGCGGATCTCCGATAAATAGATCTAAAATAAATCCTGCCACAAATGCCAATATATGATATCTCATAGTTCTCCTTTAAATAATTAGTTTTGGACTATAATCACATATTTCTATATCGTAATATGCCTTATGTCCGAAAAAATATTATCCTTATCACTATTATTTATGTCGATCACACAGCTATATCCACAGCCGGTTTTGACCTGATAATCAAAATAATCACCGCCACAATAATGACTCATGATTGCCATGATAGTTCCTCCGTGAACTACAAATACAGCGGTATCATTGCCCTCATGTGCAGCTATTGTCTGCTCAAAGCCTCTTACGCATCTTTCTATAAATTTCTCTCTGCTCTCACCACCCGGAAACGCCAATGTTCCACCACTGTCGATCCATGCCTGATATGTATCGCGATACCTTGTGTCAGAACTTAACTCTTCATAATTTTTTAATTCAAACTCGCCAAAATCCATCTCCGAAAAGTCCTCGACCAGCTTAGGCTCTATATCAGGAAAAATTATTTTTGCAGTCTGTATGCATCGGCACAAAGGACTTGAATATATTTTTATATTCTGTGTACTAACATCTGATTGGTATACTGTTTTATCGGATATCCCTGTTTCAGACCTGGTACACATATTATCATATATCCCGCTTCCGGCAGCCTGTTTTATCTGCTGTATCCCAGCTTCATCAAGCGGTTCATCTGTTTTTCCGAGATATCTGTATTCCCGGTTTGAAGCGGTGCTGCCATGCCTGATGAAAATACATTTTATTGTCTTTATTTTATCTTCTGTCCTATCCCGCATACTACGCGCACCACCTCATCTGACTGCTTTGCCAGTTCTATCAGAATTCTGCCTGTTTTTTCCCTGTATTCTCGCTCGAATGGATTGATCGGGACTATACCATTTCCGATTTCATCACTTATGATAATCATATCGGGATGTTTTTCTATGAAATTATGCAGCTTTTTTTTACACTCGCTCCATAATTCGTCCTTGTTTTTATCATTCTCATATTCTTTAAAAAAATCTCTGACAAAGCAATGAAAATGATCTATTACTATGATTTTTCCACTGTTTTTATTGTTTTTTACATTTTGACTATTATTCGCAGATATTTCATCTTCGGTATACGATCCATCGTTATTACATAATTCATTAACAGAAAATTGTTGTTCTTTGCAGTCATATACGATGATTTTCTCATTAGTCTGCTTTACATAATTCAATTTGCCCTGTGCGTATCCGCCTATGATCAGTTTCATATTTGATATATTCCTTATTGTGATATATTTCTTATTTTTATAATTGGCAACTATTCCGTACAATCACACAATATATGTTTTCTTGCTTAATAGTTATGTAATATCTAGCACATGAAATTTTCCAAGGCAACCGACACAATAGCCGCTGCTACAGCCATTGCACACTCACATATTGTCACGAAATATCCTGCGGTATCACCGGTTATTCCGCCAAGTTCCTTTTTACTCCTATAGTAATAATACAAAAAGCTGCCTAAGGCTGCAACAATAACCGCTAACCCTGTCCAAAGTGAAATATACAGCATAAATGCCACACACAAAATAAGCTGTATATAAAGTGCTGCTTTTACTATTTTCTTTTGCGCTGTGTCTGCAAACATGAAAAGCAGACCGTCACTTTTAGCTGATTTAAATGTCACAACAGCGATACCGCTTAAACATCTTGCCATAAAAAAGCCACAGCAGAACACTGCCAGTGCTTTTCCCATTACTATCTGCGAAAAAGCCCCCACATAAAGTAACCCATATGCTGCCAGCATTATAACCGCAAACGCTCCGATATGTGAGTCTTTTAATATCTCAAGCTTTTTTTCTCTCGGCTGATATGAATGAAACGCATCCATCGTATCCATAAATCCATCCACATGAAAGCCGCCTGTCACGCCAAGCGGGATAAGCGTGCCTATCGCCACATAACAGATCATTCCTATGCCAAACCTGTTGCAAAGCAGACTCCAAAGCCACAGCAGACCGCCTATTACCGCACCTATCCATGGAAAAAAGCACAGCATATATTTCATGTCATCCTCTTTCCACTCAAACTGCGGCATCGGTATTTTTGAATACATCGAAAATGAAACTATACAGGATCTTAATATTTTCATGATTTTCTCCAATATTATATAAATATAACGATTAAATATCTTTTCTTTTATTGAATATATCTGACAGACATATCCGACTACATTTTCCAGAAAAATATATTTTTATCTAAAAATTTTCAGCGTATCACAACCGGTATACCGACAACCACCTCTATCACATGATCTGCCATGGCTGCTATGCGCTGATTTACAATTCCCATGGCTCTTATATATTCCATGGTCGTATCATCATACTCTATCCCATCCTCAAACACGTTGTTGGTCACTATCACAAGATCATCCAAAGTATCTTTGATCGCCATTATTCCATTCGTGATCTTTTCGCAGACAATATCTGCCGGTATTATCTTTGAATTTCCATTCCCATCATCGGTAAACATCTCATTTGCCACAAGGTTTGACATACATTCGAGAAGTGCCGCAGTTTGGACTGCAACAACACTTAAATCAAGATCACTATTATCAAAATTAGTGTTTTGCTGATTTTTTATTGTTTTTATTGTATTTTCTATATCAGTCGGCTGTTCTATTGTGATAAATCCCTTACCCTGACGCAGCTGCCTGTGTCTGTCTATCTTTTTTTGACCTTCGGCATCATAAACCTTCATCGTGGCAATATAATATTTATTGCAGTGGTCGGATTTTACTGCAATCTGCCCAACATAATCTTCGGCATATGCAGACTTGCCGCTACCACTGCCACCTGTTATCACAGTCATCATTATTCGTACCTCTCATACTGCTCCACTTTTATATCATCAAACGTGGTTCTGTTACCGTAAATGCTCATCGCCATGTCAAGAAGTGAAAACATCATAACTGCACCGGTTCCTTCCCCAAGTGCGAGCTGTCCGTCTATGACCGGCTCTATGTCAAGTGCCTCTGCAAGAAGTTTTACCGCAGGCTCTTTTCCGATGTGTGATGGAATGACAAAAGCCTTTACTCCATTGATCATACGATCTGCACACAGTGCCGCTACCATGCTTATCACACCATCAAGCACTATCGGAATATGATAAATCGCACCTCCTATGCACACTCCTGCAAGTCCTGCAATATCGAGTCCCCCTACTGTCCTTAAAATAGTAAATGCAGCCTTATCATAAAGCTTATATTTTTTTAGTGCGTTTTTTATGACAGTTATCTTTGTTGTAAGTCCTTTGTCATCAAGCCCTGCGCCCTTTCCGGTAACAAGCTCTGCATCACAGCCTAAAAGTGCCGCAGCCACAGCCGCGCTGGTCGTTGTATTTCCTATACCCATCTCACCTGTTGCCAGTAGTCCATATCCGGCTTCTTTGCATGAACGCACAAGATCAATGCCTGTCTCTATCGCCTTTAATGTCTCTTCCTGCGTCATTGCCGGTTCAAGAGCAAAATTTTTCGTGCCACAGCTTACTTTTCTATCAAGCACTCCGTCTATTTTTTCAGTACTGTTTATTCCTATGTCCACCGGAATAGTTTCTGCACCGATCATTTCTGCCATTCGCCCGACAGAGGACTGCTTTTTCGCCATCGAATGAGCTACCGCAAGAGTAACCTCCTGCCCTGACTGGCTTACGCCTTCTGCAACCACTCCGTTGTCTGCACACATTATTATAACTGCTTTTTTTGAAATATCTATCTGTGCGCCGCCCTGTATCGCTCCGATCAGATCGATGATCTTTTCAAATCGCCCCATACCATCAAGCGGCTTTGCAACAGCATCCCAGTTAGCCTGAACTTTTTTATATACAATTTTATCCGGTTCTGTTATATTGATATTTTTTAATTCTTCTATATTCTCAAGCATATAATTTATCCGTTTTCTGTGCTAATAACTTTTCAGTAATTTCATTTAATCTCCGCCTCGCGAAGCATTCCGTATATCTCATCCATATCAAGGTACTGCCTTAACGTATCCGCCAGCTTATCATACTGCTTTTCCTTAAACGACTGATAATCCTCGAACACTCCACCTGATATACTGACACCTTTTTTACTTGCCAGATATTCAACTATGTGTTCCGCTATTGCGGCACTGTCAAACAGACCATGTATGTATGAGCCGTATACATTTGCGCCATCCGAAATTATATTTTCCGGCTGTATCGGATTATCACATTTTTCTTTTTGGCTGCTTATTAATATATTGTTCTGCGAGTTTTTATTTAAAATTTCTGATTTATCAGTATTATTCACTACATTAGTAGTCCCCATATGGATTTCATACCCCTTAAACTTAAGCCCTGATATTCCTGAAAGCACTCCGCACACTTTGGCAGTCTTTCCTGTCACCTGTGCACGCTTTTTCTGCTTTTGAAGAATTGTCTTTGTCGGAAGCAGCTCCATGCCTCTTATAAAACCGCCCTCCTCGATGACATCAGGATCACTTATGCTGTTTCCAAGCATCTGATAGCCTCCACATATGCCGAAAACCGGAATTGTCTCTGACAGTTTCTTAATCGCTGCCTCAAGTCCATTCTGGCGCATCCATTTGAGATCTCCCATTGTGTTTTTGCTGCCCGGAAGGAATATCATATCAGGATGATGCAGTTTTGATACCGATGTGACATAGCGTACCGTCACCTCTTTCATCTGTTCAAACACATTAAAATCAGTAAAGTTCGAAATCCTCGGATATCTTATGACAGCGATATCGATTATTCCATCATCCTTTCTGTCAAAACGCTCTGTCAGGCTGTCCTCATCCTCGAGCGCGATATCCATATACGGCACTACTCCGGCAACTTTTACATGCCCCTTTTCCTCAAGCATATCTATGCCGGAATCAAGTATGCTCTTGTCTCCCCGGAATTTGTTTATGATAAGTCCCTTTACTCTGTCCTTTTCCTCATCCGTAAGCAGCATGAGCGTACCGAGAAGCTGCGCAAAAACACCGCCTCTGTCGATATCTCCGATTAAGAGAACAGGAGCATTTACCATATGTGCCATTCCCATATTTACTATATCATTTTCTTTCAGATTGATCTCTGCCGGGCTTCCTGCTCCCTCAATCACGATAATATCCGCGTGCTTTTCAAGCTCCTTAAAAGCCTTTTTTATATCAGATATGAGGCTTGTTTTATACTTAAAATAGTCCTTTGCCGCCATGTTGCCGATCACCTGTCCGTTCACAATGACCTGTGAGCCTATATTATTAGTAGGTTTTAAAAGTATCGGATTCATGCACACCATCGGGCGTATTCCAGCCGCCTCAGCCTGCATGACCTGCGCCCTTCCCATCTCAAGTCCCTCATCCGTAATGTAAGAGTTGAGTGCCATATTCTGTGATTTAAACGGGGCTGCCCTGTAGCCGTCCTGTTTAAATATCCTGCACAGTCCGGCAACCAGAAAGCTCTTTCCGGCACTTGACATTGTGCCCTGTATCATTATTACTTTCGCCATATTTCATTCCTTACTATAATCTAAATCCACTGCTATTTTTGTAGCATTCACAGTCACAAACAGCCGGTATCGTTAATCAGCTTTATTGTGTATCATATTCTTATAAATCAATCAATGTCAACTTATTCTCTGCTATCGCATACTCATACAACTTCCTGTTGTACTCTTCATATGTCCCAAACTGCGATCTTACACAGATTACCTTTTCGCATGAATCAATAAGCCTTTTTGCTTCTTCCATAAGCTCATCTGCCACAGGTTCAAATGCCGCTATCTCCACAACTTCCGTTGCAAGTGCCTTTGCCGATGGATAATCGAGATCGTTCTGACTTATTATCCCTGTATAAAATGCCGTACCGGTGCGCTGAAGCTTTCTGAATATTTTTCTTCCACTGCCGCAGCCCGCAATGACAAACACTTTTGGCTTTCCCTGTGGTGCGGCAAGCTCAGTATCCTCACCTATTTCATCATAGTTGCCTAAGCTTATATCAAACAGCTTTGAAATATATCCTGCCGTAAATATCTCCTCCGGTCCTCCGCAGCGATCCACAAAATCTCCTGACACACAAAGTATCTTATCCGATACGCGCTCTGCCAGATCAAGCTCATGCAATGACATGATAACCGTAAGATTTTTCTGCCTCTTTAACTGCTGCAATACCGATAAAAACTCGAGCTTATACTTGATATCCAGATACGAAGTCGGTTCATCGAGCACAATGATCTGCGGCTGCTGGCATATGGCTCTGGCAAGCATGATACGCTGCCTTTGTCCATCGCTTATCCGTGAAAAATCCCTGTCCTTTATCCCGGTTACATTTACAAGTTCCATTGCCTCTTTTACGATCTGTCTGTCCGAATCGGAAAGCAGACCGAACCTGCCTGTATACGGATATCTGCCTGTTGCTACAACATCCTCACAGGTCATAAGCTCCGCCTTTATGCGCTGTGTTGTGACAACCGCCATATTTCGTGCCAGCTCATTTGCAGACATTTCCTTTTGATCCCGACCACCGATATATACTGTTCCGGCAAGTTTTTCAAGCTGTCTTGTGATGCTTTTTAATATCGTGGATTTTCCTGCACCGTTTGGCCCGATAAGCGTGAGTATCTCACCCTTTTTCAGTGAAAAATCAATATTTTCTATAAGAGGTCTGCCGTCATATCCGACAGTCATTTTTTCTGCCTTAAAATAATATTCCATCAGATATTTTTCTCCTTATTGCGCTTTACCATAACCCACAGCACTACAGGTGCGCCAAACACAGCCGTAACCGTGCTGATACTAAGCTCTGTCGGTGCAAAAAGCATCCTCGCCAGAAGATCACAGAACAGACAGAATACACTGCCACCAAGAAAACATGCCGGGATCATAAGTATCGGTTTTGTGCTTTTTAACATGCTTTTTACAATATGCGGCACTGCAATGCCGACAAAAGAGATCGGACCTGCAAAAGCCACAATGCACGCTGAAAGTATGCTCGATAAAATGACCATGGCAATACGCAGTGATCTGACATTTACCCCCATGTTTTTGGCATATGTCTCGCCCATCTGGTAAGCACCGAGCGGCTTTGACAACATAAAAACAAGTATTACTGTAATTGTAGTAACAACACTCATAGCGGCAACATTGCTCCATGTCATTCCTGAAAAGCTGCCGCGAGACCAGTTATGCAGATTTACGATATCTGCATCATCCGCAAAAGTTACTACTAGCTCTGTGACTGCCGAGCATATATATCCTATCATCACACCGCTTACCACAAGCATAGACATATTGTTTACACGTTTTGACATCAGAAGCACAAAGCCCATAGATATCATTGCTCCGATAAATGCCGCTAATATCATTGCTGCTGAGCTTACCTTTACAGAATTTCCCAGCAGAAAGACCATGACAAGCGCAACTACCATTTTTGCTCCCGATGATATACCGAGCACAAACGGTCCTGCTATCGGATTGTGGAAAAATGTCTGCAGCAGGTATCCTGCAAGCGCAAGTGCACCTCCGAGTATGAATGCTGCAAGTGTACGCGGCATACGGATGTCCATTATTATCCTGCCCAGTTTGTTCGATCTGTCAGAAATCGCAGCCCATGCCTGTGACAGCGATATCTGCACTGTTCCGATACATATATTTAATATCAGAAATGCGATCACAAGCACAGCCAATATTATAAATGTTGCAAGATATCGTCTTTTCCTCTTCTGTTCCATGTCATTTCTCCGTTACTATACCCTTTAATCATATTATAATACTATCATTTCAATTTAAAAAGATATTTCATTTCACTCTCATCTGCCCCGACAAGCATGGAATGCATATCATCTATCATATATCCGATCGACATCGACTGCTGATACATATCGTTTGTGGTACACCAGACATTTCCATTTTTGACAGCCTTAAAATCCGCCAGCACCGGACACTTGTCTATAAGCTCTGCCATATCCTTGACTCCACCATCTATCGCACTGTTATAGATCAGATAATCAGCATCTATCGCACCATTATAAAAGTCCTCAAGCTGCATACTCATGGTAGATCTGCCCGGTGTATCATCAGTCAGATCATCAAATATATACCGGCCTCCGGCAAGCGAGATCATCTTTGGCACATAGTCGGTGCTCTTTCTGACCTGCGCCAGACCGTTTGAGGTGATATAGAAAAATGCAACTGTGTTGTGTTCCTCATCAATACTCTGCGAATTATCAGACTGCCTGCCATCAGCCTCCACGATAGAGTCCACGATTTTCTTCTGCTCATCAAATACCTTCTCGGCCTCTTTTTCCCTGTCTGTGAGTGCCCCGAAGAATTTCACCCATTCCATTCTTCCAAGCGGCTCTGATTCATAGCTTGAATACTCGATAACAGCCGGTATATCAAAGCTTTCCAGCATTTCAAGTACTTCCGGTGAATGTGTTATCATCTTATTTTCTATAGCAAGTGTGCAATTGCCAGACACCAAAAGCTCATAGTCCGGTTTACTGTATTTTCCGGCATATACAAGATCACCGGCCTCCATTGCCTCTTTTGCGCCATCAATATACCAGCTATCCTCTTTCTGTCCCGAGAACTTTATCGTGTCTATGGCATCTATCTTGTCAAACATATCCATTACAGCCGATGAAACCAGATACAAATTGCCTACCGGTTCTTTTAGCACGATCGTATCATCGTCAATTCCTTTTGGAGTTTCCTTATCCTCAGGAACTGTAAGTATCTTAGTACCATCCATAGTAGTAAGTATCTTGTATCCACCCTCATAGTAATCTACCGTAAAATTTTTCGCATAGGAAAGCTCCATGCTGCGCTCATAAACGAGTGTGCTCTCCTCTTTTGTTGTCTCCGCCTGTGTATCCTTATAAGCGGAAGAAGGACTGCCGCAGCCAAAAAGCCCCAGCAGTCCTGTCATAAATACAATACCTAATGTAATTATTCTTTTTCTTCCAGTCATATCACAAATTCCTCTAATGATCTGATACCTTTATTCTCCATCCTCGCCAAGCACTTCCTGTGCTGACTTTGAATGGAAAGTAAGTGTGTACTCTATCTCGTGTGGTTTGCTCATGGCTACGGTATCACCGATCACCTGCATAGGTGTATCAAGTGTTACCGGTATCTCAAATACAGAATTTCCCTCTGTATTTACAGGCAGATATTTCTCACCGCCTACGATCATATAATCGTAGTTTGGACTGCTCCACTCTACTGTGGCAACAGCCTTGCCACCGCTTATAGTAACCTCAGCAGGAGAAGAAATGCTTGCCTTTCCGCTTCCACCCTCGAAATCGAGATCAATATTATATGTTCCGTCAGGAAGCTGTGCACTTTCTGTATCCTGTGCATCATCAGTCTTTGGCTGTGGGTTTGACACCTTTACCTTGTGGTCATACCACACACCCTTTGTTCCGATAAGTGCCAGATCAAATTCCTCATCTAAAACAGGAACAGGTACATCAAATCCATTTACCTCATCGGTTGTGCCATCACTGTAATTTACAGTATCAATTGTAGGCTCTAAAAGCTCTGCTCCGTCTTTTTGTGCATCCTCTGCGGTTCCTAAAAAGAGATTTACTATCTTCTTTGACGTAAGTGTAATATGAATTGTTGCCTTGCCATCCTTTACAGTAAGTGTTCCCTGATTATCATATTCATCATTTATATGAAACATTGAACCATCAGTAGTAAACTCGGCTGTATAAGTTCCATCTGCAAGATCGATCTTTGAAGTCTCCTCTGCTTTCTGAGTGCTCTCTGTAGCTTTTTGTGAAACTGCCTCAGTAGCGGATTTGTCCTTATTGTCTGTAGAAGAACATGCTGTAATGCTCATGCAGACTGCCATAGCTGCCGCTGCGATTGTGACGTACTTTTTCTTAAATAGATTTTTCATTTTAAATATCTGCTCCTGTTTGTTATGTTCTTGCTGTGATCACGGTATTAACGCGGTCAACAACTTTATTTATTCATAGCATCAGCTGTATGTGCTACATAAATTTTCTCGATACCCTCGATAGAACCAAGTCCGCTTATCTGTGTATCAATGCTGTCAAAATTGCCTGATGCCTTAAACTGTGAAAGCCATGAATCATCATCGTCTCCAGCCATATCGTTGTTGGCATGATCTCCTGCAACTACCATAAGTGGACGAAGGATAACTTTCTTGTAGCCTGCATTTGCAACCTTTTCGATAACTGCTTCGCATGATGTATCCTCAGGCTCACCCTCAACAGTTCCGATGAATACGTTGTCATATCCAAGATCTGTCATCTGTGTCTGCATCTGGCTGTAAGAAACCTTTGCAGTATGGCTTGTACCATGTCCCATGAATACGAATGCTGTTCCATCCTCTTTTGCCGCATCAAGACTGTCATATCCTGCCACCTTTACAGCCTCTGCTGTAAGAGTTTCTGCAACTGCCTTTTTATCTTCATTTACTGTTGTTGCATCTGCTCCAACCTCACCAAGTAATGGCTCTGCGATCTTAACTGACTCAAATTTGTCGCTGTATGACTCAACAGCCTCTTTCATCTCATCATACTCTGCACCATGCATAAGGTGTGTAGGCTGAACTACGAGATTCTTAACACCATTTGCAACTGCGCGCTCAAGTGCCTGGTCCATGTTGTCGATTTTCTCACCATCTCTTGCCTGAACATGGTTGATGATGATCTGTGCTGTAAATGCTCTTCTTACTGACCAGTCTGGGTTTGCTGCTGCGATAGCATCCTCAACGCCCTTGATATCAGCCACACGGCTGTCGTTAAAGGAAGTACCGAAACTTACTACAAGGATCTCATTGTCTCCGATATCATCCTGATTTCTAGGATCATCCTTTGAAGCATCTCCTGTATCTCTTCCGAAATAATCAGGATCTGCATTCTCGCCCTCTACTAGCTCTTTCTGTGCATCTGTAAGTGCATCCCAGGCTGCTTTTGCTTCCTCACACTGCTTATCAGTATCGTCTGTTCTCTCCTGAACATAGATTGCATCGATTAAATCTGCCACGTGATCTGCTGCCTCCTGATCTGCATTAGCGTTTGTCTCGCTCTCTGTCTGTGAAGATACCTGTGTATCTTTCTTTGCATCACTGTTATTGCTTCCACAGCCTGTTACTGCTGTAGCTGCCATGAGTGCTGACATAAGTACTACTACTAATTTCTTTTTCATGTTTTCTCCTTTTCCCTTAAATTTTAGCACTTTCGTGCCGGGTTAGTTAAAATTAAATATGCAAGTCGAAAACATCATTGTCATTACTTACCGCACCAAAAATAAAGACTCTTTTTCCTTAACGGATAAAAGAGCCATACATGTCAGAAATAAAAACTGCCATATGTATATAATATGAAATATTAAAAAACATATGTACCATAAATTTCATCACGTACAACCAATTACTCGTGGTTTGAAACAAATACTGTTTCCGTACAACTAAAAGGCAGGTCTCCCGGCTTAAAGATCATCGCTTCGGCCATCTTCCCGGTTGCCCAGTGATATAGCGGCCGTCGCTCCCTGATTACGGTGACGAGTTCGTACAGGATTTGCACCTGTTTCCCTTTTCACCGGAGCCAGACTGTATACACCTCTGCCAGTCATACAATAACTGTAGGCAAAAATACCATATCTGCTCCGACACCTTGTAGCTACATATTCAATTCTTATAGTTACCGCGGATTGTTATATGATCACAACCGCAGTGCCTATTATATTACAAAATCTGCGGTTATTCAACCAAAATTTGAACAAATAAAGTTCCCTATAATTGACTTTTTACTACAAAAATTATAAAATAACTAAAACCATATTAGATAACTAGGAAAAGAGGATAAAAAATGGAACACATTTCAAGAGAACAGGCTTTTGACCTGCTTAAAAAATACAATAAAGATCCATTCCATATCCAGCACGCTCTTACTGTAGAGGCTGTTATGAAATGGTATGCAAACGAACTTGGCTATGGTGATGATGCCGAATACTGGGGCATTGTCGGACTGCTCCATGACGTTGATTTCGAGCTTTACCCTGATCAGCACTGCATAAAGGCACCTGAGCTTTTACGAAAAGGCGGTGTTGGTGAAGATATAATACATGGTGTTGTATCACACGGCTACAGCATTACTGTGGATGTCGCACCTGAACACGAAATGGAAAAAGTGCTGTTTGCGGCTGACGAGCTTACAGGACTTATCTGGGCTGCCGCTCTTATGCGCCCATCAAAAAGCACAAAGGATATGGAGCTTAAGTCTCTCAAGAAAAAATACAAGAGCAAAGGTTTTGCGGCAGGCTGCTCACGCGAAGTAATCGAGCGCGGTGCCGATCAGCTTGGCTGGGAACTTGAAAAACTCCTTACTATGACGCTTGAGGCAATGAAGGCTACAGAGGATGATATCAAAGCGGAAATTCAAGAACAAATTTAATTAATAATTTGATCTGACATAGAAAAAGCCACAACGGTTGTATCCTTTACAACCAATGTGGCTTCTTCTAGTCCATAAGAAATTGTGCCATACAATAGTTTGCCACATCCTTGCCTCTCTCACTCAGATAGATATGACCGGCTCTTGCGATAAGCAGATCCTGTTCCTTAAGGGAATCTATCGTATCTCTGTAGATGGCATCTATCGATATGCCAAAGGCTTTCTCGAAATTTTCTCTTGTAACACCCTCGTTCATGCGAAGTCCAAGAAACATAAATTCTTCCATCTGACTTTTGCGGTCTATGACATCCGCTGCCGCATGCAGATTTGAACGAAATATATCTTCTCCCACATCATGTATATTGCGGCAGCCTGACAGATAATCACTTATATCCGAGGTGTTCGTGTATCTGACATTCTCTATGAGAGATGCCGCACCGATACCGAGTCCCAGATAATTTTCTCTTGTCCAGTAACCTATGTTGTGGCGGCACTCCATCCCCTCTCTGGCATAGTTAGACGTCTCGTACTGCCTATAGTCCGCTTCCTTTAATGCAGCCTGTCCTGCTTTTTCCATGTTATAAAGCTCGTCCTCATTAGGCAAAAACTCCGTCCTCATGCCAGCTTCCTGACGCACCATGTCGAATTTGTACTTTTCATAGAAAGGTGTTCCCTTTTCCACTATAAGCGAATATGCCGATACATGATCCGGGCGCAGTCTTATTATCCTGTTTACGGTATCAAGATACTGCTCCGTAGTCTGCTGCGGCAGTCCGTACATCAGATCAACACTGATATTTTTAAATCCCACATTACGAGCCACCTCGTAATTGGTCACGAACTGGTCAAAAGTATGGATACGTCCGAGCATCTTAAGCTCATTGGCATTTGCCGACTGCAAGCCTATTGAAAGGCGGTTTATCCCTGCATCCCTGTAGGTCAGCAGCTTGTTAAGTGTCAGTGTGCCGGGATTACACTCCATGGAGATTTCTGCGTTCTCAGCTACATTAAAACACTCATACACACCCTCCATAAGAGCTGCTATCCATTCCTCATTGAGCCAGCTCGGTGTGCCGCCACCGATATAAACCGTTGATACCTGATAGTCCTTCATCAGAGGACCATAAAATATCATCTCAGCCATCAGTCCCTTGACATACCGAAGCTGAGTCGAATCATCTGCCGGAAATGACAGGAAATCACAATATTCACATTTTTTTACGCAAAAAGGCGTATGAATATATATTTCAAGATTTTTCATTTATGTCACATCTCCGTTCAGATCCAAAATGATACATATAAATTAAGCGTTACTCCTCATCAAGCTTGAGTACACTCATGAATGCTTCCTGCGGTATCTCTACATTGCCGACCTGACGCATTCTCTTCTTTCCTTCCTTCTGTTTTTCCAGAAGCTTCTTCTTTCGTGAAATATCTCCACCGTAGCATTTTGCAAGTACGTCCTTGCGCAATGCTTTGACTGTCTCACGTGCAATGATCTTGCCGCCCACAGCAGCCTGAATTGGTATCTCGAAAAGATGTCTTGGTATCTCACCCTTTAGCTTTTCGCACATCCTGCGGCCTCTGTCATACGCGCTCTCCTTGAACACGATAAATGAAAGTGCATCGACCATCTCTTTGTTGATGAGGATATCGAGCTTGACAAGCTCAGACTTCACATAGCCCTTCATCTCATAATCAAATGATGCATATCCACGCGAACGTGATTTTAAGGCATCAAAGAAATCATAGATTATCTCGTTAAGAGGCAGATCATACTTGATCAGCGCACGGGTTTTCTCTATATACTCCATGCTTATATATATGCCTCGTCTCTCCTGACACAGATTCATGATAGCACCGACATAATCGCTTGTAACCATGATCTCAGCCGATACAAATGGCTCCTCCATGTAGTCTATCTCTGAAGGATCAGGCAGATTTGAAGGGTTTGTAAGATCTATGACATCACCGTTTGTCTTGTGTACCTTGTAGATAACACTAGGTGCTGTTGTAACAAGATCAAGGTCAAACTCTCTCTCCAGTCTTTCCTGAATGATCTCAAGATGCAAAAGTCCAAGGAAACCGCATCTGAAACCAAATCCGAGTGCCAGTGATGTCTCCGGCTCGAACTGGAGTGATGCATCGTTTACCTGTAATTTTTCAAGTGCCTCACGAAGATCCGGATATTTGGCACTGTCTGCTGGGTAAAGTCCGCAGTATACCATTGGATTTACCTTTTTATAGCCCGGAAGCGCCTCATCACATGGTCTGTCTGTTAGGGTTACGGTATCTCCGACACGTGTATCTCTTACATTTTTGATGCTGGCAGCGATATAACCTACCATACCGGCTGAAAGCTCATCACATGGAATGAACTGACCTGCTCCGAAATATCCTACCTCTGTTACCACATCAGATGCGCCTGTTGCCATCATCTTTATGGTATCTCCGACCTTTACTGAGCCTTCTCTAAGTCGGCAGAATATGATAACACCCTTGTAGGAATCATAAGTAGCATCAAAAATAAGTGCCTTGAGCGGTGCAGACGGATCTCCTGTCGGTGCAGGGATCTTTGTGACAATCTGCTCTAATACTTCGTCTATATTAAGTCCTGTCTTTGCTGAGATCCTTGGCGCATCCATAGCCTCTATTCCGATGACATCCTCTATCTCCTGCGCTATCTCATCAGGTCTTGCGCTCGGCAGATCTATCTTGTTTATGACAGGGAATACATCGAGGTCATGATCGAGTGCCAGATATACATTGGCAAGTGTCTGCGCCTCCACTCCCTGTGCAGCATCCACTACAAGTATGGCACCGTCACAGGCTGCCAGACTTCGTGATACCTCGTAGTTAAAATCAACGTGTCCGGGTGTATCTATAAGGTTAAAAATATATTCTTCACCATCATTTGCTTTGTAGATAATACGAACAGCCTGAGATTTGATCGTGATTCCACGCTCTCTCTCAAGCTCCATGTTGTCAAGCACTTGTGCCTGCATCTCGCGGCTTGTGAGTGTGCCTGTTTTCTCTATGATACGGTCCGCGAGTGTAGATTTTCCATGATCAATATGGGCAATTATACAGAAATTGCGGATTTTGCTCTGGTCTATTGACATATTTCCTCCTATAACGATTGATCCACGATGGAATCAAGATATGTTTTAATCTTATGATACTGCTCTTTCGAAATCAAGATTTTTCTTCCGTTTTTTGAAATAAAACCATCCTCAAGTATCTTTTTTATTGAGCGGTTGACTGTTTTTATGCTAAGCCCGCATCTTTCTGCAATATCCTGTCTACCTGCAGAAATGACAAGCTCCGTACCTGTGGCTCTTGCTTCATACTCCAACATAAAAATATACAGTAATCTATCCATACCTTGCAAAAAAAGCTGCACACGCGTGATGCGGTTTTGGTCAAGAAGATACTTTCCCATGGATTTAAATTCCATCCTGAGGGCATTGTTGTCGTTCCACACCCATCTTTTGTACTGTTCTCTTGATAGCACCAAAAATGTAGTATCAGTGACAGCTTTTAGCGTTGTCATGTATTGTGCTTTTTCAAAAAAAAGCTCCATGGCACCAAATACTTCAATTGGGTAAAACCACATATAATCGTATTCAAAACCTTTTATCCTGTAGTCTATAGCTCTAACCGTTCCGTCTACAAGAAAATATACTGTATCAGCTTTTGTATTTTCTTCAACAATCATCGCTCCCTTTGGTTTTTTTACTACAACGAGTGACTCTACAAGCCAATACGGTGCGTTTTTTAAATATTCCCTCAGGTATTCAGATTTTTGCATTATCGCATTTATGCTGTCACCTACTGCCATCTTTTTCTCCTGTATGCAACTGTTGTTGCTGCTAATAGTATCTGTTTTTATTCTAGTTTAATTTGTCAAGGATCGAGTGTCCTATCGTGCCCTCAGGCATCTTCACATCAAAGTTGTCTGCTATTGTTGCTCCGATTACCGCAAACGTATCCTCTGTGTCAAT
This sequence comes from bacterium, assembly GCA_963641405.1. Classification (GTDB taxonomy): domain Bacteria; phylum Bacillota; class Clostridia; order Lachnospirales; family Lachnospiraceae; genus Roseburia. The sequence continues at coordinate 13,473 of CAVICC010000007.1, read as the reverse complement.
CCTTCCGTCTGATTTCATTGACGAAGAGTACATGATAAGCGGTACCTGCTCCCTTGTGTGATCCGTTCCCGTGTATGTTGGATCGTTGCCATGATCTGCCGTGATCATAAGAAGATCATCATCTTTTAACACTTTAAGCATTTCACCGAGCTTTACATCGAATCTCTCGATTTCCTCGGCATAGCCTACAGGGTTTCTTCTGTGTCCCCATAGTGCATCAAAGTCTACGAGATTTGTAAAGCAAAGACCACTAAAATCACGTTTTGCAATATCGATAGTCTGCTCCATACCGTGTACACTGCTGTTAGAATGATTATTCTCCGTGATACCCTCTCCGACAAAAATATCATTTATCTTGCCGACAGAAATCACATCATAGCCGGCATCCTTTAATGCGTCAAGTGCAGTTTTTCCTGTAGGCTTAAGTGCGTAGTCATGTCTGTTGCTTGTTCGCTTAAACTCACCCTTCTTTTTGCCCACATAGGGTCTTGCTATTACTCTTCCTACTCTCCACTCATCACGCATTGTAAGCTCTCTTGCTATCTCACAATATCTGTAGAGATTGTCAAGCCCCATCGTCTCTTCATTTCCACAGATCTGAAGCACAGAGTCTGCTGATGTATACACGATAAGCTTGCCATCATTTATCTCCTGCTCACCCAGCTCATCAAGTATCTCTGTTCCGCTGGCTGATTTATTTCCTATAATCTGTCTGCCGCATTTTTCCTCCAAAAGCTTTATAAGCTCATCCGGAAAACCGGTCTCTGTAAATGTGATAAACGGCTTTGTAGTGTGGATTCCCATCATCTCCCAGTGTCCGGTCATGGTATCCTTGCCGTTACTTGCCTCATTGAGTGCCATATAATATCCCTGTGGTTTCTCCACCGATGAAACCTGCTTTAATGCCTTAAGATTGGCAAGACCAAGTTTTTGAAGATTAGGTATGTTAAACTCATCTACTGTCTGTGAGATATGGCCGAGTGTATCCACTCCGATATCTCCGAATTTTTCTGAATCTGCCATAGCTCCGATTCCCATTGAATCAAGCACTACTACGAATACTCTGTTATATTTTTTACCCATAAAAACCTCCTGTATGATCCTATAGAGTAGTTCACGCCGCATTGCTGCGGCGCGACTGTGTATTAGTTATTGTTTTTAACGATCTTTACTATACGGCTTGTGCCAAGTCTGTTGGCTCCAAGCTCCATGAATTTTTCAGCATCCTCAATAGATGAGATACCACCTGCTGCTTTGATCTGTACTCCTTCTCCAACGTGCTTGGCAAAGAGTGCGATATCATCAAAAGTAGCTCCTGCTGTAGAAAAACCTGTAGATGTCTTGATAAAGTCAGCTCCTGACTCTGTAACGATCTCGCACATCTTTATCTTCTCTTCCTCTGTAAGAAGACATGTTTCGATGATGACTTTTAAAATCCTGCCATCGCATGCAGCTTTTATCTGCTTTATCTCATCAAGCACAAGATCATACTGCTTTGCCTTAAGCCACCCAACATTGATGACCATATCGATCTCATCTGCTCCGTTTGCCACTGCATCCTTTGTCTCGAATACCTTTGTGGCTGTAGTGCAGTTTCCGTTTGGGAAACCGATAACGGTACACACTTTGATCTTTCCCTGCATATAGTCAGCCGCCTGCTTTACATAGCATGGTGGAATACATACAGATGCTGTATTGTATTTCATCGCATCATCGCAGATCTGCTGCACTTCTGCCCATGTAGCAGTCTGAAGCAAAAGCGTGTGATCGCAGATGCTTAAAATATCCTGAATATTCAATTTATTATCCTCCTAATCCTCTTCTAAATCCTTTGGTCCAAACCCAAGCGGAAGTATCTCCTCAAGAGTATAAACTTTATAGTCATTACTACTCTTTCCAAGTATGACTTTAAAGGTTTTTGGATCACAAAATTCCATCATAACCTGTCTACACACACCACATGGTGCGCAAACGTTTAATTTGTCGGCTGAGGCCGGACCGCCAACTATCGCAATAGCCTCAAACTCGAGTACCCCCTCTGAAACCGCCTTAAAAAATGCGGTTCTCTCAGCACAGTTACTCGGAGTATATGCTGCATTTTCGATATTGCAGCCAGTATAGACCTTTCCATTTGCTGCAAGAAGTGCAGCCCCCACATTAAAATGTGAATAAGGGGTATATGCCATTTTTCTGGCTTTTTGTGCCTCTGCCATTAAATCTTTGTATTCCATATAAATCCCCATCTGATAATTTTTATAAATATATAAATATTTAAGCTACCTGGCTTTCGTAAATATTTTACCATTTGCTGCCGGTGCTTTTGCACGACCAACGAAAAGTACAAGAGCAAGTATTGTAACAATGTATGGGATCATAGAGATCAGGTTTGGTGAAACTGTATTTCCCATACTTGCAAGTGATTTGATACCACTGCAAAGTCCGAATAACAGACAAGCAAGTGTAGCTCCTCCTGGAGAAAATTTACCGAAGATAACTGCTGCTATAGCGATAAATCCCTGTCCAACGATTACGGTAGGTCTGAAATGACTGACAGTTGCAAGTGTGGCGAATGCTCCGCCAAGTCCTGCCATAAAACCTGATATAATGACGCTGGCATATCTTACAGCATATACATTGATACCAAGAGACTCACATGCCTCCGGGTGCTCTCCACAAGCGCGCAGATGTGTTCCAAATCTGGTCTTGTAGAAAATAAACCAGCATATAATAGCAAATACAAATACCAGATAAGCTACTGAATATACATTTAATACGTTATATCCAAATGAACCTGATTTAAATACTCCATCAAAAAGCTTTGGAAGCTTCTCACTTGGCGAAAGCGATGGAGTCTCTGATGAATTATCAAACATAGCTTTGCAAATAAAAAGTGCAAGTCCAGGTCCAAGGAAATTGATCGCTGTACCGGCAATTGTCTGATCTGCCTGCAAGTGTATACATATAAATGCATGAAGCAGTGCAAGAACAGCGCCTGCCAAACCACCACATACAAAACCAATCCATCCATTTCCTGTAAAATGTGCAACTACGGCTCCGCAGAATGCACCGATAGTCATCATTCCTTCGATACCGATATTTACCACTCCACTGCGCTCTGAAAAGCATGAGCCTAAAGCGGCAAGCAGCAAAGGAGGTGTCGCAATAAGCGTTGCGTTAATTAAAATACCTAAATCCTGAATTAATGTATCCATCTACTTTGCCTCCTTTTTTGCTCTTCCCTCGAGAAGAAGCTTTTTAAATACATGTGAGATGGCAATAATGATGATTACGCATCCCATTATTATATCGATTACTTCTGACGGTGCATTGACCATTGTAAGCTTTGAGCCGCCATATTTCATAGCTCCGTAGAATATACCCGAAAGTATACATCCAAGAGGATTTGATCCTGCTATAAGAGCAACTGTAATACCCTGGAAACCAAAACCTTCCTGACCTGCATACTGGCTGAGACGTCCGCTCATGCCAAGAATCTGCACAGCTCCTCCAAGTCCTGCAAGTGCTCCAGAAATGCTTAACGCAGTAAGAACTGACTTGTCTGAATTGATTCCGGCAAATCTTGCAGCATCATTATTAAAACCAACTGCTTTTAATTTGTATCCGAGTGTTGTTTTTTCGATAAGTATCCAGATAAATATCGCTGCTACTACCGCAATTATAAATCCTGCATTTGCTGATCTGCATCCGAGTGCACTTCTTATGCTCTGCGGCAAAAGAATTCTTGCAGTATCAGCAACATCCTTTGATGCCTCTCCACCACTGCTTCTTTTGATAGCCGAAAGATTTACAACATAGTTTGAAAGGTAAAATGCTATCCAGTTGAACATGATAAATGAAAGCACTTCATGGATTCCTCTTTTTACTTTCATTATACCAACTATCCATGACCATAATGCTCCTGCTGCTGCCGCACATATAAGACACAGTGGAATATGTATGAATGCTGGTGCTTTTACCAAAATTCCTACTACTGTAGCAGCAAGCACACCGACAACAAACTGTCCTTCAGCACCGATATTGAATACACCAGTCCTAAATGAGAATGCAACTGAAAGACCGGTGAAAATAAGAGGACTTGCATATACAAGTGTCCAGATAAGATTCTTTGGCTTTCCAAATACACTGTCTAATAACTTTCCGTATGCTTCACTTACGCTTATTCCTGCTGAAGCAAGGAAAATAGCTCCAATAATAAAACCAACTATAATGGCAATGATCGTATAGAGAACATTACACTCAAGAATACTCTTCTTTTTAGTTTTCATTCTTCTTACCTCCTGCCATCATAAATCCAAGTTCTTTTTCATCGGCTTCCTTGCCCGAAACACTTCCGGTTATCTGACCATCAAATATAACCTCGATACGATCTGAGAGATTCATGATCTCATCAAGCTCAAATGATACGAGAAGCACTGCCCTTCCCTTATCTCTTTGCTCAACGATATATTTGTGTACAAACTCGATAGCTCCTACATCTAGTCCACGTGTAGGGTTTACTGCGATAAGAAGTTCTTTGTCGTTTGTCACCTCTCTTGCAATAATAACTTTCTGCTGGTTTCCACCCGAAAGTGTGCCTGCCGGCTTGCCCTCAGCTCCACGCGGTCTGATATCGAACTTGTCCATAAGCTCTGTGGCATGTTTTCTTATTTCTTTTCTGTTTAATATCTTATTCTTTGAGAAAGGTGTCTCCTCAAAATGCTGTGATATAAGATTGTCTTCAATAGAAAAATCAAGTACTAGACCATATCTTTGTCTGTCTGCCGGGATACTTGAGATACCACTGTCAAATATATCCTTCGGCTTTTTATTGAGTACATCCTTGCCAAGCATTTTAACTGATCCCGACTCTGCCTTTCTAAGCCCTGTAAGTATCTCTACAAGCTCTGTCTGGCCATTGCCGTCTACACCGGCAAGTCCAACGATTTCACCGCTTCTTACATTAAGGTTTAATCCCTTTAATATCTCAACACCTCTGTAATCCTTTGCATGAAGATCCTTTATCTCTATAGCGATATTGCCAGGCTTTTTATCTTTTTTAGGAGTCTTAAAGTTTACATCACGGCCTACCATCATTGCTGCAAGCTCGTTTTCGTCAACATCTCCAACTTTTACTGTCTGGATGTATTTTCCGGCACGTATGATCGTACAGTTGTCTGAAGAAGCTGTAATCTCCTTTAACTTGTGTGTAATGAGGATCACGCTCTTTCCATCGGCTGTAAGATTACTTATAATTTCCATAAGTTCTTCTATTTCCTGCGGTGTAAGCGATGCCGTAGGCTCATCGAGGATAAGTGTATTGGCACCTCTGTAGAGGACCTTAAGTATCTCGACTCTCTGCTGCATACCGACTGATATATCCTCAATCTTTGCATCAGGATCCACTTTCATACCGTATTTTTCAGAAAGCTCTATAACCTTCTGTCTGGCTGATTTTGTATCAACCATGATACCCTTTCTAGGCTCCACTCCAAGAATGATATTCTCTGTAACTGTAAATGGCTGAATTAGCATGAAGTGCTGATGTACCATACCAATGCCAAGCTCTATGGCATGCTTTGGTCCGGTCATCGAAACCTCTTTTCCTTCAATAAATATCTGTCCGCTTGTCGGACGATAAAGACCATAGAGTACATTCATAAGTGTACTTTTTCCTGCACCATTCTCTCCGAGGATGGCATGTACCTCTCCTTTGTGTACCAGAAGATTAATATGGTCATTTGCAGTGAAATCACCGAATTTCTTGACTATGTCACGCATTTCGACTGCCACTGTATTTGGATCCATATGACTTACTCTCTCCAACTTAGGTACCTCCTTCTTAAATAATTATCAGGTCATTAAACCCATACTCTCTTAATATTTCCGCAAGATGCTCAAGATATTCCCGACTGGGAACAGGATAATGGGAAAATTCTCCCCTTACGCCCATCGGTCTATATGCTATGATCTTGATACGAAACTTATTTTGTTCATACAAAGGCTTTAAAAACTCTGCCATATGTATAATGCTTTGCTCTGTATTATACAATGTGGGGACTATAACAGCCCTTACCTCATATAGTTTACCATACTTCGACAAAATTTGTGCATTTTTTAATACAATTTCATTGCCAAAACCTGTAATTTTTTTATGTTCTTCTGTGGAAAATGCTTTTATATCGAGCATGACTCCATCAGATACATCAAGTAAATCCAGCTGATCTGTAAAATCTATAGTACCATTGCTATCTATAAGTGTACCTAATCCATCTGCTTTTGCAAGCGTAAAAAGTTCTGTCAAAAACTTTGGATGGAGCATACACTCACCTCCTGATACCGTAATTCCCCTTATAAAAGGCACCTGCTTTTTTACCATTTCATATACCTGCATAGCATCCATCAGGCTCGTACGGGGAGAACTGTCATGCCGGCATGTGTGTATACATGTGTCACACTGTATGCACATTGCACTGTCAAATATTACTTTTCCATCCACAAATGAAAGTGCTTTGACAGGACATTTATCTACACATTCACCGCAGTTTACACACATTCCTCTTGTCTCTGGATTGTGACAGTATTTGCAATTGATATTGCAGCCCTGTAAAAATACAGCAGTACGGTTTCCCGGACCGTCCACACTGCTAAACGGTATTATCCTGTTTACAACAACCCGCTCCATAGCTTTGCTCTCCATAAATCTATCTTACCTTACGCTCTAATATATGTCCATTCTTTGACGCGCCGAGACCGAGTGCTGTTGTATCCTGAAGTACAGCCGAACCTTTGTCTAGTTTTTCTAACTCCGAACGCTTTACAAGATATCCTGTCACTCTTATAACATCGCTGTTACTTGAGTAAAATGAGAGGTATCTTAAATTTTTTTTGAATGATCCTTTTATGATGTCAAGCACATACTCAGGATTTCTATGTACTGTCATATCAATTGGGAAAATATCTCCAGTTCCCGACGGAAAGTACTTGTGGAATTTGCTCAAAACACTCAGTTGATCTATAAGCTCCTCCGGCTCCTCTCCGATTGGAATACGTGTACCCGGTGTGATATTTATATCCTCAGCTATGCCAACCTGAGCATGAAGCAGGAAATGCCCATCCGTGTACTCACAGTAATCATTATGATGATTATTATTGAAATTATTTATGATCTCCATGATCTCAACACCAAGCTGGGTGGCAACCTCATTACTTCCGAATCTGCCATTTTTCCCCTCTTTTTCAAAAAGAATATTTACTGCATCTGCCAGTCCAACAAGTCCAAACATAGCTGTAAATCTGTCTCTATGTATGAAGCCCTCTTTTGCAAGGAAGTTATTCTCAAAGAAACCACTCTCCTCGACCTCAAATTTGATACGTACATCCATATATCTGGCCATTATATCCATGACATATGGAAGCTTATTTTCTTTAAAATCTGCTATATTCTTGGATTTTCTTGCGATGCCGCCAAGTATCAGACGACAAAGTGTGTATGAGCCACCACCGAGTGCCAAACCATTGTAACAGCTTGCAAGCACGTAGTCGTCACCGAATTCTTTTTTAAACATCTTGTGATTGGCAAAGCTTGGCTTGGCACATTTAAGTGCACACTCTACTGCCTTTACTGCATACTCATCACTGGTCAGATCTTCGTCATATTTCATGGATATATTTGGGACTGCATCCTCAAGCTCGCTTTCTGCCTCCATAATGATACGACCGGCCCTTGTATCCTTTGGACCGATATCAGCATGGGCAAAAGAATCAAGCACAGTTCTGTCTATATGACGCAAAAACATTTTTATAATCTTCTTTGCTTCTTCGTTTGTCACTGTATCCATATATGGTTCTAAAAGATCATCAAGCTGTCCAAGATAAACCGGATAGTTTGTGACAGATGGCACATGCTTATAAAATATAAGCAAGCTGTCAACTGCCTCATAGAGATCTTTTGGAGCCGGAAGCTGCAAAAATTCGCTTCCCTCGCGCAAAAATTTAGCATAATCAGGCACAATATACCGTGGTCTTACAGGTGCGTGTCCCTCAAACAAATCACAGATGCATTTCTCATCTCCTGTAACATTTAAAAGCTCATCAAGTCCTTCTGGGAGATCTAGCACCTCCAACAATGAATCCGCCAGATTAGCCATATTTGTCACTTTCTGCTCGTGAGTTAATACCGGGCTTTTTATTGTATCAAGTATCTGTGTCCTTGTTTCATTTACACGTTCCATTGATATATCACGCATATCCTTATCCTCCCTAAAAAACCCCGCACGGTATACGTGCGGGGTAATGATTAATACATAATGATCTGATTAATCTAAATCGTATACATCACCATATTTTGCTTCGAAATCTTTCTGTGTCTTTGGAACAGTAATTTCTCCGTCGATGATTTTCTGTTTTACTTCATCTACTTTTGCAATTACATCATCTGTAAGAAGATCCTGTGTTGGTGCAATATCTACACCTTCACTTGCAAGATCATATGTGATGATACCGCTCTGGAATTCATCATTCATAGTCTTTTCTACGATGTCATAAACAGCTGAGTCAACTCTCTTCATAGCTGAAGTGATAATTGTCTCTGGTGCGATGCTTGACTGGTCAGAGTCAACACCGATAGCGTAGACACCAGCCTCCTGGCAAGCCTCGATAACACCAAGTCCTGTACCACCTGCTGCATGGAAGATTACATCTGCACCATTTGTGATCATTGAGTTAGCATCAGCCTTTCCAGTAGCTGCATCTGCGAAGCTGTTAGCATTCATTCCCTGTACTGTAACGTCAGGATTTGCATCGATTGCTCCTGCATAGTAACCATATCCGAACTGGTTCATTGTCTCATTTGACATACCAAGTACGAAACCTACATTATTTGTCTTTGTCATAAGACCAGCAACATATCCTACTAAGTAAGAAGCCTGTTCCTGCTCGAACATAAGACATGCAACATTGTCAAGATCGATTGTTGAATCATCGATGATGGCAAATTTCTGATCTGGATTCTCTTCAGCTGCCTCTTTCATAGCATCTGCAAGCATGTAACCAACGCAGATGATAAGGTCACAATCATCATCCATGAATGTCTCGATATTAGATGCATAATCAGCATCTGTATCTGACTCGAGGTAAGAAGCCTGGATTCCAAGATCTTTCTCAGCTTTCTCAAGTCCTTCCCATGATGTCTGGTTGAAAGAACCATCATTTACACCACCTACATCAAGAACGATTCCAACTTTGAAATCTGATGCGTCTGATGATGAGCCTTTTTCGGTTCCATCATTTGAGCTGCCTGAGCCACATGCAACCATTGAGAGAGCCATTGATGCAGTAAGAACTGCTGCCAAAAGTTTCTTTTTCATATTGTTCTCCTTTTCCTTCGGCTTTCGCCATATAATTTATGATCATCCGGCACTATTACCGGTTGATATCACCTATGCTGTTATGCTATTTTGCATCCTGTTTTATGAGTCTACGTATTGCCTCTACTGCTGTAACTATAGCAAGTTCTGTATCATGTGCCTGCTTATTAGAAAGTCCTTTTTTGGCACGTTCCTGATTGGCTACTACGAGGAAACATGAACCCACACGGACTTTTAAAAAACTCCCTGCTATAAAGAGTGCAGCCGACTCCATTTCAGATGCGAGACATCCCATTCTAAGCCATGCCTGCCATTTGTCTGTAAGTTCGTAGCTAACCGGCATAATCTCCGGCTCATGTTGTCCAAAAAATGAATCCTTACATTGTACAACACCGACATGATATATACTCTTTAGATCTTTTGATGCATCTATCAGTGCGTTCATAACTGTCACATCAGGCACTGCTGGATATTCTATCGGAGCAAACTCACGGCTTGTGCCCTCCATACGGATAGCACCATTTGCTATAACTATATCGCCTCCGCATACATCCTCCTGCATGCCACCACAGGTACCTACCCTGATAAATGTATCTGCACCACACTTTGATAACTCATCTATGGCTATCGCTGCCGATGGTCCACCTATGCCTGTTGATGTCACACTGACCTTTATCCCGTCGAGTGTACCTGTATATGTAACATACTCACGGCTGTCTGCCACAAGTATAGGATCATCAAAATGGGCTGCTATTTTTTTGCAACGCTTAGGATCCCCAGGCAAAATTACATATCTACCTACGTCTCCAACACCTACACCTGTATGATATTGTTTTCCAGAACCTTCTGTATAATCTACCATAATTCTCACCCACTCTGCCAGTAATATATCTTTTTCCTGTATTAATTAAGTTTACCTGTATCTATTTTTATAAAAAACAGGTAAACAAATATTCTAAACATGACATATCCCATATATAGTCCTAGTCTATAATGTTTCACATGCATAAAAAAGGCCATTTGTCCTTTTTTAACATTTTATCTAATTATATATATCTATATATTATATGTCGAAATATAAGCGAAGTACGCATGCACATTTAAAACCAATATAATTTTTTGTTATTTTTTTAAATTATGTATTGACAGCTGGCCTAGGTTGACATATTATATTCTAGTATGTTCGTGCCAAAGCGTCCGTGTCTGTTTTGGCATACAATAAATTTAAAATTTGGAGGTGTACGAGTTGGCTAACATTAAATCAGCAAAGAAAAGAATTTTAGTAAATGAGACTAAAGCTGCAAGAAATAAAGCAATCAAATCAGGAGTTAAGACAGCAATCAAAAAAGTCGAGGCTGCTGTAGCTGCAAACGATAAGGCTGCTGCTGAGGTTGCATTAAAGGATGCAACATCTTCTATTTCAAGCGCATGTTCAAAGGGTATCTACCACAAGAACAACGCAGCTAGAAAAGTTTCTCGTTTAAGCAAACTTGTTAACGGATTAGCTTAATAGATATGAATTAATAAAACCCATCGGTACCGTCATGCCGATGGGTTTTTTGTTGCTGAATACCGTACTATAAAGAGCTCCACCGCCATCTGATCATTCATCTGTCCGGTCTTTACCGCTTCCTCATATGATACTCCGTCCTTTACAGCACATTTTAACTCATCAAGTGAATATGCCTTGCACTGCGACTGATATTTTCGAACCGCCCACTCAGGGCAGCCAGCCTTAGAGGCAATATCTTTATTACCAAAACCACGATTTGTCATAGCTTTCACTGTCATCAGGATCTGGAATTGTCTTGATATCAGATACATGATACGCATAGGTGGCTCTTTCAGTGCAAGAAGATCATAGTACAGATCAAGCGCATGCCTCTGCTTATGTGATGCTATTGCATCTACCATCTCAAACACCTTGCTTGTGGTCTGTTCAGTTGTCACAGCCTCGACATCAAAGGTCTCAATGGCATCTTTATTCAAACAATAACATATAAGTTTTTCGAGTTCCTTGTCTATATTTTCCATATCAGTACCCGTCTTGCTTATAAAAAGATTATAGGCCGCCTGACTCATTCCTTTTTTTTCTTTTCGAAGACGCATACTAATCCATCTGGCAAGTGTTTCATCCGTTTGCTCCTTAAATTCTACCGGATTGCCACACTTTGCAGCAGCCTTGTATAGTTTAGAGCGTTTATCCACGCTTTCTTCAACAAATATAAAATGTGTCGTATCAGGTGATGACGTCAGATATTCACCCAGCTCATCACCATTCTTTTTAAAAATCCCAGCATCTTCTATCAGTATTACTCTTTTATCTGCAAAAAAAGGCAATGTCTCTGCTAAGTCAATGATTTCCTTTTGGTTAATACCATCCCCTTCAAAAGAGGAAAAATTCATAGTATCGCCCTCGTTAACCATGGCCTTTACAAGCTTATCTCTATACTGTTTTATAAGGTATCTCTCCTGTCCATACAACAGATATACTTTTTTAAAATCATGCGCTTTAATATCATTGTCTATTGTTTTCATATATAGCACTCTCTTTGTATTTGATCTGACCGCTATCCATAGTATAGAATATGCGGCTTTTACTATCTTTTATTCTTTCTATAGCCTCGTATGCCGGATGTCCGTACCTGTTTTGTACGGCACACGATATAACAGTCCATTTAGGACTTAGGACAGCTATCCACTCAGACGAATTAGAATATTTTGATCCATGATGATCTGACTTATAAAAATCCACATCCAGGCTGGTTCCATATCGCTTTACAAGCTCCTGTTCCACCTCTGAGGGAATGTCTCCCGCAAAAATCCCCGAAAAATCCTTATCCTCAATTTTTAATACAAGACTCCTGTCATTTCGATCCTCAGATGCGTCATCCCCTTTGGGATAAAGACAGGTTATCTGTTTTTTATCGCTATCATCATTTACTGTCGATAGCATTATAATATCCCCCGCAGACATATAGCACACATTAATACTTGCCTGTGAAGCAATGTTCATAAGTTCATCTAATGGCTCATCTCCCACAGCTGCCTTTGCAGCTACTATGTTGTCAATCTCATAACCGTTTTCTATAACCTCAGTGATACCGCTGATATGATCCTGATCTGCATGTGAGATAAACCAGTATGATATATGTTTTATTCCATTGTACTTTAGAAATGGCAGTATAACATTTTCGCCCAGATTTTTCTTATCCGTGCTGCCGCCATCTATAAATATAGTAGTCCCGGTTGAAAAACGATAAAATATTCCATCGCCCTGCCCTACGTCAAGTATATCAAGTTCTGCGACACGAGCCGGACTATACAAAAGAACACCTAAAAGCAGCCCAGTGCACGCTATCCGCATCAGGTCCCATTTTAGCATATTTTCATTCTTTTTCTTAAGCAGTTTTAGAAAAACAATAAGAAAAATCATAAGTATGACATAAAAAATAACAAGCCTGCTCCACGACGGATATCCAGTGATCTGTGTTGCCCCCGGAAGCTTTACTACCGCCTGGCACAGCCACTCATAAATTGCAAGCAGAATATATGCTGGAAATATTGCTATTTTGCCTATGATAATAGCCATAGCGCCAAAAAGACCAACAAGTATCGCTGCCAGAAGTCCCGATATAAATATAACCGGAAGAAGCGGTATGACTATAAGATTTACAAACACTGCATATACCGGTATCTCATAATAATTAAGTGCTACAACTGGAAGCATAGGAAGCTGTATCGCTACAGATGCCCAAAACCGGCTTTTCTTTTTCGCAGTCATAAGTGGCACCACTATCCCTATCGATAGTATCGCTCCAACCGAGAATACAAATCCCGAATATTTAAGCAAAAACGGATTGTTCCACAATATGTAAAGCACCATGATGCCCAGTGAATTGAGCATATCACCTGTACGTCCAAGTATCGCAGCTATCATTGTAAGCATAAACATGCCCACAGCCCGCTGCGTAGATACCGCATTTCCAGTCATGCAGGCATAAGACAATATAAGCACAGCAGAACAGACAAATGCACCGGTAAAGCCAACTTTTTTCTTTCTAAGCAGCTTGTAAAATGCCATGCCGACTATAGAAATATGAAGTCC
>CAVICC010000006.1:0-64763 GCA_963641405.1 bacterium | reverse complement strand
TATACTTTTTCTTACGAAATATGCGGTACCGCATATTTCTGTACTGAATAGTTACAAGCTATCAATCTACAAGTTCATCACATATATGTGACAGTTTCTTAGCAGCCTGTTTTATATCATCGCTTGCGAATATGCCACCTACAACAGCTATTCCGGCTATTCCCGTACCCGCAAGTGAACCAGCGTTATCTGCATTTATTCCACCAATAGCAACTACCGGGATATCCACTGATGCAGTTATCTCTTTTAAAAGTGCCTTTGTCATAGGCTTTGCATCAAGTTTTGTGGTAGAACCAAATACCGCGCCAGATCCTAAGTAATCTGCACCTTTACTCTTAGCTATTTTTGCTTGTTCTACAGTCTTTGCGGTGACACCTATTATCTTGTCAGGTCCGAGCAGTTTCCTCGCTTCTAGCGGATCCATGTCATCTTGTCCTAAATGTACTCCGTCCGCATCTATTTCCAGTGCGAACTGCACATTGTCATTGATGATGAGCGGTGCATTGTACTCATGACATATGCGCTTTATCTCAAGGGCTTCGTTTTTTTCTGCACTGCCGGCATGCGGCAAAACATCCTTATCACGTATCTGTATCATTGAAGCTCCGCCCTCAAGGGCAAGTCTTACGTGATCTGACAGCTTTGCGCCTTGAAGCCACTGTCTGTCTGTGATCGCATACAGTTTTAATGCTGATCTATCCATTTCTTTCATCTCTTTTCATTTCTATCATTTTGGCTTTTTTAATATCCATATTTTGTATAAAAATATGCTGATTTGCATGTTTCAATTTTATATGCTTTATTTCTATATGCTTTACTAATGTGACTCACAACATATCCTATAAATCGCATCTATTATCCGATCACGGTACGTGGCATTCCCCATAATATAGCCGCTTTCCGATGCTGTCTTTCCAGCCTTTCGTTCCGCTTCCGGTTCTTTGCAAAACATATCATCTGCCGCAAGCTCCCCGGCACACTTCATACACTGTAGAGCCGTCTTTGCCGCGCCAAATTTATCCTCTGGATTTGCTGCCACGAAAGAGCTTATAAGGCCTGAAAGCTGACAGCCTGTTCCGGTGACCTTTTTCATCATCGGATTTCCACCGGTTACACTATCTGCCTTATACTTTTCCACGAACCGTGATCCTGACACCTGCATATTCCCATCAAATGATGTATTTGTGCCATACTCTCCATAATCTGATACTTCGGCAATATAGTCTGTCTCACCGGTTATCACCGCAACACAGCCAAACTTCTGCGCAACAGCTCCTGCAAGCTCCATTATGTATGCCTTATCAGCCTCATCTGTCACTTCCACACCGCCTTCACAGTGTCCATGTTCCATAACAGCTTTGATTTCTGAAAGATTTCCCTTTATCACATCGATTTTCACATCTGATAAAAGGCTCTGCACGAAATCCATCCTGAAACGGCTTACCCCGACACCTACCAGATCAAGTGTTATCGGTATGCCCTTTTTCTGCGCTGTAAGGGCAGCTATGCGCATTGCCTCAAAACGCTCAGCCGATGGTGTACCTATATTCAAATTTAATCCATCACATATGCCTGTGACTTCTTCCACCTCCTGCGGTGCCATCGCCATTATCGGGCGCGCTCCGCATGCCAGCTCTATATTTGCCACATCATTTATTGTAACCATGTTGGTAATGTTGTGGATGAGCGGACTTCTTGTTCTGAGATTTTCTATATATTTATCCATATCTGCTCCGTTGTATTTTTTCACCACCTCACACGTCCCACGTGTTACTTTAAGATGTTGCCGCCTGGTGGGAGCCACGCGATTGTCGATAGCATAACATTTGGCTGTGATTGCGTAAATTTGTTAGGCGTCGATTTTGGGCTCAAGGTTTGTGTACATTTTGCCAGTTGTACAGTTGAACCGCGGTGTACGTCTGTGGCATACGCTTTCACGATTCCTTAGTCTAGTGGGAGTAAATGCCGCCTCCAGCTAAGTTTATTATGCATGGGTGCTCCAAACGCGCTTTTTACTTTATATAAATTCGATATGTAGCGTGCTTGAACGAGTCCGCGCCCATGCAACCTTAAGCTGGAGCACGGCATGAAACTCCCACACGACACGTCATAGATCAAGCGTATGTCACAGGCGAACACCACGGCTCAAATGTACAACTGTAAAATGAACATAAATAATCATAAGAGCCCAAAACCGATGCCAACAAATTAGCAATCGGAGCGAGTTATGCTATCGACAATCGCACGCTGCTCACCTCAGACGGCATCACACAAATATAAAACGTGGGATGTTTGAGGTGATGAAAAAAATAGAGCGGATACACCAAAAAGGCATATCCGCTCAAAATCATTCTTCTTACGATATTATCCTACGTTGGCATTATCCAAATCAGGTTACGGGTCTAGACGCTGTCAGTCTACTCTCAGCCAGCTTAATGCCAGCTCCCCTGTTTTCTATTTATTCTAAATACTTCTATACTATAATCCCTATGCTTAATTAAATCAAGGACTATTGTCCATGTACTTTAACAAATGCATACGGCTATAGATCAATTATTTTGCTGCAATAACGTCTGCCATATCGTAATGTCCGGCAGCTTTTCCTTTTAAGAACTTGGCTGCTTCTACTGCACCCTTTGCAAATACGGCTTTTGAGTAAGCTGTATGCTTAAACTCTATGACTTCATCCTGTCCACAGAAAAATACCTCATGCTCTCCTACGATATTTCCACCACGCACTGCCGATATACCGATTTCCTTTGGATCACGCTGCTGTCTTACCTGACTGCGGTCGTATACATAATGATACTCATTGCCGAGTGCTTCGTTCATGGAATCAGCAAGTGCAAGAGCTGTTCCAGACGGTGCATCAAGCTTTAAATTGTGATGTTTTTCTACGATCTCCATGTCAAAACCTGCCGGTGCAAATACCTGTGCGGCTTTCTTAAGGAGAGCCATAAGTGTATTTACTCCGAGTGACATGTTTGCTGATTTAAGGACAGCTACCTTTTTGTAGCACTCTTCAACTTTCTCAAGCTGCTCATCTGAAAGTCCTGTAGTACATAAAACAACAGGGATCTGCTTGTCCACGCAGTAATCAAGCACACTGTCTACAGCCTTTGCATTTGAAAAGTCGATAACCACATCAGCCTCTACATCACATTTATCTATGCTGGAAAATACTGGATAATCATTTTTGATCCCATCGTAGAGATCTATTCCTGCCACTATCTTAACATCTGCATCAGATTTGCAGATATTTGTGATAGTCTGTCCCATTTTTCCGTTGCAACCATTCATTATTACTTTTGTCATTTTGTATCTTGTCCTTTCTAACCCTCGCACTAAGCAAGCTTGATTCCGTACTCCTGCATAACTGCTGCAAGTTTCTTTGCATTCTCCTCACCCATCTCACACATTGGGCTTCTGAGTGGTCCTACATTGAGTCCCATGAGGTTTAATGCTTTCTTTACTGGGATAGGATTTACCTCTGAGAAAAGAGCATCAACAAGTGGAAGTGCCTCTCTTTGAAGCTTCTGTGCTGTTTCGATATCGCCCTTGAAGAAGCTGTCGCAGAGTGCGTGTACCTTTGCAGGTGCTACATTGCTCCATACTGAGATCACACCGATAGCTCCGATAGACATAAGTGGAAGCACAAGTCCGTCCTCACCTGAGTACATATCGATCTTTCCATCTGTCAGGTACATAGTCTGTGATGCCTGTGCCAGATTGCCTGTAGCCTCTTTTAATCCTACGATATTTTCTTTTGCAGCAAAAAGCTTTGCTGTTGTCTCAGGAAGCAGATTGCAGCCTGTACGTCCCGGCACATTGTACATGATGATAGGACATTTTGTGCTATCTGCGATCTGTGCATAGTGATTGAAAAGTCCGGCTTGTGTAGCTTTGTTGTAGTATGGTGTAACTACAAGAAGTCCATCAGCTCCGAATTCTTCTGCTTCCTGTGAGAGCTGTACTGCTGTTCTTGTGCAATTTGAGCCTGTTCCAGCTACTACAGGTACACGGTGCTTTGTAAACTCGACTGCTGCTTTTATCACATCAGCATGCTCCTCCATTGAAAGACATGCGCTCTCACCTGTCGTACCAGCGATGACGATAGCATCTGTTCCATTGTCTATCTGCATGTTGATAAGTTCCTCAAGCTTATCGTAATTTACCTCCTCATTATCATACATTGGTGTAACGATAGCTACTCCTGCTCCTTTGAAAATTGCCATGATCATATCTCCTTTTATATATTGTTGTTTACTGTAACTGTTATCCGCTGTAAAACAGTTTTTCGCTAAAAAGGACCGGCCTTTGGAGCCGGTCCCAATTCTCTCAT
The DNA here is from genome assembly GCA_963641405.1 of bacterium. Lineage (GTDB taxonomy): Bacteria > Bacillota > Clostridia > Lachnospirales > Lachnospiraceae > Roseburia. The sequence continues at coordinate 60,421 of CAVICC010000006.1, read as the reverse complement.
TTGAATCAAAATCACGATAGCTCCCCATCAAATCTGATGACAGTCATAAAGCTCTTAACTTTATGCCCAAGAACCGCTTTGCAGAAAACCGATCCTTTCGGCGCTATTCCTTTCCATCCTGTTCTTTTGCCTCTGCGGCATCCCAAGATGTACTGATAAGTCGCGCGACCTCTATCCTTTTATCTATTGTTTGTGCTAATCATACCACTATGGCTATTCTGTGTCAACTTGCAGTTTCATTATTTGCCACAGTTTATACGATAGTGGAACTTAAAACTATTATTTTTCAGGTGTGATATTGTATATCTCATCGGCTAAGTCCCTGATCCCGTCATCAAGCACACGGCCTGTCATGATAACAGTCACATCCTCAGGCTTTGACGCAAGAAGCTCTGCCACCTCATCTCTTGTAATCAGATGAAGGTCTAAAAGGCCAAGTATCTCATCTAGCACTACTACCGTCCCGGCTCCTGTGGATACTACCTTTTTGGCATAGTTGAAACCATTTTTGATATTCATGATCTCTTCCTGTCTGCTGTCTTCATCAAGATCCTCAAAAAATATGCCTGCTCTTGAGAAATTAAAGAATTTAACTTCCGGCTCAAGCCTACCTAAAAATTCCTGTTCGTTCTTCCCTTTAAGAAACTGGATTATAATAGCCTGTTTTCCCTCACAGGCAGCTGTTATTGCGCTTCCTATTGCAACACCGGTCTTGCCGTGTCCCTCACCGTAATAAATCTGCACTGCACTGTTTTCCATAATATCCGTGCCTCCATGTAATTGATAAATGTCGAGTAAATATATTGCATTAAACGGACCGAAATAATTTGTTTGTAGTAAAATACCACACTAATATATTTTTTGCAAGTTTATGGTCACTTATGCTGTATATTTTCTCAAATATTGTAGATAAATCCAATACATTCTAACTTAATTTTTTAAAAACTTTAAATGAAAACTTGCACATTGGAAAAATTATGATAGAATAAATTAGTTGCAAACTTAGCTTTATTTATTAAAGAAAGAAGGAAAATATGAAAACAACAAGAGACGATATTCGTAATATTGCAATTATTGCCCACGTTGATCATGGTAAAACTACACTTGTAGATGAGCTTCTTAAGCAAAGCGGTGTGTTCCGTGACAATCAGGAAGTTCAGGAACGTGTAATGGATTCAAACGACATTGAGCGTGAAAGAGGTATCACAATCCTCTCTAAGAACACAGCTATTCAGTATAAGGACATTAAAATTAACATCATAGATACACCAGGCCATGCCGATTTTGGTGGCGAGGTAGAGCGTGTTCTTAAGATGGTAAATGGCGTTATCCTCGTGGTTGACGCTTTCGAAGGTGTTATGCCTCAGACTAAATTCGTAGTTATGAAGGCTCTCGCCTTAAATCTTCCTATTATCGTATGTGTAAACAAGATCGACCGTCCTGAGGCAAGACCTGACGAGGTTATTGATGAAGTATTAGAGCTTTTCATGGATCTTGACGCATCAGATGAGCAGCTTGACTGCCCATTCGTTTTCGCATCAGCAAGAGATGGCTATGCCATGATCAATCTCGATGATGAGAAAAAAGACATGACACCACTTTTTGAGACTATCGTAAATTACATTCCAGCTCCGACAGGAGATCCTGATGCAAACACACAGGTTCTTATCAGTACTATTGATTACAATGAGTACGTTGGACGTATCGGAATCGGTAAAGTTGATAACGGTAAGCTCAAAGTAAATCAGGAAGCAGTTGTTGTAAACCATCACGATCCAGACAAACTCCAGAAAGTCCGTATCAGCAAGCTTTATGAGTTTGACGGACTTAATAAAGTAGATGTAACCGAGGCAAATATCGGTTCTATCGTAGCTATCTCAGGTATTGCAGATATCCACATCGGAGATACAATCTGTGCTCCTGAAGCCCCTGAGGCAATTCCATTCCAGAAAATTTCAGAGCCTACTATTTCGATGAACTTTATCGTAAATGACAGTCCTCTTGCAGGTCAGGAAGGAAAATACGTAACAAGCCGTCATATCCGTGACAGACTTCTCCGCGAGCTTAATACGGATGTTTCACTTCGTGTTGAGGAGACAGAGTCTGCTGATTCCTTTAAGGTATCCGGACGTGGAGAGCTTCACTTATCAGTCCTTATCGAGAACATGCGTCGTGAGGGATATGAATTTGCTGTAAGTAAGGCAGAGGTTCTTTACAAATATGATGAGAACGGCAAAAAACTTGAGCCAATGGAGCTTGCCTACATCGATGTACCTGACGATTTTACAGGAGCTGTTATCTCAAAACTCCAGCAGCGTAAGGGTGAGCTTAGAAACATGGGTTCTATAGCTGGTGGATATACAAGACTTGAGTTCCACATCCCATCACGTGGTCTTATCGGATACCGTGGCGAGTTTATGACAGATACAAAGGGTAATGGTATATTAAATACTATGTTTGACGGATACGAGCCATACAAGGGTGATATCGCATACCGTGCAACAGGTTCTCTTATCGCATTTGAGACCGGTGAATCTGTAGCATATGGACTTTTCTCAGCGCAGGAAAGAGGAACACTCTTTATCGGACCTGGTGAGAAAGTTTACTCAGGAATGGTTATCGGACAATGCTCAAAAGCAGAGGATATCGAGCTTAATGTATGTAAGAAAAAGCATCTTACGAACACACGTTCATCTTCAGCTGACGAGGCACTCACACTCGTTCCACCTAGAATTTTAAGCCTTGAGCAGGCTATTGATTTCATCGATACAGATGAGCTTCTTGAGGTAACACCTGAAAGCCTTCGTATCAGAAAGAAGATCCTTGATCCTACACTACGCAAGAGAGCCGGATTTAAGAAAAATTCATAATTTTAAATTTAATTGCACAAAAAACCGCAGGTTTTGTGATTTCTAAAATCCCAAAATCTGCGGTTTTTCTGTAACTGTACATCTTTTAATTATATTTTTTATAATTCTGCAATTCTATCTTATAAAGTTTTAATTCTTTCAAGTGCCTTTACAGTATTCTCATAGTTACCAAATGCAGTCAGTCTGAAGTATCCTTCACCGCTTGGTCCAAATCCTGATCCTGGTGTTCCAACTACATTTGCATTCTCAAGAAGGTAATCAAAGAACTCCCATGATGTCATCTTATCAGGTGTCTTAAGCCAGATATATGGAGCATTTACACCACCGTATACAGTAAACCCAGCCTCTGCAAGACCTGTCTTTATTGTCTTTGCATTGTTCATGTAGTAAGCTACCTGATCCTTAAGCTGTGCCTTTCCTGCCTCTGAGTAAACAGCCTCACCAGCTCTTTGCACGATGTATGGTGCGCCGTTGAATTTAGTTCCGTGACGGCGTGCCCACATAGCGTGAAGTGATACATCACCGCACATAAGATCTTTAGGAACTACTGTAAATCCAAGGCGGACTCCAGTAAATCCAGCATTCTTTGAGAAACTTCTCAGCTCGATGGCACATGTTCTTGCGCCCTCACACTCATAGATAGAATGTGGTACATCTGCCTCGCTGATATATGCCTCATATGCCGCATCAAATATGATCACTGAACCATTTTTGTTTGCATAATCAACCCATACCTGTAACTGATCCTTTGTGAGTGTTGTTCCTGTAGGGTTGTTTGGAAGGCAAAGGTAGATCATATCAGGTACTTCCTTTGGAAGCTCCGGTACGAATCCGTTTTCTGCTGTAGATGGCATGTAGATTACATCGCTCCATGTCTCTGTTTTTGTATCATATGTGCCAGTTCTTCCTGCCATGACATTTGAATCAACATATACAGGATAAACCGGATCTGTCACTGCTATACGGCTCTTTGCTGCAAAAAGCTCCTGAATATTTGCTGAATCGCTCTTTGCTCCGTCTGATACAAATATCTCATCTGCTGCTATATCGCATCCTCTTGCCTTGTAGTCATTGTCTGCAATGGCTTTTCTTAGGAACTCGTAACCAAGATCAGGTGCATATCCGTGGAATGTAGCAGCATCGCCCATCTCATCGACTGCTTTGTGAAGTGCATCAATGATGGCTGGTGCAAGAGGCTGTGTTACATCACCGATTCCAAGTCTGATTATTTCCTTATCAGGATTTGCCTCCTGATAAGCAGCAACCTTTTTTGCTATTGTACTAAATAGGTAGCTTCCAGGTAATTTTTGAAAGTTATCATTAATCTGAAACATGTTTTCTCTCCTTTTCATATCTGCAGTTATTATTAATTTATCACTTTACCATATCAGTGTAAATATCTTTTTTTATCAAGTGACTATTACGCGCTGTAATCACCTCATAATTGACACTATGGCGCATAGCTTGACAGCTTATTGTCAAACTTGCGTTCAAACAGTAACTGTAAACTTACTATCAGATACCAGATACCAGATATCAGATATCAGTCATAAGGCTGAGTATCATCTGTGCTGTCTCGACTAATCCTGTACCATTGTCCATACTTCTTTTTTGCATGTAACGGTGAGCCTCTTCCTCTGAAAATCCATTTCGCTCCATAAGGACTCCTTTAGCCTGTTCAAGCATCTCCTGATCCTCTTTTGATCTGACTTTTGGCTTCTGCCTGAGCTTTTTGCGCCTTCTTGTAATGGTATAATCCATCATCTCAACGGTCTGCAATAACTCGTGAACCTTTAGAGGCAATGAAAGCGATATCAGATTGTCCACGTCTTTTTCGAGAATGCCTGACGCCGATGCTATAAGGAGCATCTGAAACTCTTTTGGCATATATTCGTAGATTTCATGGTACATCATATCCGAGAAACGGTATCCACAGATCACTATACCCATATCAAGTCCACTCATACTCGAAAGTGCCGCTGCTCCGGTCGTCACAACTGATGTTACTGAATAACCGCTCTGCGCTAATATTTTTTTTATTGATTTGGCCACTTCTGCTTTTGGAAATGCTATCACAATATTATTCACAGTATGCTACACCCTCTATTAGAATTTGTATAGATATTCATCTATTTCCCACTGAGTAATTGCTGATCTGTATTCTTTCCACTCTGCTTCTTTTGCCTCGATATATTTGTCAGCAATATGTTTTCCTAAAGCATCTCTTATAAATGCATCATTTCTAAGCTCATCAACTGCCTCGTGAAGATCAGCTGGAAGTGCCTCTATTCCAAGTCTTTCCTTATCTGCTTCTGTAAGTTCAAATACATTTTCACGAAGTTCTGCATCAGGTTTTATTTTATTCTTGATACCCTCAAGTCCTGCTGCAAGGCATACAGCAAGCACAAGATATGGATTGGCTGAAGGATCCGGATTTCTAAGTTCCACTCTTCTTCCCTCGCCTTTTGATGCCGGTATTCTGATAAGAGGACTTCTATTTGTAGCTGACCATGTAATGTAGATTGGAGCCTCAAATCCCGGTACAAATCTCTTGTATGAATTTACGATAGGATTGGTTATGACGGTCATACCTTTCATATGCTTCATGATGCCGCCGATGAAATAATATGCTTCCTCGCTAAGTCCAAGTTCATCCTCTTTGCTATCAAATATATTTACTCCATCTTTGGAGAGTGACATATTGATATGCATTCCTGAGCCACTCACACCGAATTTTGGTTTTGGCATAAAACTTGCAAAAAGACCATGACGCTTTGCAATAGTCTTTATCGCAAGCTTAAATGTCATGATATTGTCAGCTGCTCTGAGAGCTTCCTCATATCTAAAGTCGATCTCATGCTGTGCCGGTGCCACTTCATGATGTGATGCCTCAATCTCAAAGCCCATATCCTCGAGTGTAAGTACCATGTCTCTTCTGGCATTCTCTCCAAGGTCATTTGGTCCAAGGTCAAAATATCCTGCTCTCTCATGTGATATGGTAGTCGGCTGTCCGTTTTCATCCAGATGAAACAGGAAGAATTCACACTCTGGTCCGACATTAAATATATATCCCATTTCTTTTGCTTTTTTGATCTGCTGCTTAAGCACATATCTAGGATCACCTTCAAAAGGTGTGCCATCCGCCATATACACATCACATATGATCCTTGCCACTTTTCCCTGCTGTGGTCTCCATGGGAAGATCATAAATGTATCTAAATCCGGATGAAGATACATATCTGACTCCTCTATGCGCACAAAACCTTCTATAGAAGATCCATCAAACATACACTCATTGTCGAGTGCTTTCTCCAACTGACTGGATGTGATAGCTACATTTTTAAGTGTTCCAAAAATATCTGTAAACTGAAGACGGATAAATTCTATATCTTCTTCGTCTACAATTCGGATTATATCCTTTTTTGTGTACTTTGCCATTTTTATATTCTCCTTACCTGATTTTCAGTCGTTACTGTTTGCTCTTATATTTAATCTAATCATTACAAAATGCAATTACTTTATTATAATCCATCGTTCCGCCAAACAGATCAAGTGCACTGCCTATAGTCACATTGAGATTATTTTTCCCAAGCTCCTTAATGCAATACAGATCATCAAATGATGACACCCCGCCTGCATATGTCACAGGGATTTTACCCCAGTTTCCAAGAAGGCTTATAAGCTCTTTTTCAATGCCATTTACTTTTCCTTCCACATCTACTGCATGTATGAGAAATTCGATACAATATTCTGAAAGCTCGTCTAGAAGCTCAGTTGTTACTTTCTCATTGGTAAACTTCTGCCACCTGTCAGTAACTATATAATAGTAGCCATCTTTTTTGCGGCATGACAGATCTAGCACCAGGTTGTTTTTTCCAACAGTATCCCTAAGTCTATTTAGATTGTCATAGTTGATCCTACCATCCTTAAACACATATGAAGTCACGATAACAGCTGCTGCTTGAGCATCAATAAATTCCCGGGCATTGTCGGCTGTAATGCCACCTCCTACCTGCAATCCTTTAGGATACTCCCCAAGTGCCAAAAGCGCCTGCTTTTTTGTATCGTCATAATATTTACTATCCGCGGAATTGAGCAGTATTATGTGTCCGCCTTTTATGCCGGACTTTTTGTACATATTGGCATAAAATCTACTATCCTGCGTGGAAACGAAATTCTCTTTTGCACTATCTCCTTTGTCCTTTAGGGAACCTCCGACAATCTGCTTGACTTTTCCATTGTGGATATCGATACATGGTCGAAATTCCATATTATGTCTCCTATATTTTAACTAAAGAAATATGCCTTCATATCAACATATTGCTTTAATCATTAATTAATAAGTTGTGTTTTACATATTGTATATCACATCTTTTAAAATATAGCATACATTTGCTTCTAATGCAAAAGACTTCTATTAGATTTTCTAATAAATAATATAATTATTTCAAATCGAGCTTATAACTTCTTGACACTCACATATTATTTTGCTATCATCATACAAATTACTATTAGTGCATTGCTTTTGCACAATTATATACAATTTATTATTATAAGAAAGAGAGGATTTTAATAATGGGTACTATTATCGGCGAAGGAATTACTTTTGATGATGTTCTCTTAGTTCCACAGTATTCCGAGGTAACACCGAACATGATCGAGCTTCAGACACATCTGACCAAAAAGATCGTGCTTAATATTCCTATGATGAGTGCTGCAATGGACACAGTCACAGAATCAAAAATGGCTATCGCAATGGCTAGACAGGGTGGTATCGGAATCATTCACAAAAATATGTCTATTGAGGCGCAGGCAGATGAAGTCGATAAGGTAAAACGTTCAGAAAATGGCGTTATTACTGATCCATTTTATCTTTCTCCTGACCATACATTACAGGATGCAGATGATCTGATGGCAAAATTCAAGATCTCGGGTGTGCCAATCACAGAAAATGGAAAGCTTGTCGGAATCATCACAAACCGTGATCTTAAATTTGAGACAGACTTCACAAAGAAGATCAAAGAGTCAATGACATCTGAAAATCTCATCACAGCTCCTGAGGGAATCACTCTTGAGGAAGCTAAGCAGATCCTTGCAAAAGCTAGAAAAGAGAAACTTCCTATAGTAGATAAGGACAATAACTTAAAAGGTCTTATCACTATAAAGGATATTGAAAAACAGATCAAATATCCACTTTCAGCAAAAGACGATCAGGGACGTCTCCTCTGCGGTGCCGGTGTTGGTATCACAGGAAACATGATGGAGCGTGTAGAGGCTCTTGTTAAAGCTCATGTTGACGTTATCGTTGTTGACTCAGCGCACGGACATTCAAAGAATATCCTTGAAGCAGTAAAGAAAATAAAAACTGCTTATCCTGATCTTCAGGTAATTGCCGGAAATATCGCTACTGGTGCTGCTGCCAAGGCTCTTATCGAAGCTGGTGCAGATGCTGTAAAAGTAGGTATCGGACCTGGATCTATCTGTACAACACGTGTCGTTGCCGGTATCGGTGTACCACAGATCTCAGCTATCATGGACTGCTACGCTGTTGCTAAAGAGTATGGCATCCCTGTTATCGCTGATGGTGGTATCAAATACTCAGGAGATATGACAAAGGCTCTTGCTGCCGGTGCAAACGTATGTATGATGGGATCAATGTTTGCAGGCTGCGATGAGGCTCCTGGTACATTTGAATTATTCCAGGGAAGAAAATACAAAGTATACCGTGGTATGGGATCTATCGCTGCCATGGAAAACGGAAGCAAAGACCGTTACTTCCAGGAAGGTGCTAAAAAGCTCGTTCCTGAAGGAGTTGAAGGTCGTGTTGCATACAAAGGAACTCTTGAAGATACTGTATTCCAGCTTATCGGTGGTATCCGTTCTGGTATGGGTTACTGTGGATGCAAGACTATCGAAGCTCTTAAAGAGAATGGACAGTTTGTTAAGATTTCTGCTGCATCTCTTAAAGAGAGTCATCCACATGATATTCATATCACAAAAGAGGCTCCAAACTACAGCACAGACGGCAACTAGGCCGATATGATGATCAAAAGCTTTTAAAAATTATTATAAACACATTACGAGGTGAATTATTTGGATACGGACTCGATACCGCAACTTATTATTTTATTACTATTATTAGCTCTCTCTGCATTTTTTTCTTCATCAGAGACAGCGCTTACCACTGTAAACCGAATACGAATGAGAACACTTTCAGAAGCTGGCAATAAAAGAGCCGATACAGTTCTAAAAGTAACCGAAAACTCTGCAAAGATGCTCTCCGCGATACTCATAGGCAACAATATAGTCAATCTGTCTGCTTCATCTATTGCAACTTCCCTTGCCCTTAAGCTCTTTGGCAGCATGGGCGCGGGAATCGCAACAGGAATACTTACATTCCTGATACTTATTTTTGGTGAAGTTTCTCCTAAGACATTAGCCACCATAAATGCTGACAAGATTGCACTTGCTGTTGCCGGTATTATATCTGTACTCATGACAATACTCACGCCTGTTATCTTTATTATCAATAAGATATCAATGGGTGTTATCTTTCTTCTTGGTGTAAGACCTGATGATGCAAAACATGCCATGACCGAAGAGGAACTTCGCACAATCGTGGATGTAGGCCAGGAGACCGGTGTCATTGAAGACGAAGAGCGTGACATGATACACAACGTATTTGATTTCGGTGATGCCGAAGCAAAAGAAGTCATGGTTCCACGTATCGATATGACTTTTGTTCATGTAGATGCCACTTATGACGAACTTTTAGACGTCTTTCGCGAGGACAAATTTACGCGACTGCCGGTATACGAGGAATCTACGGACAATGTCATAGGTATTATCAATATGAAAGATCTTCTGCTTCTTGATAATACAGACGAATTTACTATCAGAAGTATCATGCGCGCTCCATACTTCACATACGAACACAAGAACACTGCTGATCTGTTCCTTGAAATGCGTCAGTCTTCTATCTCACTTGCTATAGTTCTTGATGAGTATGGTGTTACAGCCGGACTTATCACATTAGAAGATCTTCTTGAAGAGATAGTCGGTGAGATCCGTGACGAATATGATGCTGATGAGCAGGACGATATCACACAGCTAAGCGACAACGAATTTATAGTTCTTGGTTCTGCTAATCTTGAAGATGTAAGCGATGAGCTAGGTCTTCATCTCGAATCAAATGATTATGATACAATTGGAGGTTACTGCCTCGAGCGTCTCGATCATTTACCAGAAAAAAACGAAATAATTATCACTGATGACAATATTCTTCTACGCATAGAGTCAGTTGATAAAAACCGTATCGAAAAGGTTTATATCAAATTGCCAAAGCCTTCCGAAGAAGAGCATTAAATTCAGGATCTTTCAACCAGCGGGAGTTCTCCATGAGACCTCCTGCTTTATTTTGTCCATAATATTTGCTGCTGATAAATCTAATTTTTCCAAAACTTTGTGTACTGTCTTTTATCTGTGTATCGGTAAATGTAATAGAAATCGTCTTCTGCGTGATATTTCCATAGCTGTCCTTTGCCTCGAGCACTATGTCTATCACATCCTTATCACCGGCATTTTCTATCCGCGATGCATCAAAATTTTTGACTATCAGATAATTTTTTCCATTATCCCCATATGCTATAACTCCATCCTCCACGTCTGTAGAAGATATCATACTTCCAATCAGACTTTCTGTTATCTTTTTTTCTTTTGCCTGTTTTGTCGAAAAGAACATATCATTTGCCTCGATCGTAGGCTCATGCTCCCACAATGCATACATAGGTATAACTGCACCGTCGTTATATTCTATCCCAAGCAGCCTGCACAAATCTGTAACTGCTATGTCCTGCCCCGGAGTGTATTTTATATCTGGAAAGCTTTCCCCTAGTATCCATCCTATGCACATATTTTGCTCTGGCAGTTTTATACTATCTGTATACTTTACTTTTACTTTTTCCCCGGTATCGTATTCTATAGTATATTCATTTTCCTTCCATACTGCATATATATTCTTAGACGGTCTATTTGCCAGAATCCAGCCGTCTGATACTCCACTGTTAAAAGAATATCCAGCCGTACTATCTGATGCCTTATTCCCCCATCCTATCATGTTGTAGCCGCATCTTTTCCAATCGACTGATGGAAATGTCTGATTTTTCCCACCATAGATATAGCTCTTTGATATCTTCGCCTGATCTGTGGCATCTGTATTTCTCCAGAACGACACAGAAATGCTGCCCGCCTTTGCATACGCGGTATATGTACCACCTGAGTTTACGTAAAATGAGTATGACGACGAAACTTTAGTCCAGTCATTGTTCCAATTCATGAAATCATATCCTCCCAGACAGGCAGCATTGATAGTTATTTTTGTGCCATAGCAAAAAACACCACCACCTGATACGCTGCTGATTCCGCTTGTCTTTTTAACTTCAATCGCATGAAACAGACCACTAACAGTTTTGCCGTAGTATGAATGAAGCGCATTAAGCGCACTGTCACTCCATCCTGCTGCACCCGAGATACCTGAATAAGTGTCATATACCTTTCCCCATGTTGGGCCATCATCATTCATACCTCCTTTGTTGACGCCATTTTTGCGGACAACCATACAAGCGTCGAGGACTATGGTGCATTTGCCGGAGTTGAGTTTTTCTAATGCCTGAGAGTTAAATCTTTTCTTCATGTGGGTTAGGGCGATTGAATATAACATATATTCTTTACCCGATGATTGCGTCTGCCCTTGCAATTTTAAATATCTACCTCCAAGTTGAAAATATATCGTCTGGATAGTATTTCCCCACTCATCCTTTACACTCATTTTATATCCTATTGTTCTATATTTGGTGCCAGACTTTGAAGTATTACCAGCAGAACAAAAATGTATATTTCCATTTGTTATATCAACCGGTTCAAATACCGCACTATTTCCATAACAGTTATAATATTCAATCGGATTGTTCCACACGCTTGCCTTAACACTCATCTTGTTACAAAAAACAAAATCTATCATACACAATATTATAACAATCAAAAAAATGATTCTTTTAATATTATTTTTGCATTTATAGGATTCCTGCTTCCCAATAGTAGCAAATGAGATATCCATATTCGTCGTATTCCCCCTTTGTATATAACCCTTCAAAATCGTATATTCCATTAAATTCCTGCACATTTAACCCATAATCAGGAATTTCCCCCAGAGATGGATACAAGCATTTCTGCCCACTGGTAACGCCAGCTGTGCAAATAGCTATTCCCCACTCATCGTCTACCTTTTTATCCATCGTATCTACTAATTCTGAATCCGACATAGAACCATTTGTCCACTGCTTTACCAAAGAATCAAGATATGCCTTTTGTTCGCCATTCATCCCATTTCCAGCCTTACTTTCATAAAAAATCCAGCCTGGTGCCACATATTCATTCTCTGGTTGCTTGCTTTGTGAAGACTCACCTGCTGGCGAATTATCCTGCGACGTAGTGTTGCTACTATTTGTGGCATCTGAATTTCCTGTACTATTATTTGTTGATGCTTCACTAGCTAAATTGCTCCCCACTGAAGTTGTTCTTTCTGAAGTATTACTGCCAGAGGATGCGCTGCTATTATTTGACACACCTGCCTTATCAGATGACTTTTTGCTAGTTGAAGCATTGTCATCTACTGATGTATTTCCTGTATCGGATGTTGCATCCGACGTACTATTGTCTTTGTCCGATTCAGCATCAGAAATATTGCTTTCTTTTAACTCTTCTTTTTTTGCTAGTTCCGTTTCTGCCATGTCTGATTTTGTGGCAGCCTTCTTTGTAGCAGATTTATTTTCTGTATCCTTAGTCTTTGTATCAGCTGTCTTTGAGACAGACTGCTTCGTACCTGATTTATTATTACTAATTTTACTAGCATTTAAAGCCACCACAATACATGCTATGAGTATTACCAAAACTGCGGCTGCCGGTATGATAAATACTGCTTTTCCCATTTTATCCTTTATAAGTTTAATCATCTTCATATCAAATTTCCCCCATTGGCTGATCTGCTACTATCGTCTTTGTACAGCTTATTGTCTTTGTGCGCCCCATCGGCAGCTTAAATTGTTCCTCTATCTTTGCGGATATAATGCCCTTTTCCATGTCACAGACATATATCATTGTTTCTATGTCCGAATCAGAAGTAAGACGATCCTCTATATTGCTTATCAGTTCATTTTCCACATTTGAATCATCTACGGCTGCTTTATCCACAACATACATATTGGGTCTGTAATATTTGTTCATAGTACTCATAAGTGCTGATGACAGACATTTTTCCATCTGGTTTTTGCGCACTGAGACGCTGTAAATGCTCAGTGAAAGCATAGCCGTGTATATCACGATAAAACAGCCTATTATCCCAAGTATTACATTTTTCATGACTTACCTCCTGATGAATTCTGATTGACCGGGATATTTACCTTTGCATGATCTTCCATCCCGTTTTTGCACAGTATCTTAACATACATGGTATATATTCCGGCACCAGGAAATTCTATTTTCTCTCCTGTTTGACCAATATACGAACTTTGTTCCTGTCCTTTTGCATCATATACTGCATATATCTGAAGCTGCGACAGATTTTTTGCATCTGATGTAACTTCAAACATATCTGCTACATTATACGCCTTGCCAGTTTCAGCAAAAACATCCTTGAGTGCGATCTTAGGCAGTTTCTGTGATCTGTAGTTGTCGTAATCACTGTTCTTTCCGTTACCACAAAGCATCTCCTGGTAACGGAAAGCTTCACTCATCTGGCTTTTTACTATCGGAAAGCACGAAAGCAGCATGATACATATTATGACAGCAACTATCATCGCTCCATAAGTCTGCATTATTTCCTTCATTCATATACCTCCATTGCCCCACACAGATATCATTCGTGCCAGCATGCCTCCCTGCGCCATGAAAATATTGCCCATAAGCACAAGAAATGCGGCTGTTGCACAGGCGGCTATCATAATGCCTCCATATTGCCTAAATATTTCCTTCATAATGCCTCCTAAACTATTGTTGCGATATACGCAAGCACTCCCACTACTCCCGAACCTAGAAGGAGCATTACTATGCTCCCTCCAAACTCCTCTATGATTACTTCCATATGCCCTTCTCCTTTATCAATTCATGTCTGCGTTTTCTTTTGTTTACAACTTACATCGCATATCCGCTCAGCACATGCTCCTGATTAATGCCGAAAAATGCCACCTTGTAATTAAATTTAAGCTCCACCCTTGCCTTTACTACATCAGAAAAAACCGGTATCTCAGATGCACTTGCCACTGTATGTGTGCTGTTGTCAGCCATGTAAAATGTGATTAAAAGTACATCATTTTTTTCTGCTGCACTTTCAAAACAGCGTCTTGCTACACTACTGTGAAAATCACTGTCCTCAAGCTCATTTATTATCTGTGCGTGGAGATTTTGTGCTTCTACAACAGTTAAAAACCCGGATAACACACCTGATGATGTAACTGCCATAAACATAATAAGAAAAACACCCAGAAATGTTTTCATTATCTGACTCATGCATCACACCTCCTATACGACTTTGTATGCCAGAAAGCTGAGAAGAAAAACAGCCATATCCGCTATCATCTTAAAGGACGCTGTAATGACAGGTGCTAAAAACAGCAGATACATTCCCGCTGTTTTGTCCTTAAGTCTCTCGGTGTCAGCCGCATCAAGCATCTCAAGATTTTTGGTAATAAGTTCTTCTATCTGACTGCCGCAGTTACCGCTGTTTCCAATAGATACCGCATAGAGCATACCCATAGCTGCATTAATCTCCGGAAGCGTAAGACACTCTAAAAATCTGTGATACGGACCTGAACTTTCCGGTTCTATATCCAGCCTATCCACAAGCGTTTGTACCTCTCCTTTTAGTATGGCTGGTAGGTGCTCTCGTGATTTTTGTATGGCCACCTGCACGTTTTCACTCTGTATGAGAAGTGCCAAATCCATAAGCCACTTAGGAAACGCGCTCTTTACCTCTGCTATAAGATTTTTCTTCATAAGGCGGTGTCCTATCCTGTGCTGATTTAGCATGATAAGTGTAAGTCCCATAGCTACTGCGGCAGGCCACCGCCTGCCTGTAAAGATAAGATATACTGTTACAACTCCTGGAATAACAGCCATAAAAAACGATGTGCGAAATTCCTTTGCGGCATCGTAATTTTTATATTCTTCTAGTTTTTTTGCGTGTTTTTCATCATCCGAAAGCAGATCCACGCTCAGATAATCCACCTCAAGAAATCTCTGTCCCCAGAGTATAATAAGGTCATCTAGCACTACAAGCATAACTGCTAGTACCTGTACTAGATTGTTTGTACTTATATCTATATTTAAAACCGGAAGGTACAGAATAATCCCACTTATGATGACAGATGTCGCTACCGACAATATGATCTGTCTAAACATCCTCTGTCTGTCCTCAATATTGTGTAGTATCCTGCGCTCCCATGCACCTTTATCTTCAAGTAGTATCTTTGCCGACTCACTGATATCTCCACCGTAATACTCTGCGTGAGCCATAAATTCGTGTGCACTCATGACCCTGTTGCACGGGTATTCATCCTCTATAAGCTTCATCGCATCAACAAATACAGATGTCTCATCAAAGGTAAGCATCATGTGGTCAAGTGCCCTGCTCACCACTGATCTCATGTGTCCTTTTTCAAGAGTACTCTTTACATCCTCGAAAGCACGTATTATCTTTTTCTCTTTGAGAAATGAATACAATAGCGTATCAATATATAGCGAAACATCTAAAAAACGCTGTCTTGCCTCTACAAAATTCTCATGCTTTTTCCTGTGAAAATACTGCATAATAAGTAAATATACGAGCACTATCCCCGTAGATATCCATCTAAGCTTCAACATCAGATGAAGTACATATGTAAGAAACAAAATAAGCACATATGTCATAGCACGACCTCCTTCTCCGTCACTGGCACAAATGGATCATCAACACCTTCTCTCTTAAATCTGCGAAGCAAAATCTTTGGTATATCATGCGTCACTATTTGTCCATCTGATACGAGCATAAATATTTTATTGGTGCAATTTTCTCTGTAAAAAAAGCACACCTGGTCTATATATCTGTAGACTATGCCCTCGTCATTGCGCCTCTTTCTGATAAGAATACCAACATCAAGAGCCTGATATATATCATTTTCCATGCGCTCGGCATCAATGCGGCTCTCAAGCATATTAAGTATTCGATCGGGAATGTTTCGCACATCATCTGTATGAAGTGTGGTCATGCCGCGCACACCTGTGCTCCAGCTCTGGAGTAGATATTTAACCTCTTTCGATCTGGCTTCCGAGAGCATGATCCACTTTGGATTGAGTCTAAGGCAGGATTTTATCGCCTCAGAATATCCAAAAACATCCTCGCTGACCTTCATTTCTATACAGTCCTTTCCCGGATTCGTCTCGGCATATCTGATCTCAAGTGTATCCTCGATAGTTATCACTCTCTCATTGGCTGGGATAAATTGTGAGAAAAACTTTACACATTCCGTTTTGCCAATTCCCGGCATACCGCAAAATGTAATATTCATTTTTGTTCTGACGCAGTTTATCAAAATATCCAAAAGTTCCTGTGAGCAATATTTCTCTGCTATCGCAGACTCTGCCGTAAGCCTTATAAGAGGCGGTGTCTTTCTGATACTTATACTCCTGCCTGATTTTGCCACAGATTCATGTAGTATTGTCACACGTAGCTCACTTGTCTCCGCTTCAAGCTCCGGATTTCGCTTATTAAACTGCCGGCTTACCACATTCGCAATCCGCTGCGTAAACTGCTCAACAAACGCAGGTGTCATATACTGTGTGACAAATTGTTGATTTGCCCGAAACCGCTCATTAAATATGTTTGTAAGCCAGATTTCCTTGCCATTGTAGTCAATATCCGTGATCTCATTGCTGGTTACAAAGCTCCACAGTGGACCAAAATATTCCTTTCCAAGCTCCATGTGACACCTCTACTTAATACTTGCATTGGCCTGCGACAAAAATCCCGAGATTAGATCTGCAAACGCCTTTCCAATTACGCTGTTTGAATCCGAACCGATGACAGCTGTCACCACAAGGATGATTGATAAAATAGCTACAACAGTTATGAGTATTCCGCCATACTCCTGAAAAATTTCTTTCATAATAAAAACCCTTTCCATGATTAAGTTGTAAGCAATCTTTAAAATTGGGTAAAAAAATAGTGGCTGAATGCCACAAAAAGAAACCTGCATAAAACATATGCAAGACTCGATTTAAAAAGATATTTATATCTTACACAAAAATCGGGATTTGTAAATATCAAATCCCGAAAAAATGTGCACAAATATTCACTTAAAATTTCTACATACTCAACAAATATTCTATGCCTCGAGCAGCTTATTTACGCTTACAAGACGAGTAACGACTGTAAATACCTCTGTAGCTTTCTTTAGTTCCTCGATTGATGGATATGTTGGGGCAATTCTTATTACACTATCCTTAGGATCTTTCTTGTATGGGAATGGAGAACCTGCTCCTGTAAGTGTAACGCCGGCCTCTTTACATTTAGCTACGATCTCTTTTGCACAGCCTTCAAGAGCCTCAAATCCGAAGAAATATCCACCTAAAGGTTTAACCCAGCTTCCGATTCCTCTTGACGCAATCTCCTCTGAAAGCATCTTGTCAACCATATCAAACTTAGGTCTGATAAGAGCTGCATGCTTTGACATATGAGCCTTTATGCCATCCATATCTTTGAAAAATCTTGCATGGCGGAGCTGGTTGATCTTGTCATGTCCGATTGTCTGGATTGTAAGACGTTTCTTGATATCCTCACGGTTCTTCTTAGATGTACAGATTCCTGCAACACCGGCTCCTGGGAAGCTTACCTTGCTTGTTGAACAGAACTCAAATACCATATCAGGATTTCCCTCCTGCTCACAGAGATCTAAGATATTAAGGATCTGTGCCTGATCGTCATCATAGAGATGATGTACTGTGTATGCATTATCCCAGAAAATTCTGAAATCATCTGCTGCCGGTTTTAACTTTGCAAATCTCTTTACAGTCTCATCTGAATATACAACGCCCTGTGGGTTTGAATATTTTGGTACGCACCAGATTCCTTTTACTGATGCATCGTTGTTTACATACTGCTCTACCATATCCATATCAGGACCGTCAGCTGTCATAGGGATATTGATCATCTCAACTCCAAAATCCTCTGTGATGGCAAAATGTCTGTCATATCCCGGTACTGGACAGAGGAATTTTACCTTGTCAAGCTTACACCATGGAGTATTTCCACAAAGTCCAAAAATAAATGCACGAGAAACCTGATCGTACATTATGTTAAGACTTGAGTTGCCGTATACGATAGCCTGCTCTGGCTTTGCTCCTACCATTCCTGCAATAAGCGCCTTTGCCTCAGGTATTCCATCAAGGCATGCATAGTTTCTTACGTCAAGACCTGATTCACTTTTCATATTGCTGTCGGATTTTATAACATCAAGCATAGGAAGTGAGAGGTCAAGTTGGTCTGCTCCCGGCTTTCCACGCGACATATCAAGGCTTAATCCAAGACCTTTAATCTTCTCGTACTCAGCTTCAAGTGCTGTCTTTTCCTGCTGTAATTCATCTTTTGTCATTTCTGTATACTTTTTCATTTAAAGATCCTCCTGGTCTAATTTGTTGTATTAATAAATTTATTGTATTTATACTTTTAATCATTCATCACTGTTGTCATGAATCTTTTTAAAATATTCCTGTATCTTTGCCTCATAGCCTATATCAGTAGGCCGGTAAAAAACCTTATCCGTAAGGCCATCCGGCAGATATTGCTGCTTTACATAATGATTTGGATAATCATGCGCATATTTGTAACCGACTCCGTGCCCGAGTTTTTCTGCCGCTCCGTAATGTGCATCCTGCAGATGTGCCGGAACAGGCGGTGTCTTTGTCTCCTTTACAACACGCATGGCATCGAAAATGGCCTCGCATGCGGCATTGCTCTTTGGTGCGCTCGCCATATACGTGACAGCCTGTGATAATATAATCTGTGCTTCAGGCATTCCCACGCGCTCAACCGCTGCCGCTGCTGATTGGGCAACGACCATAGCCATCGGATCGGCATTTCCTATATCCTCGGAAGCCAGTATCATGATCCTTCGTGCTATAAATTTCACATCTTCCCCGGCATAGAGCATCCGTGCTAGATAATATACCGCAGCATCTGGATCTGAACCACGCATACTTTTTATAAAAGCAGATATCGTATCGTAATGGTTATCTCCCTTTTTATCATAGGAAATAACACGCTTCTGAATGCATTCGCTTGCGACATCTATAGTAATGTGGATGATGCCGTCCGCAGCTCTGTCCGTGGTCAGCACTCCAAGCTCTATCGCTGTAAGGGCTGCACGCGCATCTCCGTTTGAGACATCTGCCAGAAAATCGAGTGCATCATCATCTATCTGTGCATTATAAGCTCCCAAGCCTTTTTCCTTGTCGGTCAGTGCTCTTTTAAGCAATGTCTTTATATCGTCCGCCTGAAGCTTTTTAAGCTCAAATATGACTGATCTCGAAAGTAAAGCTCCGTTTACCTCGAAGTAAGGATTTTCCGTGGTAGCACCTATCAGAATGATCGTACCGTCCTCCACAAACGGGAGCAGATAATCCTGCTGACCTTTGTTGAAACGGTGTATCTCATCGATAAACAGTATCGTCTTCTTCTGATACATGCCTTGATTGGCTTTTGCCTGTTCCACAACCTCTTCCATGTCCTTTTTGCCGGCTGATGTGGCATTGATCTGCATAAACTCTGCGCTTGTGGTATGTGCTATCACTTTTGCCAGAGTCGTCTTTCCGGTGCCCGGTGGCCCGTAAAAGATGATCGAACTTAGTTTATCAGCCTTTATCGCACGGTATAGCAGCTTATCTTTGCCTACTATATGCTGTTGCCCGACTACCTCATCAAGTGTAGTTGGACGCATCCGCGATGCAAGGGGACCTGAGGTTTCCTTATTCTGTTCTCTCATGTAATCAAATAAATCCATATAATCCCCAGATTGAAATACATATTTGATATATCCGCTATATCATTTTGCAATTTCTTCTTTTAAAAAATTCATTTTACAACGACATAATCACTATTTATGTAATTTATAAGTACTAATTATGCATAAAAAACTGTCGCAAAATTCATTTCCCTATAATAAGATACATGAAATTGCATCACTTTACAACACTAAATTTATTTTTCTACGAAATGACTAATTTCTCTCTCAAACCATGCTGTTTTACTATATATATCATCTATTGAAAATACATAAAACTATGCGTAATTATTAACTAAATTGTAATTTCACAGTTAATCAGTTATACTATATGTAAATGTGGCAAATCATCTGATATCTGGAGGTTCATATGGTAAACACTCTTAAATTACCGGTAGGAATTGAAAATTTTGAAGATATACGAAAATTCCAATTTTATTATATAGACAAAACCAAACTTATCGAACAATTATTGCAAAACTGGGCGAAAGTAACCCTGTTCACCCGCCCGAGGCGTTTTGGTAAAACCTTAAATATGAGCATGATGCGTTCATTTTTTGAGATTGGTACGGTGAATAGGTATCCCAAAAACAGGCGCAGAGACTAGCTCTACGCCTGTTTTTTATCAAATAACGTGTCATTCTTTAGTGTATTAGAATCCACCGTTCTGATATGCTCGTGCAATCACATACGATGGCTCATAAAATGCACTACAATTGTAATTATCAATCACATCACAGATTTCATTGTTATATACCCTGATTATCCCATCTACAAAATCTTCTTTTGAAGTCAAGGTATCTATTATCAGACGCTGATATACCGCTCCCATATCCAAAGGCGAAGGAATAATTGAAGCCATCTCTTTGTCAACTTCTGTAATGTCATAATCTCCGTTCTTTAAATCATAATCACTTATCCAGTCTTCTTCTACTTTCAATGGATTTTCACAATATAATACATTTGCACAGCTAAGCAAATGGTATAAACCATCTCGTCCGATTGTATTTACGACATACTTATTTTTCTGCTTAATGTGTCTTGCCACACGCTCTATCATATAACATACAAAATAAAGATCATTTGATTCTATATCTTCATCTGGGAAGTACTTATTCTTCATAATGTCTCACTCCCTTCAAAAGTCAATGTTTTCAATTCTGTGTTTGGTGTATATTCATAATGATTTACTACAGATGCACCTTTTCTTGTCATTGCCCACCGCTTTGCCTGTTTTTCAAAATATCTCCTTATATTATACTAATTTAAGGCAAATTAAGCGCGAGGATGATCTGTCATCCCCGCGCCCGTTTTTATGGATACGCTATCCACTATTATTTTTATAATTTTACTGCTTTAAGCAGCAACATGCACCGCCGACGCATCCAGTTTTCCATCCTTTACATCTATGAGGATGGTATCTGTGGCTCTTACACCGTCTGCAAGGATAAGCTTTGCGGCAAGTGTCTCTACATTCTTCTGGAGGTATCGTTTCAGTGGTCTTGCACCGTATATCGGATCGTAACCATTGTCTGTGATAAACTGCTTTGCAGTGTCTGTCAGCTCAACCTTTATCTCCTTTTCTACAAGACGCTTATTAAGGTCATCCATAAGAAGATTTATGATATGTCCGATGTTGTCCTTTGTAAGAGGCTTGAACATGATGATCTCATCAAGTCTGTTCAAAAACTCCGGTCTGAAATGGCCTCTAAGCTCATTCATGACACGTTTCTCACACTCTGCGCTGATGCTGCCGTCTGCCTCTATGCCCTCAAGAAGTTCCTGAGACCCCAGGTTACTTGTCATGATGATGATAGTATTCTTAAAGTCCACGGTACGTCCCTGTGAATCTGTGATACGTCCATCATCAAGCACCTGAAGCAATACATTGAATACATCCGGATGAGCTTTTTCTACTTCATCAAAGAGGACTACTGAGTAAGGTTTACGCCTTACAGCCTCTGTAAGCTGTCCACCCTCGTCATACCCTACATATCCTGGAGGTGCTCCGATAAGACGTGACACTGAATATTTCTCCATGTACTCACTCATATCGAGTCTGACCATATTGTTCTCATCGTCAAAAAGACTTGCTGCAAGTGCTTTTGCCAGCTCTGTCTTACCTACACCTGTAGGTCCAAGGAACAAAAATGATCCAATCGGCTTTGTAGGATCCTTGATACCGGCCTTTGAACGGATGATAGCTTCTGTCACTTTTGTGACTCCGTCATCCTGTCCTATAACTCTCTTGTGTAGCTCCTCATCGAGGTGAAGTGTCTTGTTTCGCTCACTCTCAGTAAGCTTTGCGACAGGTATTCCTGTCCAGCGTGATATGATCATTGCGATTTCCTCATCGCCAACATTCTCACGGACAAGTGAAAGATCTCTGTCCTTTAAGAGCTGTTCCTGTGACTCCAATTCTTTTTGCAGATTTGGAAGTACACCGTACTGCAGCTCTGCTGCTTTTTCGAGGTCGTAATTCTGCTGTGCTGTCTTTATCTCATTCTTTGTGGATTCAATACTTTCACGCAGCTTGCTGACCTTGTCAACTGCACCTTTCTCGTTCTGCCACTGGGCTTTTTTTGTATTAAACTCATCACGCAACTCTGCAAGCTCTTTCTGTAGTGCTGCGAGTCTGTCCTGACTGAGATGGTCTGTCTCTTTTTTAAGAGCAGTCTCCTCGATTTCAAGCTGCATGATCTTACGGTTTTGCTCATCAAGCTCTGCCGGCATGGAATCAAGCTCTGTCTTTATCATGGCACAAGCCTCGTCAACGAGGTCGATTGCCTTATCCGGCAGGAATCTGTCTGTGATATATCTGTTTGAAAGCACTGCTGCCGTCACAAGTGCTGAGTCTGTGATCTTTACACCGTGGAATACTTCGTATCTGTCCTTAAGTCCACGAAGAATGGATATAGTATCCTCTACTGTCGGCTCATCTACCATAACAGGCTGGAAACGTCTCTCAAGTGCGGCATCCTTTTCAATGTACTCACGGTACTCGTCAAGTGTTGTAGCACCTACGCAGTGCAGCTCACCTCTTGCCAGCATTGGCTTAAGAAGCTGTCCTGCATCCATGGCTCCGTCTGTCTTTCCTGCACCTACTATTGTGTGAAGCTCATCTATAAAGAGGATTATCTGTCCCTCTGAGGCTTTTACCTCATCAAGCACTGCCTTAAGTCTTTCCTCAAACTCACCTCTGTACTTTGCACCGGCTACAAGAGAACCCATATCAAGTGCAAAAAGCTTCTTGTCCTTTAAGCCTTCCGGTACATCGCCTTTTACTATACGCTGTGCTAATCCTTCTACTACTGCGGTTTTACCTACACCCGGCTCACCGATAAGAACAGGATTGTTCTTTGTCTTTCGCGACAGAATACGGACAACGTTTCGTATCTCATCATCACGTCCTATGACAGGATCAAGCTTCTGCTGTCTTGCACGCTCTACCATATCGTAGCCGTATTTCTCAAGCGTATCGTAAGTTGCCTCCGGATTGTCAGAAGTTACTTTCTGATTTCCTCTTACTGTGGAAAGTGCTGTAAGGAATCTGTCCCTTGTGAGACCGTACTCCTTTATCATCTCTTTCATGGCTTTGTTAGGATATTTGAGGAGGCAGAGGAAAAGATGCTCAACTGATACATACTCATCCCCCATCGCCTTTGCCTCATCCTCGGCATGGATAAGGACTTTGTTCAGATCATTGCCCACATAAACCTGTGCGCTGCTGCCGCTGACCTTTGTTCTGGCTGCCAGATGGCGTTTTGCATTCTCTGTAAAATGCTCCACATTTATTTCCATCTTATCTATAAGCTTTGGAATCAGACCGTCTTCCTGAGTAAGAAGTGCTACAAGCAAATGCTCCTGCTCGATCTCCTGATTGCCATAATCGTAAGCAAGTTTTTCACAGTCGTTGACTGCCTCTATTGATTTCTGCGTAAATTTTTGAATGTTCATAGTCTCACTCCCTTCAAAAATAATGTTTACATTTCTGTTTACGATTATGTTATAGCACGCAAATTAGCACTCGTCAATGGCGAGTGCTAACAATTTCATTAAATAAATATAAAATTTTTGTATTTATATCTCTACAACCGCTCTGATATCCTCAGATGAGGCTCCTACATACACCTTAAAACTGTCGCTATAACGTTTCCAGTCATGTATACTTTCATCATAGTGCATGAATGCACGGTCATCAAGCTTAATGGTAATAAACTTGGTCTCGCCTGCATCAAGGGAGACTTTTTCAAAGCCTTTAAGCTCCTTTAGCGGATCTTCGTCTGACACTTTTGAAGCACCGACATAGACCTGTATTGTCTCTTTTCCATCCTTAAGTCCCGTATTTTTTACGGTAAGAGTTACCTCGGCAGTCTCACCGATCTTGTTTACCGATACATCCGAATACTCAAATGTGGTATAAGACAGACCGTATCCAAATGGGAAAAGCACAGGCTTTTTGTTCTTCTCATAATATCTGTAGCCGACAAACACACCTTCCGAATACTCCTGTGTCAGATGTGCATCCATAACAGCATTCTCCTCTTTTGTCAGAGGTCTGCCCGGGAACTGCTCCTTTGGAGTGTTTGCATCACCAAGGTATCCTCCCTCTTTGCACGGGAAGCTCTCCGCGAGCTTTCCAGATGGATTTACATGTCCGAAAAGCACCTCTGCGAGTGCAGTTCCGCCCTCCATACCGCAATATCCGGTAAGAAGGATTGCCTTTGCTTTTTTAGCCCAGTCATCCATTGCGACAGGACTTCCTGCAACTATGGTGATCACCATATCAGGCTTTACTTCAAGAAGTGCATTGATAAGCTCTTTCTGCTTATATGGAAGCTCCAGATCGGCACGGTCTAAGCCCTCCACATCATAGTCATGGTTTAATCCACCGACAAATATAACATGATCGTACTGTTTTGCCTTTTCTACAGCCTCATCTCGAAGCTTCTTAGATATATCCGCTTCTTTTTCATCTTTAGTTCCGACAGCAGATGCACCATCATTTAAGCTGTTTTCCTGCCAGTTTACATCCTCATCTTTGTTCTCAGGCACATAATATCCCGGCACATAGTCCACTTTGCTGTTTCCACCAAGGAATTTTGCGATTCCAAGAAGAGGTGTCACTTCGTAAAGTGCCTTGATCTCGGCACTTCCACCACCCGGTGCGTGCGCTGTGACGGCATTTGAACCGATCACAAGTACTCTGTCCATATCATTCTCATCGAGTGGCAGTACATTATCCTCGTTCTTTAAAAGTACGATAGATTCTCTTGCCACATCGAGTGTTGCCTGTCTGTGATCCGCAGTATCATAGGCACCACGTTTTCTATTTTTATTCTTTACGCCTTTTACTTTGCCATCCTGCTCTTCAAGCGTGATCATATTTGTGCGTACCATCATTCGGATGATATTTTTTACCTTTTCATCAATGAATTTCTCATCTATTCTGCCTTCAGTGACTGCTTTTTTAAGAGGATCTGCCATAACATAATCATCAAAATCATATGTCACTGACATCTCTATATCCAGTGAACTTTCAGCGGCTTCCTTTGTATGGTGGACAGCTCCCCAGTCAGATATGACTGTGCCGTCAAAGCCCCACTCTTCCCTTAATATCTGATCGAGCAATATCTTATTCTCGCATGCATGTTTTCCGCGGAACAGGTTGTATGAGCCCATTATAGAATACACTCCTGCTTTTTTTACCGCTGCCTCAAAACCAGGCAGATATATCTCCCTGAGTGCTCTCTCGTCTATCTCAACATTTACCCAAAGTCTTTCTGTCTCCTGACTGTTAAGTGCATAGTGCTTTACACATGCTGCCACATCTGACTCCTGCACTCCCTCTATCATAGGAACTGCAAGTTCTTCGATCAGGTATGGATCTTCACTGAAATACTCGAAATTTCTGCCGCAGAGTGGACTTCTTTTTATATTTATTCCTGGTCCAAGGATCACATCTTTGCCACGTCCTCTGGCTTCACTTCCCAGCACTCTACCGGCACTTTTTGCCAGATGTCTGTTCCATGTATATGCTACTGCC
Organism: bacterium; assembly: GCA_963641405.1. GTDB lineage: Bacteria > Bacillota > Clostridia > Lachnospirales > Lachnospiraceae > Roseburia. The sequence continues at coordinate 34,418 of CAVICC010000006.1, read as the reverse complement.
GTGTTGCTCGGACAGTATGACACAGCATCCGCCGGTGTACCCACCGGCATCCACTTGTCATCATAAAAATCTGCCCTCACTCCCATAGGTCCGTCTGACATGACAAGGGGAGGGAGTCCTTTATCCTCTGCTGCTGCAGTATGGAATAAAGCACAGCCATGTATGAGACCTATTTTCTCGTCCAGCGTCAGTTCGCCGGTGAGGGCAGTTATCTTATTTTCCATTTCCATGTTAAAGTTCTCCTTGTTTCTTTGTTTAAGTAATATATGATATTCGGCTTACATTCTCAGACATACTTCAAAATTAAAAATCCATATATAATTTATTATGAATTTAGCGTATAACAATGCTATTTGAGCACTCACTCAGGCGCACAAATCCATCGCACAGCTCAAGCTTGGCACCATCTGCTGACTTTGCATCCACTCCGTAAAGCTCAACTGAAAATCCCTTACTGCTATCCTTTGCATCCATAGCGATTGCAATGCTTCCATCCTCATTTACTCTGACTGTAAGTGTTGCAACTACATTCTGGACTTTATCGTACACGTTTACAGATGATTTGTCTGTTGGCTCATATACTCTGTATGTTGTGCCGTCTGCGTAATCATAATCAGGTCTGTCATTTGTAGCTCCGAATGGGATCACAGCTCCCGGTTTTACGAAAAGAGGTATCTCATCGTAGCCGAATTTTCTGCTGTACCATTTTCCACCTTCAAGCTTTTCGCCTGTAAAGAAATCTGTCCACAGACCGTTCTCCTGTGGTAGGTAATACTCTCCTATTCCTTCCTCATTAAAGATTGGAGCAACGAGCAGGCTGTCACCAAACATATACTGTTTGTCGAGATAATTACACATCTTATCGTCTGTGTACTCAAGCACCATGGCTCTCATTGTAGGGATACCGTTCTGGTGTGCATTTATTGCTGTTCCCCAGATATATGGCATGAGTGAAGCCTTTAATTTCACGAATTTTGCGAGTACTTCTACCGCCTCATCATCATATGCCCATGGCACTCTGTATGATGTGCTTCCGTGCAGACGGCTATGGCTTGAGAAGAGTCCGAATGCGCACCATCTCTTGTATACATCCGCTGTTGATGTATTCTCAAATCCACCTATATCGTGGCTCCAGAAACCAAATCCTGAGAGCTGAAGTGAAAGTCCTCCACGTAAGCTCTCCTCCATTGACTCAAAATCTGACCAGCAGTCCCCACCCCAGTGTACAGGGAATTTCTGTCCACCGACTGTTGCCGAACGTGCAAAAAGTACTGCCTCATCCTGTCCTTTTTTCTCCTGCAATATTTCAAATACTGCCTGATTGTACATATATGTATAGTAGTTGTGCATCTTCTGTGGATTTTTGCCGTTGAAGTATACACAGTCCGTAGGTATTCTTTCACCAAAATCTGTCTTGAAGCAGTCCACACCCATGTCTACGAGTGCTGCAAGCTTATTTTTAAACCATTTCTTTGCATCAGGATTTGTGAAGTCAACAATTGCCATGCCCGGCTGCCACATATCCCACTGCCATACTGATCCGTCAGGTCTCATGAGGAAATATCCATGCTCCATTCCCTCATCGAAAAGTGCTGACTCCTGCGCGATATATGGATTTATCCATACACAAACCTTTAAGCCTTTTTCCTTTATTCTTGAAAGCATGCCCTTTGGATCCGGGAAAACTCTCTCATCCCAGATGAAATCTGACCAGTGGAAATCTTTCATCCAAAAACAGTCAAAATGGAACACTTTAAGCGGGATGCCCCTGTCATGCATTCCATCAATAAAGCTCATTACCGTTTTCTCATCATAGTTTGTTGTAAAACTTGTAGAAAGCCAGAGTCCGAATGTCCACTCAGGTGGAAGTGCAGGCTTTCCTGTGATATCTGTATAACGTTTTAATGCATCCTTCATCTGTGGTCCGTTGATGAAGAAATAGTCAATGCTCTCGCCCGGTACTGAAAACTCTACCTTTGTCACAGACTCAGATGCCACCTCAAAAGATACCTTGTCTGAACTGTTTACGAATACACCATATCCTTTATTTGTCACATAGAATGGAATATTCTTGTAGGACTGGTCTGTGGATGTACCTCCATCCTCGTTCCATATGTCAACAGACTGACCGTTTTTTACAAATGGAGTAAATCTCTCTCCGAGACCATATACCAGCTCTCCTACTCCAAGTGAAAGCTGCTGTCTCATATATGCATCGTCATCATCGCTTTTTACATATGCCACATCATGCCACTTTGTCTTTAAATATGCCAGATCTCTCCATCCGCTGCCGCAGAGCTTCTTGTCCCCGTTATAATATGTCATCTGCCAGTTTTCTTCGTTGATAACGAGCTTTGCGTTTCCGCTTTTTATGGTAAGTATTCCTTTATCACTTACAGCATCTATCTTTGCTGTCGGCACATTAAGATCATATGTAGGAGCATCATTTACCGCTCCTTTGTAATGATATGCCTTTACCCTTATTACCTCTGGCATCGGTGTTGTGATCTCGATTGTTAAGTTTACGCCCCCTAAGGTATCTCCTCTATGATTTATTTTGTTAGTAGGAGCGCAAAGAACTACCTTATCCTCTTTAATATCACAGAAATAAACCTCTGCAGGTGAAAAACATGCACAGTCTTTTTTCATTAACCAGCATCCATTTCCAAATTTCATTCTAATAACCCTCTCTTTTTTTAATTTTCTCAATTATTTTGTATCTACATATTTCGTAACTGTTCAGTACCTTCACAGTTGCGAGCCGCAAGCGCATTAGAATCAGCTTCGCTGATGGGCGCTTGCTCCTACATAATATACTTTTTCTTACGAAATATGCGGTACCGCATATTTCTGTACTGAATAGTTACCATATTTCTTATTACAAAGCAAGTATAAATGCAAATTCAGTTTTTTCATACTGGCATTTTTAGACATTCTATACTATAATTATTACATATTTAAGCCATATTTCTTATTACAATATTTATGATAAAGGGCTTTTATTATGAAGATAAAAAAGACTTCAATTAATACAAATAATACACATCACTCTAATGTCAGAAAACAGATTCTACGCATTTTTGCAATAAGCTGCATTATTCCGGTACTGTTTCTTGGCATTTTTTCTGCTACATATACGAGAAAACTCATGACACAGCAGTACCGCTCTTTAGCTAAATCTGAGGGCATCCGTGTCAATTCAGTCATGTTTGATATAACTACAACCATTTACAACATAGCCGATACACTTATAGACAATGACTACTGCCGTCAGCTTTTTGCCACGTCCGAACTTACTGATGATATGCAAAGAGATCTCAATCAGCTTGAAGAAACAGTCAATACATATGCCAATAATACTGCTGCGATATCGTATATGCATATTTATACTAACAATCCTTCAATAACATCCACTCCCCATATATCATATATCTGTGATTTTGACAGCACGGACTGGTATGGAGAAATAAATACCAATTGGAGCAAATGGACACAGCTGAGCAACTATACAATCATAAATACCGAATACAAAGAGATTGCTCTTATCCGCAAAATAGCTGTTCCAAATGAAAACATGAATGCATATATCATCATTCATCTCGACAATAATTATCTAAGAAACAGAATAGAACAGTCCAGCTATAATATCAATATATCTATAGACAACGATGCAATTATCTATTCATCTACATCTAGTGAAATAGGACAGCAAATGGTTTTTCCAGAAGATTTTGATGGAAATTTCTACAAATACTCGGGCGCGGTAAAGAAAGACAAACATACGTATATATCTAATTATGTAACTTTCCAGCCTTATAAAACAGATGACCTGTTTTTTATACAAGTGCTCGATGAGAATGCATATACCAATATCAACCGGATATTTTCCATTTTTCTTATAATAATTGTCTTTGAGCTTGTTGTGCCAAGTGCCATAATAATATATTTCTCTAATTATCTGGGTAACAGGATAAAGCACCTAAAAAATGCCATGCACAAGGCCAGAATGGGTGATTATAATATCACCGATACTATAAACGGTGATGACGAGCTTACTGATACATTTGTGGATTTAAAAGCCACTGTCGATGATGTATGCAAAAAAGAAGCTGCATATTATCAGGCAAAAATAAACGAGCAGGAGCTTATAAACAAACAGCAGCAGATGGAATTTGAGCTTTTAGCTAGTCAGATTAATCCGCATTTTCTGTACAATACACTTGAGACAATACGTATGCAGGCACTTTCTGCCGGCAACCGTGATGTAGCTACATCCGTAAAGCTTCTCGGCAGATCCATGCATTATGTACTGGAAAATACCGGCACGAGCTTTACCACTCTGACAAAAGAACTAGAATATATCAAGACATATCTGTCCATCCAACAGATACGTTTCGGAGACAGGGTAAATTATTCTATTGAAATAGATGATGCACTCGATACTGACGAATGCCGCATACTACCGCTGTTGTTACAGCCTATCGTGGAAAATGGTATAATCCATGGACTTGAAAACCGCAACGAAAAAGGACTTATTTCCATAACCATCCAGGGCATGGACAATGATCTTATCATCAAAATGCGTGATAACGGAAATGGTATGGACGAACTTACGCTCGAAAAACTTATATACAATGTAGAAAATCACGATGCATCAGACAGACAAAGCATCGGCTTGTACAATATCTCCCAACGTATCCGGCTTCTCTATGGTGATGGCTATTATATGCATATCGAAAGTCATACCGGTGAAGGCACCTGTGTCACTCTAAGGATTCCAAAGAGCATATAGTACAAGGCAAGGAGGAACTATGGAACACGAACTTATCAATTTACTGATAGTAGATGACGAAAAAATAGTCCGCGACGGACTCAAATATATACTTGACTGGAACAGCCTTGGATACTGCATATGTGGCGAAGCCGGCAATGGAAAAGAAGCACTTGAAATGATAGGCCGCTATCACCCGGGGCTTGTCCTTCTAGATATCCGTATGGCTGGAATGCTTGGAACCGATCTTATGGAAACAGCCAGAAAAGACGGCTTTACCGGAGAGTTTATCATTATTTCAGGTTATTCGGATTTTAAATATGCACAGTCTGCATTGCAATTCGGTGCTTCATTTTATCTTACAAAGCCTATAGATGAGGATGAACTGGAAAAAGCCGTAATCAGCGTAAAAGAAAAAATAACAACCAATATGTCTCGTGAGACCTCACGCAATCAATATATGAAAAAAGCCAAGACAACTGTATTGTACGATCTTCTAACCTCGAGTGAATTCAATCCTTCCATTGATTATCTCGAACTAGGTCTTGGTGCGCCTATATATCAGGTTGTCATATACGAAAGCTATATGCCATATTTCAGGTCCTACAGTTTCAGCGATATGCTGCGTGTGACCAATCAGGACAACAATTCATTTGACCATACTGTAATCGACAACCATGACATCATATTATTAAAGGGAAATTTTGCTCTTGAGCGCTTCAATGCCTGCCTTTCACACTACAGATCCGGCACGCAGAAAGGATCTCCGCTTGATACCATTTTTCTTACTTATGGACCTACGATATCGAGTCTTTCTCAGATTCATACATCATATTCTATCTGCGAAAAGCTCATAAAAAGGCGTTTTTTCTGCAGTGAAGGCCAACACGTAATGTCATACAAAGAACTTCCAAGCGACACAATCTCCACGAGAGAGCTTGACGAGGAAATAACTTCTTACTATAGCCAGACACTGCTGGCATACATAAAAAGCAATAATCAAAGACGTATCAATGAAACACTCGATGAACTGACAGCTTTCCTGTATGACTGTGGTAAAGAAATATCAAGGATCAAATATTTTCTTGCTGATATATTCCTTGAGATCAAGCACGATATTATGCAAAATTACGCAAATGCAAGCATTCCTTTTATACACAATGTTGCTATCATAGAGCTCATCGAAAATAAATACTATCTCTTTGAGATAATACTTTATTTCAAAGAACAGTTTGCCATGATAATGCGAGCCATTGGCAGCAGCTCAAATGACAGCGTATTTGACGACATTGTTAACTACATAGATCACAATTATGCCTCTGCGCTTAAACTCGATAGCATAGCTCCACTTTTTGGCTACAACAGTTCATATCTAGGCAAACTGTTCTCACAGAAAATGGGACAGAATTTTAACTCTTATCTCGATCAGGTAAGAATAAGCCACTCTATTGAGCTGTTAGATAATACAAATATGAAGATATATGAAATTGCATCAAGTGTGGGATACACGAGCGTGGATTATTTCCACCAGAAATTTAAGAAACGCATGAACCTAAGTCCTGCGGAATATAGAAAACGTAAGTAAACAAAAAAGCTTCCAGCTCTAAACTTTAAGTTACCGGAGAGTATACAGTTGTTCTGAAGAAAATATTTTTTCTGAGGAATACACTGTATACTCTCCGGTATTCAAAAAGTATAATATTGGAAGCTTTATATCTTACTCTGCAAGTGCAGCTTTGATAAGATCTCCTCTGTCCTGACAGTTAGCCTTGTCTACTGCTAAAACGTCATCATATCCGAGACCTTTTACAGTATCCTGCATTGTCTTTAACAGGCTGTTGAACTCTTTTTCACTGCTTGCAAATACCATCTGCCATGAGTACTGTACGATTGTCTGTTTACACTGCTCTTTGATGGTGCTGATATCTGTTGTATACTCTGGTGTAGCATAATTTGTTCCAGGAAGAACAAGCAGATTGTTTGTAGACTCAAGTCTATCTATTGCTGTTGCAGCGCCATCATTTTGTGCTGACCAATCCTCTGATAAAGGAGTAGCTACTCTTTCGAGGTAATCATCCCATCTCTGGTAGTTGTAGCAGATGCCTGTACTGTCATCTACATCAACGACACCGACTGCTTTATAGTTGAGTGCTGATACACCATCTTTCCATGATCCACCGCCCCACTCATCAGGTACAGCAAGATCTGAATCCATATCTACGAATGCCTGTACACCGAAATCTGTAAGCTTTGGTGTACCATTGTCATTTGTCCATGTAAGTCCCTCTGGTCCACATGTTCCACCAGTCTGTGGTGCTGATGCCATGATTCCTTCCGGTGAGTACAACCAGTCAACAAAATCAACCATTCTCTGTGGATCCTCTGTCTGGCTTCCTACCATGATACCAAGTGACATCTTACCTTCCGGCATAGAACCATATGAAAGACACTGCATATCTTTGATCTGCGCTGTAGCAAATCCTTTTCCCTCTGCTGTGTTTTCTGTAGTATTGTATTTACCAGCTCCAAGCCATGGCCAGATTGAATAGAGTACATGACCATTCTGATATTTTGTCTGTACAGTATCAAAATCCTGTGTTGTTGACTCAGGATCTATAAGTCCCTGCTGATTTGCCTCAAATAAGAACTTGAGTGCTCTTACATAAATTCCATCATCATCGATGACACTCTGTACATCTGATCCATCATCTTTCATCATTGCAAATCCCATTGGCTCATATCCATAAAGCGCACATAAACCACTGGCATTCTGCATCACATCTCCATCCCAGTCTTTAAAAAGTGAGAATGCATATGCACTGCTGTCATCCTTTCTGGCAATTTCCTGCATCTGTGAAAGTACCGGAAGCAGATCTTCCAATGTATTTATTTCAGGATAGCCAGCCTCTTTGTAAAGATCCCAACGCAGTGAAGGAGCATTTGTCGGCTCACTTGCCTCACATGGCTCTGTAGCCGGCTGATTTGAGATCTCACTTGGAACAGCCCACAATCCATCTTGATCAGCCAGATCACTGGCAGATTCAATCGCTGACTTGTATTTTGTCAGGTATTCGCAATCCCCGATATAATCAGTCATATCAAGTACAAGTCCCGCTGTAACCATATCCTTTAAGCGGCTGCTGTCAAGGTTTGTGATAATAATATCACCCAGATTACCATTTGCAGAACGTGTCTGGTAAAGTGTATCACCACCACCTGCCACGTTTGGTGCAATGATATTAAGCTCAATATTGAACTTATCCTTTACAATTTTTGCAAACCAGCCAGTCTGAATTCCCTGGAAGTTTGCCTGACTGTCAAACACATCTACAGTAAGTGTTTTTGGGTACTTTGCATTTGAGCTTTCAGTACCATCCGATGATTTACTGCCACATCCGACAACTGTTGTTGCAAGCATTGCAGCCGATAGCGCAAGTGCAACAGCCTGTTTTGTTCTTCTCCTCTTCATTACATGTCCTCCTAATCTTATTTTATATAATAATTAAAAAAGAAGCAAATATTATTAGCCCTTTACGGAGCCGATCATGATACCTTTTACAAAGTATTTCTGGAAAATCGGGTAAACAAACAATATAGGAAGTACTACGATGACTGATATAGTCATTCGGATCGATGTAGGTGTCTGCTGTGTTGCGAGGTTTGCAACGGCAGAGACGCTTCCTGAGTTCTTTACCAGTGTGGCAAGTGAACTTGCCTGATTCAAATATGTATAAAGCAGATACTGTAATGAGTAGAGCTTTTGATCTGTTATATAAATAAGTGTATCCTGGAATGAGTTCCACTGTCCTACTGCTGCCCAGATGGCTATTGTGGCAAGAATCGGCTTGCTTGTAGGAAGGATAACCTTCCAGAATATTGTAAGCACTCCTGCGCCATCGATCTGTGCTGCTTCCTGAAGAGAAGCAGGTATTGACTCTACATATGTCTTTACCATTATTACGTTAAATGGCTGTACAATTGCCGGAATAATATATACCCAGAATGTATTTGTCAGGTGCAGTGATCTCATTGTCATGTACATTGGGATCAGTCCTGCATTAAAATACATTGTGATAACCATGAATCTGTACCATAATTTCCTGTGCCACATATTCTCCTGTGTGAACATGAATCCCAGAAAAGCTGACGCCATAACCGTACAGATCGTTCCAAGTACAGTTCTTCCAACTGATACAAGCATTGCTGTTCCAAGTCCGCTCAATTTCAAAACGTCAATGTAGTTCTGGAACTGGATTGAGTGAGGTATGAAATTTACTTTTCCCGCTGCACTTAGATCATTTGCACTGATTGAGTTGATGATCAGATAGTAGAACGGATAAGCACATATGAGAGCAAACAATGCAAATAAGATATAAAGAAATATTATAAAGGCTCTGTCACCTTTAGATTGTTTAATTTTCATAGTATTTGTCTCCTTAAATAATACTTTCTCCACGAGTCTTCTTTGATACATTGTTTACAATCACAAGAAGTGTAAGGCTGACCACGCTCTTTAAGATACCGATCGCTGTAGCCAGTGAAAGGCTTCGTCCTGTCATACCTATGTTGTAAACGTAAAGGTCAAGTACCTGAATGCTGTCCTTGTTGAATGAGTTCTGGAATACGAAGTACTGATCCATTCCGTTGTTCAAAAAGTTTGCTACAGAGAGCATCAGCATAACAAAATATGTAGGCATAATTGATGGAATTGTAATATTCTTTATGATCTGCATTCTTCCAGCTCCATCAACCTTTGCTGCATCATACATCTCCTGATCGATACCTGCTATAGCTGCCAGATACATGATCGCGCCCCATCCAAGACCTTTCCATGTACTCCAGAGTATCATCTGAAGCCATACATGCTTGCTGCTGTCGAGTATCTTGAGCGGCTCTGAAATAGCTCCGAGATTCTGAAGCAGTGTATTAAACATTCCTGATGATGAAAACAAACAGAATGCTACAGAATATACTAAAGTCCAGCTGATGAAGTTTGGAAGTGTTGAAAGTGTCTGGATCACATTTTTAAATTTCTTACTCTTGATCTCATTTAAGAATACTGCGAACAATACCGGTAAAAACGATGTTGCGATTCCAAGTAAGCTCATCGCAAATGTATTTTCCATAACCTTTATAAGCTGTGAAACCTGAGTCTTGTTGCTGAAAAGTGTCTTAAACCACTTGAGTCCTACGAAGTCACACTGTGATAATTTCAGCGGTGCCTTGTAGTCATACAACGCATATATCCAACCATGTAGTGGATAATATGAAAATAAAAAGCATAAAATCAAAAACGGTAATATAAGTAAAAACAACTTATATCCTTCTTTTTTCTTACTACTCATTTACTTTCGCCTCCCTTTGATTTGATAATAGAATTGTATATTTTTCTGTCCAAAACTCATACTGGGAAAATTCGATACGAAAGGTTAGAATTTTTACATGATTTTTTAGATTTTATTTAGAAGATAGAATTTTTGATGTATACCATATCTGTTTTTTATGGTAATCAGTATATTTATGCATCAAAAAATCCCCTCGTCCATCTGAGGGGATTAATTATGCTTATTTACTCAAACTTCCCGCATGTTATTCTAGCGCGGCGCCGCCGGGGATAGATCTGTGCGATTACAGGTAGCAGAACTCCATATCCATCGGCGGCACCATTAACATTCTATATGTGGGAAGTTTGAGATATTTAATTATATTGATATATCAGTTTATAGGCTGTACAATACCTGATACGTTAGCAAGATTTTGCATCTTATCATCAGCCTCTGCCATGATGTCTGCGCATTTCTTAAGTTCAAGCTGCATCTCGTCTGTGAAATCGCGTTCTTTTTTGTATCGAAGCTGATGCTCCGTACTAGCCCAGAAATTCATTGCGATCGTGCGAAACTGTATCTCAATAGGTACTCTGTCCTTGTGATCCGAAAAGTACACATCCACCATCAGTATCATATGGAGGCTTCTGTAGCCGTTCTCCTTTGGCTTCTTTATGTAGTCCTTTACCGTCACAAGCTCGACATCCTGCTGGTTTACGAGCATATTTGCCACCTGATATACATCTGATATAAATGGACAGATAACTCTGACTCCTGCAATGTCCTTTATCTCACGCATCATGGAATTCATCGTCAATGGTATGCCCTTGCGCTGCATCTTTTCCACGATGCTGTCCATTGATTTGACACGGCTTTTTATATTCTCTATTGGATTTCTTTCGTGATTATTTTTAAACTCATTATTTAATATCTGTAATTTCGCAACTATCTGCTGTATGCCTGATTCATAGAAGAACATGATTTTGTCATACTGTGATGCTATAGAGCTGAATTCGCCAAGTACTGGCAGAAGTTCTATCTGTGTATCATCCATATTTACACCCCTTACATATAATATATTTTTGCTTCCCACTTATAGAATAGTGTTGGTGCGCTTGAGATGTAGGCTGCGTTCTAATTAATTATTTACTTAATTTAGTAAGTAACAGCCGTGAAATCTGGTATGTTACTTCGATGAGGATCACTCCTGCCACTACATCATATATCACATGCTGCTTCGTAGTCAATGTGGATATGAATACTGCAACTGCGCAGACGCAGAATGTCACTCTTATCCACAGCGGCACTTTTTTATTTCCTCTTACTCCGATATAGCACAGCCAGCTTACAAGGCAATGGATAGACGGAAACAGATTGTCTGCCTCATCTATCTGATAGAGGAATTTCATAAGTACTGCCCATATATCCGTACCGATTATCTGTAGTCTGGTGTTCGTGGTCGGATATACTATATAACAAACAAAACAGACCACCTTTCCAAGCCAGTCCGCCATCAAAAATCTATAACAATGCTTTTTGTCAAGCGCAGCATTATACATATAGCCTACTATCCAGAATATATAACAGCCAAAGTATATGAGTACCGTCCAGTTTACGACAGGTATCATGCGATCAAGTGCTGTCTCTATATTGTGATGTTCAGAACCGCCTGCTATGGCACGTGCGCCCCAATACACGCTAAAATTTAGTATTACAGTAATAAGGAGCGGTATGCGGCTGTATTTTGGCAATATCCTGTTAAAAAGCGGCCCTGTTTGCGATATGTTGTCCCTGGATAACACGTACTTCCTTTTCTCCTTTTATGCATTCCTTTATCTCTGGCAGCAGATCGATATGGCCTTTCTTGAAGAGAAGCACTATCGTTGAACCGATGAGCTCGAAATGGCCCATCTCACCGCCTTTTCTCATGACAACATTTTCATTGTCATTTATGATACCGCCTACTAAAAGTGCACCTATCTCTATCTGAGCTACTTTTCCAAAGTTTACGGTATCGAGCATCGTCCACATACGACGATTTAACCTATATACTGGCACGCTGCTGCATGCAATAGGCTGGACGCTGTGAAGCACGCCCTTTACGAAATGATTTTTGCCCTGAAATCCGTCATCTATATAACAATAATGATGGTAATCATTCGCGCAGAGGCGAAGTATCACGCAGTCTCCTCCGATAAATTCTTTTGCCAGCTTTTTGTCTGTGACAAGATCTGTGACCTTGTACCATGAATTCTTGATAAAAAAGCTGTTGTTACTCTTTATCTTGTAGGCACTTAAATATCCGTCGCATGGACTGATAAGGTGCTCTGCCTGCCTGTCAACCTCTATATTGTCTTTCTTTCTGGAAAAAAAATCCTGAAAGCTATTGTAGATTTGTCCGTCAAATGCTGTCATATCTATATTATTATTTTTTATGTAACGTTTTACGAGTGGCTTTGATATTGAAGATCTAGAAACAATCTCTCCAATCTTTAGTACGCCTGTATGAAGCAGCACCTGAAGTGTTGCCCTGCCTGTCTTTGTCGTATAAAGCCAGTCTACGAATGATTTTTTCTTCATTAAATGAGAGCCTCCGCAACAAGAATACAAAATTCTACGGCACCTATTCCAACTATAAGTAATTCCCCGATAATTCCCGGTTTTTTAAGCTTAAATGGAAGCACATAACATATACCAACCACTAAAAGTGCAAATGAAGCAATTGTACCTATCGCCATATGAGCCATATTTCCAAATACATACACAGCTGGGATAGCAAGTGCTGATGATGTGATAGGAAGTCCCAGATAATACTGTCTGCGCTCTTCTGTAGCTGCCTGTCTGTTTGCTTCATCTACGTTAAAGTATGCAAGCCTAATCAGTCCACATAATATAAAAACAAAAATAGTTATAAATGCCGGAGACAACTTTGGTGTTACGCAAAATACCCATACTGCCGGGAGTATTCCAAAACATATTATATCACTGAGTGAATCTATCTGTATGCCAAAACTCTTTTCATCGGGTGTGCGGTCTGTCTTGGTAGAGGCTATAGTACCATCAAACATATCACAAACACCTGCTGTCATAAGACATATGAGTGAAGCTGTATAATATTGTTTTATAGCAAGCATTACACCCGAAAATCCGACCAACATTCCTATATAAGTAAGCACAACCGTGTAATTATAGAATCCTATCAATTTTATTTTATTTTTCATCATATCCAATATCCAATCTTTAATTTTCTAAGCTAAATAAATAATTATTGACTCAACTATCCTATAATAACACATTCAAGCGTCTGACTCATTATATATTTACTTAAGGTTTTCTTAAAAAAATATATCTGAAATAAAGTGTGCGCCTAACGCACACTTTCGCGCGCGAGCGGATAACATAGTTATATATTCATTTCCGCGAGCTGCGCATCTTTGCAAGCTTGCTTGCTTTTATCATATAGGAAGTTACAGCGTAATTTCCTATATGATAAAAAAGACAGAGCCCATGATCGACTCTGTCCCTATAATAAAATACTCCCTAGTGCCATAATATAAAATATATAATTAGTACTACAGACTCATTATATACTATATCATGCAATAAATCCAGTACTATTAAAGCATTTTGTGAACAATCTCTTTCATTTCCTGCTTATCTCTCTCAAGAACAAATGCAAGCTCCGAATGAAGATTATTCTCTGCCATCTTCCAGTAGCGCTCGTCCACTGCTGTAGACTTCTTACCTGCTTTTTTGCGCTCCTCATTGCGGTTGTGCAGACATTTTAAAAGTCCAACTACCGTATCAGGCTCACAACTTCTGACTGCCTCTTTATACTTAGTCTCCCTTTCTTTTTCACTTGTTATAACAAGCTCCTCTATCTGCGGAATCCTGTCTATTACAGACTGTGCCTCGTCAGCAGTTATAACTTTACGGATTCGCTTGTCGGCATTGTCTACCGGGATATATACCTTGTCGTGTTCCTCCTCTATAGGACGAAGCAGAAAATACGACTTAAGCTTTTTATCTCCTGACATGTCTAATTCAACGATTTCGTTTATCTTGCAAATGCCGTTGGTTGCATTTACTACGTAATCTCCTATCTCGAACATTTCACACCTCTTTCGCTATACACAAATATATTTTACCACTTTTTAGTTAATTTAGTAAATATTTTTTTCATTGCAATTTTCCCTCAAAAAAAACTGCCACCCACACAATCGATGTGAATGACAGTCTTTTGTAACTGTTTTTTATAAATGTAATATACTGTACAGATATTTTTTAGTGGTTTTGTGACTCACCTGTTAGTCCCTTTACGCTCTCATCAAGCTGAAGCATACGCATGATAAGATCCGTAGAACCTTTTATTCCGTAGCTTGCGCTGTTTACGCAGATATCATAGTTTGAAGCTTTGCTCCATTTTCTTCCTGTGTAAAATTTGTAAGTCTTAAGGTGTCTCTTGTCCTCTGACTCGATCCATTTCTTGGCCTGATTTGGAGTAATATTTTTATTTATCTCCACAAAACGCTGGATACGTCTTTTCATAGGAGCTGTTATAAATATACTGATATGAGGAATGTGATTGTTGGTAAGTACCGCATCAGCGAAACGTCCCATAACGATAAAATCCTCTTCCTTTGCCTTGTCTACGAGGAATTTGCTTGTATCAAAAAATAATACATCGTCTGCGGCAAGGCCATGGTACTTTTTAAAAGCTCTTATGCTTTTTTTGAGTCCCTTTCTCTTTTTCTTCTGGAATGTAGCTGTAGCCTGTGCAGCTTCATCGCCCTCGCGCTGCTTAAACATCTCATTCATGACAGATACATCATAAAAATTCATGCGAAGCTTGTCCGCTAAGGCAAAACCTATCTCATTTCCACCGCATCCACATGAACGTCCGATACAGATGATAAGGTGATCTCCTGTCTTAAATCGATCCTTTAAATTTACAGTATTAAGATCGGCAATCTTTGGATCAAGGATATCTCCATCTGCAAATCCTGTAGGAAGCTCTGAGATTTCTTCCAAAATTGCATTGTATTTTACCATAATGCCATGTCTTACATCATGATCCTTTATGGTTCTTGCCATATTACTGATAAGCGCCAGCTCACTTCTGATATGTGAACTGTTCTGTCTTGAGTGGAGATCCTCCATGATATTGCCAATGCATATATCCTTTTCTCCGGTAAAAACTCTACCAAGGGATGAACCTAATTTCTCATAGACTTCAACATCAAGTTCATAGATTTCAGTGGCAAGCTTTTTTATCTTCTCGTCATAAAATTCCATACTTCATCCCTCCTATATAAAGAATATCAGCATATCGATCAGGAAAACCGGTATAAGGAATCTAAGCGACCACCATATATATCCGAAAAATGATGGCATGTTGATACCGTTTTCGTCTGAGATCGATTTGACCATAAAGTTTGGAGCATTTCCAATATAAGTGTTTGCTCCCATAAATACAGCACCGCATGATATGGCCATAAGCATCTTTACAGGTACAATACCAAGTGTTGTAGCAACACCAGATGTAAAGCTCATAGCTCCGGCTGTTGTCAGGAATACCAGATATGTCGGTGTATTGTCGAGGAAGCTTGAAAGCGCTCCTGTTACCCAGAACATCTCTGCCGGCTTGCTTATTCCAAGGCTTGCCCCGGCACTCTTTAATACCATAAGTGCTGGCTGCATTGTGATGAAAATACCGATGAACAAGACTGCAACTTCCTGGATAGCTCCCCAGGTAAAGTGGTTCTGAACACGGACTTCTTTTGGTGTAGTCTTAAATGACAGTAATGCTGCAAGTAAAATAATTGCAATTTCGATAATTGCTGGCACTGTAAGTGTTACCTCTCCAAAGATCGGTATTCCGATAACTTCTCCTGAAGCTGTCTGGAATGCAGAAAGTTTTGGGAGCACTCCGCTTAAAATAACAGCGATAACTATCATTACGATATACAAAAAGTTGTGAGCTCCCTTTATTCTGATAAGAGGCTCATCCTCTTTTATCTTTGGCATAAGACCTTTTGAGATATCTTTCTGATATGCCTTTTTGTCAAGATAATAAAATACTATAAGAAGTATTACCATATTTACAATCAAAACAGGTAAAAGCCTCATGCTCCAGAAGAAAGACACTCCTCTTGAGAATCCCATAAGGAGTGGCGGATCACCGATAGGTGTAAGGCAGCCACCGATATTGGATACCAGGAAAATAAAAAATATCATTATATGACGTTTATTCTTTCTCCATGAATTCATTTGGATAATTGGTCTGACAAAGAGCATACTTGCTCCAGTTGTACCGATCCAGCTTGAAAAAAGTGTTCCTACCGCAAGCATGATTACGTTTACCTTCGGATTACCTACAAGACTTCCCTCGAGCTTGATATTTCCAGCTACGCAGAAAAGGCCAAAAAGTAGTACGATAAATGTAAGATAATCCCCTATCATACACTCTAATACAGTCTCCACAGCATCTGACGCTCCATAACAAACTGCAAAAGGAATAGCAAAAAGCAGTGACCATAAGATAACTGCATGTGCCTGGTGCTTCTCCCACCATTCAGGCTTTACAAGCGGCATGATTGCGATGCACAGCAGTAATCCTGCGAATGGGATACACAGCATTAATAATGTGTTTGACATTCTTCTCACCTCTATTGTTAAATTTTTGACTTTTGAAATCCAGTCTATTTTACACCTTTATATTTTATTTTCAACAGTTTAAGCAAAATTTGTCAGTTACTGCCTATTTTTTATATATTTTTAACAAATTTTATTCGTCAATAATAATTACCACTTTGTGAAGTTTTTAACTATATATTCAGACTCCTCCGCCATGTCACCTTTTGGTGATATATTTGACCTGACATAGAATGTATCAAAGCCACATTCCTTCGCACCTTTTATATCTGTCGTCGAATCATTTCCTATGAAGAGGGATTTTTTCACATCGATATCATGAGACTTTATTAGCTCATCAAAAAAACGTATATCAGGCTTTCTTGTATGAAAATCAGATGAAATAAATACATCATCAAACAGATCAAATATATCAAGCTGTTTCATCTCATAAGCAGTAAAAATACGCTGTGCATTGGAAAGCAGATAAATTTTTTTCTCCTTTTCCTTCAACTTACAAAGCATCTCCTTTGTACCCGGATAAAGCTTTAGATAATCAGTGGTCATTACCCTGAAAAACTGCCCTGTATAAACAGCAAGCTCCTTCGACACCTGCACACCCTTGTCATCATACAACTTTTTAAATACATTTTCTATTTCAATCTCCGGTGACGCCTCATGTGCGTATGATATCTTTGTCTTTGTTTTAGTGCCTTCATGTTCAAGATCTTTCTTAAGCTGTGCCTCCTCACTTTTTACGAGCTTTTCATAGCTGCTTTTTAATTCCTTTGCCTCATAACGGGCACCATAATAGCCGTAAAACATAGCCAGTTTATTCCAAATCATGATATCACTTTCATCTGTATGTATGTCCACTAGTGTACCGTAGAGATCAAACACATAATTGTCATATGTAAGCGGTAATAGCATTGTTTTCCTCCGTCAATTGTATATAAAAGACATCAAAGGTATTCTCTGATGTCTCTTGTAGCTAATAACAAATATATATTATTGTTGGTTTATATAGTTTTGTGAAGTCCTTGCCTTCTCGGTACCAGGATAGTTATCGATAACATACTGATAATACTGTGTTGCCGATGCAGCATCACCCGACTTTCTAAAGGACTGCGCCAGATAATATGCAGCCGATCCGTCCCTGTAGCTTTCGTCTATACCGACAAGCTTCTGAAATACTGGAATAGCACTTTCATAATCATAACTACTATACGAAGAATATCCCTGATTATATAGGGCCTCCTTGTAAGAATCCGCTATAGCCGAATTAAGTGTATCATAGGTCTGCTTTGCTGTATCACTTAAATCATCGGCATTTATCGACTCAAGTGCTTCTCCCGTCTTTACGATATCGCCTGTTGTATATGTCACATATGCATTGAGCAACGATTCATATGAAGCAATCTGTTCTGCAACACCATTGTTTTTATTCTGTTCTTCCTCAAGCTGTGACTTAAGCGAGTCTATCTGATCATTTAAACTGCTTATAGTCTGACCATTAGTGGATATCGTGTCATTAGCGCTTAGAAGCTGCTGTTTAGCCTCCTGTTTTGACTGGCTTTTGATATTTGGAACAACGAGAAAACACGTTACTGCGACACCGACCACAAGACCTATCACTATATATAGCAGGTTTGCCCACATTGAGCTCTCCCTGAAACGTCTCGGCATTATGATTGTTTCATTTCCACTCTGGTAGGAAATTAAATCATCATTTTTCTTTTTCTTGTCAGAGCCTTTCTCCTTTATACACCTGTTAACTTCCTTTAAATATCGAAGCGTTGTTGTATTGTCCGTATCTATCTTTCCTGCATCGCGAAGAGATTTCTTTGCCTTTTCAAAGTGCCCCTCCTCCAGATAAAGCAAGGCTAAAAGCTGATGTCCCCTGACTAACTTTGGATTTAGTGAAAGGACTTTTCTAAGCTGGATAACTGCAAGATCCTTGCTGTCCTGCTTGCAATAAAGTAAAGCCTGATTATATTTTTTGATAGTCTGATTTATGGTATCGAACTGATTTCTGTTGTGATGTATCTTCTCGATATATTTCTTTGCCAGATTGTCATTTGGCTGATAATTTGCACTTATCACCCATTCACTGAGTGCATCTACTATCTCACCCATCTCATAATATACAAGTCCGAGCAGATTTCTCGCCTGTATATTGTATTTATAAAATTTCAGACTCTGTCGCAGGCTTATGATGGCACCGGAAAGATTTCTGACCTGTGCCTTCTGCAGTCCATCGTTGTAATATGAATTAGATATTCTGACAACACGCTTAAATATTTTAAGATCAGCCTGGCAATTAGGACAATTATCATCCCATCCGGCTTCATGTCCGCATCTATAACAAATCATCTTTTAATTCACTCCTATTTATTCTGTTCTCTTAAAATCTCTGCGATGATATCTGTAACGTCCGTAAGATCACGGTTGTAAATGGAAGACTCTGCCTCCTCTATCTCAAGACTTGGTTCATAATTTTTAAGTTCTTCGTCAAAATTTAACATAATTTCCTCCATATTTCCTGTGCATCAAAAAAGATCACTATATATTATAATATAGTGACCCTTTTATGCAAGTGTATTTCGATTAAGATTTAATAAAATATCATATTTTCTCTACATCATAGACATTATTACCACTTTTCCTGACCTCTCAACAAATTCCACTGTTTTAACCTGCTCTTTTGTGACGGCTTTTGAGTTATTGATCCAAACTTCTACATTTGGATATGCCTCCTCTAACACTTTGACTGTGGCATCTGCTGAGCGCTCAACAATACTTTGTAATCTGCCTAATTCCTCTTTGTGTTTTTTAATGTCTGCACTTTTTTCTATCTTTACCCTGACAAGAGACATCTTCTTTTCTTCTAGATCCTCTGTATCAGCAGCCTTGTCTATGAGTGCTTCTATCTGCTTTATGCCGACATTTATGCTGTCTAAAGTCTGTTGTTGCTGTGATATATTCCTCTCAAACTCTGCTATTTTAATCCTTAGCTTTTTATGGACACCCACGTGTACCTCTGTCTTTATAAATGCATCATTTCCGAGCTTTTCAACTTCTATTCCGGCACATCCATATACGCTTCCACCGACTATACTCGCATGTCCCTTGTTGAAAAGAACCTTGTCTGTGCTTATTATAGTACAGTTTACAGCTGAGTCAGCCTCAACAAATCCTGTTATATCCGCATATGTATATTCCATAAATCTGGCATAGAGATTGCCCTTTGCGATAATTCTTGCCTTTCCGGAACCTATCATGCCACCTCTTAATATGATATCTTTGCCAGCTTCTAGTGTACATGCTTCTGCTATACCATCAACCGTGACTGACTGTGTTGCCCTGATGTATGCACCGGCCTTTATATTGCCATGTATTAAAACATCACCGATAAAATCGATGTTGCCCGTTCCCACGTCTACATCACCGTTTATCTCAAGTATCGGAATGATGAGAATGCGGTTTTTATGCTTTTCGATTTTTCCATCGATAGAGGCAGTATATGTAAGTCCATCCGGTGTTTTTTCAAAACCACGACCTACGAGTGGTGGCATTTCCTTACCTCTTTTAGCCGGAATTTCCCAGCCATGCACATCTTTGCCACATCGTCCCTCAACAGGCTTAATGTATCGCGCTATGATCTGTCCCTTTTTTACAACCTCAATAGAGTGTATGCTCCAGTAATCAACCGAACCATCCTCTCTTATCTTCGGATGCCTGTTAAGGTCATAATCAAAATTAAACTCATAGCAGCCGTCCTGCCCATCTATGGCTTTTTGACCTTTTGCAAACAATACCTCTTTGCCGTAATTTCTGTTTTTTATCATATCAGAAAGTATGTCATAATCAATTCCAAAGACTATATTATTCTCATTGGCAGCATTTACAACTTCCTCAAGCGTATAGTTTTCATCGTTTGAGACCAGCGGAAGCATAATATATGCTTCCAACTGACCATAACTTATTCTAAATACCGGTTTTCTTCTTTCCTCTACACTATCCATAGTAAACTCCAGAATATAACATATTAATCACAAAACTACATAAACCAAGTATAGCACACTATATAGCCAGGTGTAACCCTCATGTTATTATTTAAACTGTGCCAGACGTTTCTCAACCTGATCCATCATCTGTTCATACTTAGAAAGTTTGTCTTTTTCTTCCTGAACTTTTTCCGGTTTTGCATTGCTTAAGAATTTCTCATTAGAAAGCATTCCTCTTGAACGTGCAAGCTCTTTTGTAAGCTTTTCTTTTTCTTTGTTAAGTCTTGCCTTTTCTTTCTCAAAATCTACAAGATCCTCAAGTGGGAGGTATGCAACTGCATCAGGGATTACTACAGATACAGCATCATCACCGATTCCTGCTTTATCGCTCTGTACTGTGATCTCACTTGTAAATGCAAGATTTACATATACCTCTTTGTTATCTTCAAATATCTTTCTTACTGCTTCATCATCACTTGTAATGAAAAGTTTTGCCTTTCTTGAAGGTGGAACATCCATCTGTGTGCGAACATTTCTGATACCCTTTACAAGATCCTTGCAGTGCTCGATTGCATCTTCCTCAATAGGGAAATTCCACTCTTCCTTGTACTCAGGCCATTCAGAGAGCATGATTGTCTCTTCCTCTGACTGGAGTGTGCAAAAGATTTCCTCTGTGATAAATGGCATATATGGGTGAAGAAGCTTAAGTGCATTTACAAGTACTGTCTTAAGCGTCCAGAGTGCCGCATTTGCAGATACAGGATCTTCATCCTTTTTGTAAATACGAACCTTTGCGATCTCGATGTACCAGTCGCAGAACTCATCCCAGATGAAATCGTATACTTTCTGTACAGCGATTCCCAGCTCGAATTTATCCATGTTATCTGTGGCATCTTTTGCAAGTGTATTTACTTTTGAAAGAATCCACTTGTCTGCTGCATGAAGCTCGTCTGCCTTTGGTTCTCTAAGCTCTACTCCGTCGAGGTTCATCATGATAAATCTTGATGCATTCCATACTTTGTTGGCGAAGTTTCTTGAAGCCTCAACTCTCTCCCAATAGAAACGCATGTCATTTCCAGGAGCGTTTCCTGTGATAAGTGTAAGACGAAGCGCGTCAGCACCGTATTTATCAATGACCTCGAGTGGATCGATACCGTTTCCGAGTGACTTACTCATCTTGCGTCCCTGCGAATCTCTTACGAGACCGTGGAAAAGCACTGTGTGGAATGGGGCTTTGCCCATCTGCTCATATCCTGAGAAGATCATTCTTATTACCCAGAAGAAAATGATATCATATCCTGTTACAAGCACATCGTTTGGATAGAAATAGTCAAGATCCTCTGTTTTCTCAGGCCAGCCAAGTGTTGAGAATGGCCAGAGTGCTGATGAGAACCAGGTATCGAGTGTGTCAGGATCCTGTGTCCAGTGATCCTTGCCGCACTTAGGACATTTGCCCGGTTTTTCGATTGAAACTACCATCTCTCCGCAGTCATCGCAGTACCAGGCAGGTATTCTGTGTCCCCACCAGAGCTGACGGCTTATACACCAGTCACGGATATTGTCTGTCCAGTTAAAGTATGTCTTGTCCATTCTTGCAGGAAGAAGCTTGATCTCTCCGTTTTTAACGCCCTCTACAGCAGGCTTTATCATCTCGTCCATCTTTACGAACCACTGCTGCTTGATCATTGGCTCAACTGTTGTATGGCAGCGGTCATGTGTACCCACATTGTGTGAATGAGGAACAACTTTTACTAAAAGTCCCTGCTCCTTAAGGTCATCAACAAGTGCTTTTCTGCACTCATATCTGTCCATTCCGGCATATTTTCCGGCTTTCTCGTTCATTGTTGCATCATCATTGATTACAACGATTTCTTCTAAGTTGTGGCGTTTTCCTACCTCAAAATCGTTAGGATCATGTGCAGGTGTGATCTTTACACATCCTGTTCCAAACTCTTTATCTACGTAAGAGTCTGCGATAACAGGGATCTCTCTGTCTGTGCATGGAAGCTTCAAAGTCTTTCCGATGATATCCTGATAACGCTCATCATCAGGGTTTACCGCTACAGCTGTATCTCCGAAAAGTGTCTCAGGACGTGTTGTTGCAATCTCTACGAATCTGCCTTCCTCACCAACTACAGGATAGTTGATATGCCAGAAAAATCCGTCCTGCTCCTCATGCTCTACCTCTGCATCAGAGATAGATGTCTTACATACAGGACACCAGTTTACGATTCTTGATCCTTTGTAGATCCAACCTTTATCGTAAAGCTTTGTGAATACTTCCTGTACTGCGTGTGAGCATCCCTCATCCATGGTAAATCTCTCACGCTCCCAGTCTGCTGATGATCCGAGCTTTCTAAGCTGTTTTACGATTCGTCCACCGTACTCTTTTCTCCAGTCCCAGCACTTCTCAAGGAATTCTTCTCTTGTAAGGTCTGCTTTGTTTATTCCCTGCTCTTTAAGAGACTGGATGACTTTTACCTCTGTTGCGATGGAAGCATGGTCTGTTCCCGGCTGCCAGAGTGCGTTGTAGCCCTGCATTCTCTTGTATCTGATAAGGATATCCTGCATTGTGTTGTCCAGGGCATGTCCCATGTGAAGCTGTCCTGTGATGTTTGGTGGCGGCATCACGATGGTAAATGGTTTCCTGCTGCGGTCAACCTCTGCGTGGAAGTATCCGTTGTTTTCCCATTTTTCGTAAAGACGATCCTCGATGTCTTTTGGATCGTAGGTTTTGCTTAATTCTTTGCTCATGTTTTCCTCCTTTTTATGATAAATCGTGCAAAAATTGTTTTTATTTTTTATGACTGGCATATTATATATACGATTATGTTCATGATTACACTGCTAAGACGCTGTAAAAATTATGATTTAAGTTATATCAAAATGACACAAACGGCTTTACGCGCCGTCCTGGCGCGGCACCGCCTCACCCGTACTTCCATGTACGGGTGTTGCTGTCTTTGTATATAATTTTAACAGCCTCTAAGCAGCTCCATAAATCACATAATTGTATATATAATATACCAGTCTTAATTTAAATTACGACAATTTTTGCGGTTATTATTTTATAATTATTTGTTATGATATCCACGTACATTTATAAAAAGCAGGAAATATTCGCGGATATCAAAAAAGCCCTCCCGATCATAGATCGGAAGGGCGAATTAGCGCTGTACCACCTTCGTTTGCATCGGAGCATATATAATACATATAGACTCGAATGCCTCTTGTCCTGTAACGTGGACGAATCGGAAGAACTTATGCCTTTTGGCTTTCTGGGTTCTTCGGCTAAAAAGCTACCTTCCATGATTTCTCTCCTAAGTATCTTGCAGCCCTTTGAGAATGGATTGATTATTCTCAATATCGGATACTCTCTCTAAAAAGATTTCCGTCATGTACTCCTCTTTCTTATGCCTTTTCGTATAATTTGCATAACTGTTCAATGGTTTCACAGTTACTTTACTTGTAATCATACGTTCTGTGGTCATTTTTGTCAATATTTTTTTCACTTTAGCTATCTATACATATTTTTTTCACTTTAGCTATCTATACATTATTTGTAACACATACAGCTACATCAAAGAAGTAATTTCTCGCTATGAGCGCTGTACCTCCTATATAGTTTATTCTGTCACAGAGACGTGATCTGCGGATATACTCATCTGTATAGTTCTCATCATATTTTTTGCAATAGTCCATGAATATCTTATATATCTGACTATTTTCGAGCATTGAACCAAATACAATCGTACAATCCGGTGCAAGTATCGTCATGACGTTTACAGCTACTCTGGCTATTCGCTCTATAGCTCCAAACAGTAATTCTGATACTGCCTGATCCATATTGGTTATGTATCCGCTTTCTTCGTTTAAAGCCCAGCCGGTAAGCAGTTCTTTCGTTATTTTTTCCTTGTCACCTGCTGTTTCGGCATACAATATCGGCGTGTTTTCTTTTGAATATACTTCCTTTATATGGTCAGTCATTGCAGTCATTGATACTCTTGTCTCAAGGCAGCCATGTCTGCCGCATCTGCACTTAAGTCCGTCCGGCTCTATTATATAGTGTCCGATTTCAGCTGCTTTGTGCATAAAACCTTCATACAGCTCATTTCCTACAACAATAGCAGATCCAACACCAGGTCCCCATTTGATAAAAAGGATATTGTCTCCGTGTTTTCCAGCACCATAGAGCATCTCTCCTTCTGCGAATGCCTTTACGTTATTTTCTACTATAACCGGACACTGTATATATTTTCCGAGTATCTGTGCCACAGGTACTTTTTCATTCCATATGCCGTAAGCGTGTATACTTATGCCATTTTCCCGGTCTACAATTCCCGGAATACATACACCTATTCCAAGAAGGTCTGAGAGCTGAAATTCTTTTTCCCAGAGGAGTATCTTGATTTCTTTCGACAATTCTTCTAAAAATGCTTCCGGTGCTTTGTCTGTGGCTGTGTGAATTTTTGTTTCACTTTGCACATTTCCCCTGATATTTGTCACAGTTATCCACGTATCTTGTGCTTCAATGTTTACTGATACTATATATTTATAGTCATAATTTATATCAACAAGCACTTTCTTACGACCGGCACGCTTTTCCTCCTGCATCTCGCCTTTTTCCACTATCATGTGATCTTCCATCATAGCATTGCAAAGCAGAGTGACCGCAGCCGGTGTAAGTCCCATCTGTGCCGCAATATCTTTTCTCGACATTGCGCCATTTTTCTGCAACATTTTTAGAATTTCTGATTTGTTATTGTTTTTTACACTGTCGAGAGAAATTCCCGGTTTACCCATTTATTCATACCCCTTATCTCGATTGCTTGAACTTCCCACACATAAAATGTTGATGGTGCCGCTGGGGTACGGGTGCGATGGACAACCACGCCCCGTACCCCAGCGGCACCACACCCAAATAACGTGTGGGAAGTTTGTATGTATTATACATCTAATATTCGCATACTTCAATTCCAAGCATATGTGAAAGCACCCTAAGTTCCTCTGCAACATCTCCGTAGATCACTACAAAATGTGGCTCCCAGCCATCTGTCACACTGCGGTTTACTATATCATAGCTTGATCCTTCTGTCTCTACTACAATCGATGTGCCGCAAAACTGCTTTGGCTTATCAAGAGCTTTTCCTTTTGTTATAAAAAATCTGAATGAGCCGTCAGCTTTCTGTCCCACTCTGAATACGGTAACTTTGTCAGCCGATTTGCAGCCAAAGTCCATTACCGGACCGATCTTTCTGTTCGGATGCACTCCGATAGTCGCACCTGTATCTTCTCTTGCTATAGAACGTGCCGCTGTTCCGCAGTGC
Source organism: bacterium (assembly GCA_963641405.1). Classification (GTDB taxonomy): domain Bacteria; phylum Bacillota; class Clostridia; order Lachnospirales; family Lachnospiraceae; genus Roseburia. Next base: position 8,356 of record CAVICC010000006.1, on the reverse strand, counting down.
CAGAAAGTAATTGTATTTTCGTTCTCATCAAGCGATACCGGATCACCGAAAAATACTGCTGCTCCAGATAATTTCATGCCCATATACATGGAGAGCGCACCATAGGTATCGGCTTCACAGCTTGCAGCTACCCCAAGGTCATTTAACATTGCAAGTACTCCACAGACAGGTGTTCCAAAGGCTGTAAAGAAATCAGGCCAGCATCTTGACGATAACGCACCTATATTATTGGTATCGACATATTCCTTGTAAGCCTTACATAGTCTCGCAAAATCCTTGCGGTTGTTATCAGGAGTCTCATCCAGTCCGACCGTGCATTTTGTCATATTATCGAGATATTCTTTGCACTCATCATCCGTATAGCTCTTTGCCATATCAATGAGCTCTCTTGCCTCGATCGATTCAAGTGTTGCACCGAAAACCTTAAGCATATCCGCATCCATAGCCCGCCCGAAACCAAATCCCTGAGGAGTATGTCCTACTGATGCTATCTTTAGAGATTTCAGTTCGTTTTTAAGCCATGCCGCACTGATACATGCGCTGATCTTTTCCTTTGTTCTTTCTTCCTGCGGTGCTCCAAAAATATATTCAAAGTTTCCATTCCTGAATGTGGCAAGAGCATTTCCTGCCGAGTATGCTCCGGTAAGTGAATTAAGTCTTAATCTGCCTCCGTCTATGACAGGCTCGCGCAGTGTCCAAAGCAGTATAGGACATGAAAATCTTTTTAAAACTTCGCAGGCATAAGCTGCATTTGCAAAGGTTATATTCTGTAAAATTATAAGAGACGGATCTATCGTATCAAGAAAATTATTTAAATCCTGAATTGATAAAAGCATTTTATCCGGCACTACTACCGCATCTGTTAATGTATTAAGTAAATCTATTGATTTTTCAAATTCTTTCTGCGCACTCTCCAAATGAAAAGTCGGTACTCCTACCGGCACATATGCTACCTGAAATTTTGACATATTTATACCTCCTGGTCCTTATGTTTATTTAACCATTAATAAAATCCCTGACATAAAAAGTAAAACATACGTCAGCTTCATAAATACCCTCTGGCTCATCTTTTTTACAAGAATTGAACCTGTGATCATTCCTGCGATAAAAAATGGTATCGCAATGCATTGTGTTGTAAAAAGCTTTACATTCCACATCCCGGCACTTATATCCTGCACTAGTATTATTGAATTTAAGATTATCCATATTGTAGAAATAGTGGCTCTAAAGCTCGTCTTTTCCTTTATTTCCTGTGATAAGTAACCTATCAGAAGCGGTCCTCCTGACACAAACATTCCATGGACGATTCCAGCACTAATAAGAAGTGTCATTGATTTCCACGACGATTTTTCTTTTGTCTGTATTTTTTTCTTTCCATACAGCTTGTAAAACCCCTGTATTGCAAGAAATATCACGAAAATGCCTAGTATCTTATACAAAACTGCATCATATCCGCTTAACGCACCTTTTAGAACAAAGCCTCCGAAAATTCCTACCGCCATGATGAGAACTACCTTTTTAAGCTGTTTCCAATCCACATACTTTCTTTGTGTGACAAAAACATATACTCCTGCAAGAATTCCAAGTACATTGAGTATCGGTTTTGCAACGTCATATCCTACAAGTATCAGGCTTGGGGGCATTGCGAGGATCGTCCCCGCAAAGCCTGTAATTCCCTGAATAACATTCGTCAGAAAAATTATTATGTAAAATAAAATCGTGTTCATTTATTTAACTCCGTATTTTTCCCTGATTTCCTCGAATATATGAGCAAACTCACTGTCTTTTCTGTAAAAAGCAGGTGTGTAGCCTATTTCAGCGGAAACAGTTACATTTCCACCATGATATACATTGCCGGTCCACAAATGTACCCATTCATCCTTTGGCAGATAGACCTCCCACTCATGTTTGTCCTGTTCATATACAGGAGCGATCAGCATATCTTTTCCAAGCAGGTATTCATACTGAATGTCATAAGCTTTTGCATCATCCTCATAATGCATAAATATTGGTCTTTGTACCGGATGTCCGCTATTTGAATTTTCTTCAACCAAAGTCTTTGTATACGGTGCGATCATGGTATATATATCAACAAGCCTTGCGAGCTGATCCATAGTATCCTCGTCGTCATAATACTGGAAATTGGTGTCAGGCCTGTTTCCCTCATGTGTCCTCATAAACGGTGTAAACATAGCCATCTCTGCCCATCTGAGGAACAGCTCCTTAGTACGCGTATTGTCAAAGAGAGAGGTATATCCGCCTATATCGCTGTGTGTAAGTCCGCATCCCATCATTCCGGCACTTAGTGCGCCACAGATAACGGATGCAAGTCCATCGTGTATTGTAAAATCCACCGACTGATCTCCAGCCCAAAGAAGTGTGCAGTATTTCTGGCTTCCTGCTCCTCCGGCACGCATAAAGTAAACTGCCTCACCAAGCTTTCCCGACTCTTTGACGGCTTCATAATTGCATTTTGCCCAGAGCACAGGCCAGTGATTGTGTTCTATCATAGCTGATTTGCCATTGTAGAGGCGGATATCATCAGTAGGAAGATACTCTCCGAAATCAGCCATCCAGCCGTCTATTCCTATATCGAGAGTATATTTTTTGATGACATCCTTAAACCACTCGAAAGCCTTTGGGTTTGTCAGGTCAACAACTCCACAGTAGAATTCACCGAAATCCACCAAATAATCGCTACCGTCCGCCTTTGTGGCAAAATAGCCTTTTTCTTTGCCCTCTTTGTAAAGCTCTCCGTCATTGACCAGATAAGGATTTACATATCCCAGGAACTTAATTCCCTTTGCATTTACCTCTTTGATCTTCTCCGGCAGATCAGGATACATCTCTTTGTGGTATTTCCAGTCCCACTGAAGCCTCTTTCCAAAAGATGTCACTCTCTTTCCGCACCAGTCCTGACACCATATACCGGACACCTTTATATTCTTTTCAAGTGTTTTATTAAGCAGTCCGAATGATCTTTCATTTCCGCCCTGCACACCGATAATAAGACCGTTGTATACCCAGTCAGGAAGCTTTGGCTGTCTTCCAAAATATGCTGTAAGCTTTTCGAGAAGCTCCAGATATGTAGGTGCTGCCTCTATGCGGATCTGTGACGGTACTTCCCATATCTGTAACTCATGAAATGTATCATTTCTGAAGTCAAAATCCGCATAGGCAGTTGAATTTACATGTAGATAATATTTCTTTGTAGAAACATATGTCGGCTGTGGGAAATTGGTATTGTAGTAATCTCCACCTGCCTTGTTTTCCACATCAGAACGCCAGGTGACATATGTAGTCTTGTCGCGGCCTACTCCCGGCTCGGATGTCCATATTGGGAAATTTCTTCCACGCAGATTAAAGTAGGACATCTGCTCTCCGCAGCCATAACATTTTTCTTCTTTATCCGCTGCTGCCCTGAACCAGAATCTGTTGATCCTGTCATCTTTTTGCTCAAAATTTAAAATGCAAAGATCTCCGTCACACTGTACTTCTGCAATAATTCGATCCTCAAAGTTAAGCCTGAAGGCATCTTTTGTCTGCTTTACATCTGTAAGCATAAGAGGATAACGTTCAGTAACATAATCAGTTATCTTGAAGTTACCGCGGTACATATCCACATCTTCCTGTCCTACGCCGACATATATCATCGGCCTGTCCAGACTGTGTGCTAGTATCTCGCTATCGCCATTTAAAAGGGCAAATTCTTTATCATTTACTTCAATCTGCATTTAATAACCTCCCAAAACCGTCTGTTTACATTCTATTTACGTTTTGCTTTTTCCTTAACAAGTAATACTATTGTCTCGATCACAAGAATAGCTGTGACAATACCAATGCGTGCCATGCTCTTATTTTCTGTTGCAATTCCTGCCGGTGAGAAAATGAAATACTCATATACGAGGAATGAAATAAGCCATATAGCAAATGCATTTTTATGCTTCCAAGGTGTCATATCATAGCCGTCTGTACGCTGTGCGCCTTTATCAAATACTTTTTCATTTGGTGCGATCCTGCTGCATACGAAGATAATGATGAGCATGATGATAAATGAAATAGCATAAATATTCATATAGTTTATTCCACATACAGCATTTGTAAATGGTGTGTCAATCTGAGGGAAAATAAACTTGTAGCATGCATAAAATACAATGTGGAATATTGTCGCACATACTGCGCCAAGTTTTGATCCCTTTTTAGAGAACATTCCTACTAGTACCATAGTGATGATCGGGATGTTGTAAAATCCTGTAAAGCTTCGTCCAAAGTCATATAATCCTGTACTAAGTACATCGAGGAATGGTGTAAATATAATTGCAAATGCTGCAAATCCCCATCCGATCTTCTTTGCAAGTTTTACTGTATCCTCCTCTGAAAGATCTGGATTAAAGATAGGTTTATAAATATCGATCATAAATACTGTACTTGCAGCATTGAGGAACGAATTATATGTTGAGATAATAGATCCAAACAAAGCTGCACAAAACAGTCCGATAACAGGCCAAGGCAGTGATTTTGCTACAAGTGCCGGATATGCGAAATCCTTGCTTGATAATCCAGGTACAAGTCTGGCTGCTATTACTCCCGGTATTACAAGAAGAAATGGAACCATCATCTTTAAAAATCCTGAGAGCAGTACGCCCTTCTGTCCTTCTTTTAAGTTCTTTGCGCCAAGTGCACGCTGGATAAGCACCTGATTTGTTCCCCAGTAAAACAGATTTGCAAGCAGCATACCTGTAAAGATACACATAAATGGTACCGGATCATTTTTTCCACCTATCGCATTAAGCTTTGCCGGTTCTGCATTTATCACATCAGTTACACCTGCAATAAATCCGCCGCCATTTAATTTTCCAACAGCAATAAATCCAAAAACTACTACAAGCAGTGAGCCAACAACGAGTAAAATTCCATTGATGGTATCTGAAACTGCTACTGCACGCATACCACCCAGCACTGCATAGAGTGCACCGATGATACCTACAAGTACTATTAGGATTGTAAGTGCCATTCCCTCGCTGATTCCGAATACTCCTGCAAAGTCAAATATCTGCTCAAATGCTATAGCACCGGCATAAAGACATACAGGAATTCCGATTAAAAGGTATCCGACAAGGAAAAGAATTGATACCATCCGGCGCACTCCCACTCCGTATCTTTCCTCCATAAACTCCGGAAGAGTGGTATAACCTTTTCTAAGATACATAGGCAAAAATACAAATGCCATGACAACTGTTGCAATTACAGCTGTTGCCTCCCATGCCATACCAGACATGTTTGCTGCGTAGGACTGTCCCGATAGTCCTACCAGATTCTCCGCCGACAAATTCGTAAGCAGCATGGAACCTGCAATAAAAACACCGCCAAGACCGTTTCCAGCGAGGAAATATCCCTTCGCAGTCTTTTGATCATCGCTTCCTTTAACGATTTTTCCTGATATAACTCCAACCAATACGGTAAACAGTATAAACGTTACCATAGTAAATACTAAATGTTCCATAAAAACCTCCTGATATTTTAATAATACAGTTCTTTGTTTTCCCCAAGTAATCCCGGATATGCCCCCTGTTTTATCAGAGGCTCTCTCTTAGGATGTGCAATTACCCACTTATTTTTCTGCAAAAGCAGTCTTTCTTCTCCTAATCCGGCTGCATTCGTCTTTTTATTTTCCAAAGGTGTATTTGTTCCTCTTGGAAGTATCACAACATCTTTGAAGCCTTCATCTGAGGTCTTACACGGTGATAAATGAAGTGTAGTCTGATACATTTCGATCGCAGTTCCTTTTTCCACGAAAAAGACCTTTGCATCTTCAATGCGATATGTATTGTCTTTTATCTCCCATGTATGCCCCAGAACAAGCATAAAGTCTGTAACGGCAATATTTATCTCACTGCCTTTGTGATATTCAAATCCGTTATATGTGGAATTTCTGCCATTGCAATAACCTATCTGTATAGGCATCTGTCCATATACGCTCTCTTCAAATCTTTTTGCTGCATGCGTCTGCTCCATTGCCAGAACAGATGCCAGATATATATTTCCTTCTTCGGGTATCTGTGTCTGGTCTTCCATGTATGAAATCAGTTCCTGGCAATCAACATTTTCCACTATCCTTCCATAACTTGCAAAACACGGATCTTTTACGTCAAATATCTCTATATCATTTTTCTCATTTAAACGTTTAAGCATATGTTCCCCCATCCTGCCATCACTTCTGCATTTCTCTTACAGCTTTAATTGTTGCACAGAAATCCTCTTTTCCGAGTCCCAGCTCCATTGCCTTATCATAAACCTGTTTGGCTGCGCTCTCTCCTGCAAGGTTCATGCCGCTTTCCTTTGCCATGTTCATACAGATATTTACATCCTTGTACATGTTCTCGATAGAAAAAGCTGTTGTATAATCCTCATTTTTGATAGGAGCGTTTTTAGAGTCCAGATAAAAATTCTGTCCACCACCATAGGAAATTGCTGTTGTATAGCTTTCGATATCAATTCCATATGCATTTGCCAGAGTAAGTGTCTCATTGACACCATTCTGTATCTGCGAAACCAATGCATTGTGGCAGATCTTCATTACAAGGCCTTTTCCGTTTCCACCCATTCTGATGATATTCTCACCCATGTAGGAAAGAATAGGTATTGCCTTTTTGCAGGCATCCTCGTCTCCACCTACATATATGCCAAGTTTTCCTGCAATTGCAGCCGGTTTTGACTTTACAACAGGTGCATCTACAAACTGTGCTCCGGTTTTCTTTACCATCTCTGAAATTTCCACTGATACTGATGGGTCTATGGTGCTCATATCGATGCAAAGCTTTGTATCGTCAAGTGCCGGCAAAACTTCCTTGTACACTGCCATTGAATGTTCTGATTTAGGAACCATTGATATAATTATATCTGATTTTTCTGCAAGTTCCAATGAGCTGCTGCAGCCTATTGCTCCCTTGCTCTCAAGTAATTTTACTTTTTCCTCTACGAAATCAAATACATATACATCATCATCGTGTTTCTTTACAATATTCTCACTCATGGACTCTCCCATGATTCCAAGTCCAACAAATCCTATCTTCATCGCCTCATACCTCCTGCTGTTTATTCTGTAACTGTGTTATCCCATGCATTCTGGAAGGTTTCAAGTCCCTGTCTTGTGTAGGCATGTTTGATGCTGTCTTTATAAACTGCAAGTCCTGTTGTGATTATATCCGCTCCTGCTACCGCGCAGTCAACAATCTGCTTTGGTGTACGGATCGCTGCACAGATTATCTGTGTTTTTCCTTTGTATCCGTAATTGTCATATATATCTGAAATTGCCTTAATATATGCTTTGCAATCCTCTCCGTTTGCCTCTTTCCATCCGATGAAAGGTGATACGAAAAGTGAATTGTTCTTTGCCGGAAGGATTGCCTGTGCCGGTGAGAATACAAGTGTTACATTTGTTCTTACCCCTTCTGCCTCAAGTCTTCTGGCTGCCTGAATACCTGCCTCTGTGCAAGGGATCTTGATTACAAAGTTGCTGCAGATAGCTGCAATTTTCTTTCCCTCTGCAATCATCTCATCAGCATCATCCAGATGAGGATTGATCTCAACTGAGATAGGGAACTTTTCATATCCCTCTATTCCTTCCTCTTTTACCCAGTCTGCCATTTCCTTAATAACTGTAAGGAATGGCTTTCCGCTTACCATAATGTGACGCGGGTTTGTTGTTACTCCGTCGATGCCAAATGTGTGGTATGCCTCCCTTATCTCATCGATTTTTGCACTGTCCAAAAAATACTTCATGATTGTTTCCTCCTCCATGTTTGATTAATTCTATTAATTAATTGTTCCAAAAAATTTTAAGCCGTTCTCTTTCTTGGCTTCTAAGTGAATTATATTACTATAAATCTATTTTTTCAATACCAATTCAATCGTTAAAAGCATTTTCGTCTATTTGTTTAATTTTATTAATCAACTTTTGTGCAACATGTAGTAAAGCCTGCTCCTGCTTTTGCAGTGTATAAAAAAAGCACCCGAAGGTGCTTTTTAGTTACTCTAACTTCCCACATATAAAATGCTGGCTGTGCCGTCTCGGGTGCGCGTTTGCAAGTAGCAGAACTCGCTTCGATTGCTAATTTGTTGGCATCGGTTTTGGGCTCGTTTGATTATTTATGTTCATTTTACAGTTGGACATTTGAGTCGCGGTGTTCGTCTATGACATACGCTTGATCTATGACGTGTCGTGTGGGAGTTTTATGCCGGTCTCCAGCTTAAGGTTGCATGGGCGCGGACTCGTTCAAGCGCGTAACATATCAAATTTAGATAAAGTAAAAAGCGCGTTTGGAGCACCCATGCATAATAAACTTAGCTGGAGCCG
>CAVICC010000005.1:0-67326 GCA_963641405.1 bacterium | reverse complement strand
TTTTCTTTCTAAGCAGCTTGTAAAATGCCATGCCGACTATAGAAATATGAAGTCCTGATATTGCAAGAATATGTGATATTCCTGTTACCTGATAGAGATCTTTTATGTCCTCATCCAGATATGTTTTGTCACCCAGAATCATGGATGAAAGTATGCCCGCCGTTTTTTTATCCGTCACTCTAAGCAGTGACTGCACCAAATTATCTCTTATCGCATCCATTCTGTGATAAATCCACGAAAACCTACTCTCTTTTGTCAAGATACTATCGGCCTTTACCGCAAAATCGATCATCTGCGCATAATAAAATGCTTTTCGGTCAAACTCACCCTCGTTAGTAGACTCCTGATACAGGCTAATCGAACCATTTGACATTATATAGTCGCCATTATTAGCCGTATCGTCATCGCTGTAAATAATTATATTATTACATTTTGTACTATATGTATCCATCTTTACCGTAGTACCTGATATATAATATCTATATGACCCATTTTTGTATTCAGTTTTATAAATTTTCCCCCAGACAACGACAGAACTCTCATCTGTCAATATCTGCATGTAATTATCGCGAATTGAGCTTTCGGTATTATATCTTATCTGTGCAATTGCAAAAAAGCCTGCACAAGCAATCAAAGATATGACGATTTTTTGCTTATAGCCTTTTATTTTTTCCTTTATTTTAGCACATTCACATACAAAAACTGTAATGCAGATTAAAAAAGCCCCCCATCCTACATACCATTTTGTGCTCCTTGCAACAATACCTGCAGTATAGACCAACGCAAACATAAACATCGGTCTTTTGCTGATTATATTCTCCTCCTGTATTTCATATATTTTTATTAATGGCTAATCAAATGATTTTTATTGTTCAGAAGATTCTTCCTGATCTATTATATTCTCGTTAAATGTATACATATCGCTTAACTTGTAATTGTACAGCAAATTACCATCATTTTCTCCGTTGATCGAGATCTGTACCTTTTCAACCGATTGAAGCGATGTAAGCGAATTAACTATAGAATATAATACTACATCCTCCGTAAGCTGGTTGTTTATGCTTGTTCTAAATGTCGAATCAAAATTCAGATAACATATGCCATCTACAACCGACACTGTTATAAGCTTTGTCGTACTCGGCAGAGTAGACTGCAGCTTTGTACCTTTAGGTCCTTCGATAAGTTGCTCTATAACAAGCTTTTCAAGGGATATATTTGAACTATAATGTATAACTCTTGTTTGTTTTTTTAGGCCTGTTCCCTCTTTATCAGCGAAATAAAGCGTCAAGGTCTCCTTTACACTCGAATTTATCTGCTCTCCAGGATTTTCAACAAAATCATCAGCATTCATGCTTCCTATTACATTTCCATCTGAATCAGTAAGTGGAGCAGACTCTACTGTAAATGTCACATACGATATCTTGTCAAGTTGTGTAAGTGTTCTTACTACAGAAGCACGCATAAGCACTTCCTCAGCAGCCGTCATATCATAGTATTCCTTACTAAAATCTATCGTACATGTATATGACTTTATCTCATAACCGGTTATTTTCACCTCATCCGGTATAGTTTTTCGAAGTTTGGAGTCCTCCGGTTCAGTCTGCATCTGTTCTAAAAGTTCTTTTACCTGCTTATCTATATCAGAATCCTTGCTTTTTAAATCATATGCCACTGCTTCTGAGCTTGTAACATCAATATTTAGATAATATACACAAAAAGTATCTTCATCTATCTTCTTTTTACATCCTGCCAAAGAAAGAACCATCACAGCTGTAAGTACAAATGTAAGTATTTTTCTCATGATGCCTCCTATGCAATATAGTTGAGTGGAATACGCACATCGAACGTAGTGCCCTCACCTAATACACTGTGTGCCTTTATAGCGCCCCTGTGCATCAGTATAGAACTACGGGTTATAGCAAGTCCAAGTCCTGTTCCACCAATCTCGCGCGAATGAGACTTGTCCACTCTGTAAAATCTCTCATAAATATGTTCAAGCGATTCCTCAGGTATTCCGATACCGTTATCCTCGACTTTCAGATAAAAATACTGATGATCGGCATTCAGAGATACGTGTACCCATCCTCCAGTAGCATTATCATTGTATTTTATTGCATTTTCAATCAGATTTGTAAATGCAAGGGTAAGTTTCACTTCGTCTATCTCAGCTGTAACCGGTCTGAAACTTTCAAGCACAAGTTCCACCTGCTGCTTGTCTGCTATAGGTTGAAGTCTCTTAAGTATCTGTTCTAAGAGATCATTTATATTAATAGTCTCGATATTAAGATCCGCTGCCGACTTATCCATCTTAACAAGCGAAAGCAGATCATTGATTATTTTTGTCTCGCGTTCTATCTCACTTGTTATATCCCCCATAAACTCACGGTATAGCTCTATAGGCGCCTCATCTCCCATGCTATTTATAGAATCTGCTAACACTTTCATGGAAGTAAGCGGTGTCTTAAGCTCATGTGACACATTTGATACAAACTCCTGTCTGGACTCGTCCATAACACGCATGCTTGATATCATCTCATTAAAATTCTCACTGATAACTTTTGTCTCAGTATAATTGTCTACATCAAGCTCATCTTTCCCATAACCATCCTTTATATCAGATATCTCATCGGATAATTTTTTTAGCGGTACAAGAAGCTGTAGTGATACAAGTACACCAAAGAACAATATAACTGCACCAGCTATTATCGCAACCGTCACAGCTATCTGCGTAAGGTAAGACATATTAAGTGAAATATTGTCTGTTGATACACTAACTACAAGAGCTCCCTCTATTTTTGATTCTTTATCATCCGGGTTACTGATAGGAACAGAAAGCTCTATATAATGGTTTTTAGAATCATAATTTATTATCTCAGATGATGAAAATGTCTTTATTACTTCTTCTGAGACTATTGTATTGCCATCGTCGAGGTTGTAAGTATCCTTTATAATCTTAAAATGCTTGTCAACAACAAGCACCCTGCCCTCATATATAGTCGTAAGCATGTCTATCTCAGCCTCAATAGTGCTAAGCTCACTTCCGTCCTCCTCAAAATATTTACTTGTAGATATCTTGTTTGCAAGAATTTTAGCCTGACTTAGAACTTCACTTTCGCGGATAGATATCGCTCTGGATTCGTAGGTATTTAATATGCCAACACACAGCACAACCTCTGGAACCAGAACGAGTATAAAAATCATTAGAATAATTCTGAATTTAAGACTTTTTAAAAACGGAAACTTTAATTTACCCTTAAACATTAGAAAACCTTTCATTTTGGATCAGATTATTTCTGATTGTAGTAGTATCCAACTCCCCATTTTGTATGTACATATTTAGGCTCGCTCGGATTCCGTTCAATCTTCTCTCTAAGGCGCCTTACATGTACATCGACAGTACGTACGTCTCCCGGATAATCTTTCCCCCATACGATATTTAGAAGACTTTCCCTACTATATACTTTATTTTCATTCTTAACAAGGATCTCTAAAAGTTCGAATTCTCTCGCAGTAAGATTTACCTCCTCACCATTTATAAAAAGCCTTCTGCTCTCACAGTCAAGCTTTATATCACCTTTTTCGATAATAGATGACTGCGGTTTTTCATGCTTAGCCGGTGACGTACGTCTCATTATCGCTTTAATTCTTGCTTTTACCTCAAGAATATTAAATGGCTTTGTGATATAGTCATCAGCTCCATACTCTAGTCCAAGGATCTTGTCCATATCATCTCCTTTTGCAGTAAGCATGACAATAGGCACATCAGAAAACTCCCTTATCGCCTGACACACCTCAAATCCATCCATTTTAGGCAGCATGATATCAAGCAATATCATATCATACGCATTGGCTTTTGCCATATTAAAGGCTTCCTCGCCATCATATGCACAGTCTACTTCCATGCCATCCTGTTCTAAGCTAAAGCGGATTCCTTTTACAATTAACTTTTCGTCGTCAACGACCAGCACTTTTTTTGCCATTTAAACACTCCTAATTTACTGTAATATCATCTTTTATTTTATTAAACATAGCCTCTCCGATACCGGATACATTTGTAATATCCTCAATCGAAGAAAAGCTTCCATTTTCAGTGCGATAATTGATAATACTGACCGCCTTACTCTCACCTATCCCGGTAAGGGTCATAAGCTGCTCTTTTGTAGCTGTATTTAGATTAATCTTGCCATCCGTAGCTGTACTACCTATATTAGTATTTCCAGCAGATGAACTTCCATTTTCTTTCCACATATCCGGTGAAAGGTTTTCCTCCACTTCTTTTGCAGTTGGTACGTATATCATACGCCCATCATATAGTTCTTCCGCAAGATTCCAGTAATTTTTGCAAGCTTCGTCAGTCATGCCCCCGGCAAGCTCGATAAGGTCACATATCCTGGTGCCATTTTTCATATAATATACACCAGGATTTACAACGCTGCCACATATGTATACACACATCTGCGAGGCTGTATCAGTTTCTAATGTAGCATCTTTACCTGCAATGCCCTTTTCTCCTGTAATTTCAGACTCGGTATCAGTTTCCTTAGAACTGACAACACTATCAGCCACAGCATTCTGTTCCGTCTCCGTAGCAAAGTATACTGTGGCCTCTTCCTTCTTACAGGCGGTAATACTGCTTATCACCATTATTATCACCAATGCACTTAAATATATTCTTTTTTTCATATGGTCTCCTTTAAAACAAATCTCATTTTAATCTCAAAGGAGAAATCGATGTCTTTTTTATTTTACAGATTTTTTTCCAGTATTACAAGTGTTGCTTCAAGTTTTTCTATCATTTCGTCAACATCACTCTTTTCTATAACAAGAGGAGGTACGAATCTGAGCACATTGCTGCCAGCTGTAATCAGTATAAGACCATGATTTAACGCTTCCGCTGCAACTTTTCCAACAGGAAGTGCACATTCAACCCCCTGGATCAGCCCCATGCCTCGTCTTGTTGTAAGGCAGTCATATTTTTTTACCAATTCATCAAGTTTTTGTTCCAGATAAGGAGCCACCTCATTTACATGTTCTACAAGCTTTAATCTGTCAAATTCATCAAAAACAGCACTTACAGCAGCTCCAACAAACGGATTACCACCATATGTAGTACCGTGATCTCCCGGTGCAAGCGATTTGTCAGCCACTTTCTGAGTCATAAGAAAAGCGCCAACAGGTACACCGCAGCCAAGCGCCTTTGCCGAAGTCATGATATCAGGTTTTACGTCGTAATTTTGCCATGCAAACATCTTTCCGCTTCGTCCCATGCCACACTGGATTTCATCAAGGATAAGAAGAATATCTTTCTCATCGCAAAGCTTTCTTACTCCCTCAATAAACTCCTTTGTTGCTGGATAGATACCACCCTCACCCTGAATAGTTTCCATGATGATAGCGCATGTCCGGTCAGTAACCTGTGCTTTTACACTTTCAAGGTTATTGAAGTCGGCAAACTTAACACCCGGCATAAGTGGCTCAAACGGTTCCTGATAATGTGCATTTCCGGTAACAGATAAAGCACCTATACTTCTTCCGTGGAAAGAATGTTTCATGGCAACGATCTCATGTCCTGCATGTCCGTCCCTTGTGTAGGCATATTTCTTGGCAGCCTTTATCGCACCCTCGATAGCCTCTGTTCCACTGTTTGTAAAGAAAATACGATCCATGTCGCTGCTCTTTAATACTTTCTGTGCAGCCTCGATAGTAGGTACATTGTAGTAGAGGTTAGAAGTATGAAGTAACTTGTCAACCTGTCCTTTAAGAGCATTCTTGTGATAGTCATTGCTATAACCGAGTGCACATACCGCGATACCTGCCGCAAAATCAAGATATGCCTTGCCATCTGTATCATACAGATGTACACCCTCTCCGTGATCTAACACGAGGGAAAATCTGTTGTAGGTATGAAGCAGCTCTTTCTCTGCCTCATCTATGTATGTCTCTTTATCAATATTACTGTTCATTGTAGAATTTATCCTCCGAATCTCCAAGTATAGCTGTTCCAATTCCTCTGTTTGTAAATATCTCAAGAAGTAAGCAGTGTGCAATACGTCCATCAAGGATATGTACTCTTGAAACACCATTGTCTATCGCGTCAATACAGTTATTGAGCTTAGGAAGCATACCGCCTCCGATAAATCCATCCTCGATAAGCTTCTTTGCATCTGTTACGGTAAGCTCTGATATAAGTGTGCTCTTGTCCTCAGGATCTTTGTATACACCCTCGATATCTGTAAGAAAAGCAAGTTTTTCTGCAGATACTGCTCTTGCTATAGCACATGCCGCATCATCCGCATTGATATTGTATGTATTAAATTCATCATCCATTCCGATAGGACATACGATCGGAAGAAAATCCTTCTCAAGCAGATCGTAAAGGATCTTTGGATTAACATCCGTGATTTCTCCTACAAAACCTATATCCTCACCGTTTGAGTATTTTTTCTTTACTTTAAGGAGTCCACCGTCCTTGCCGCTGATACCTACAGCCTGTACTCCCAGGCCCTCTACAAGGCTTACAAGGGATTTGTTTACTTTGTTGAGCACCATCTCTGCGATCTCCATGGTATCAGCATCTGTTTTTCTAAGTCCGTTTATAAATACAGGCTCCATTCCTACTTTTCCAACCCATTTACTGATCTCCTTACCGCCACCGTGTACGATTATAGGCTTAAAACCAACGAGTTTTAAAAGTGTAACATCCTGAATAACCTGTTTCTTTAAGTCCTCATCTACCATTGCAGATCCGCCGTATTTTACTACGATGATCTTGCGGTTAAATCTCTGTATATATGGAAGTGCCTCAATGAGTACTTGCGCTTTTTCCATTACCTGTTCCATATTCTTATCTGCCATTGTATATACTCCTTATTTGTTAAATCGTGTGATATTGTCTTCATTTAATGTAAAATCATAGTAATTTAAATCATCTCTAAATGTCCAACCCTCTTCTTTCCAGAAATGGTTTCCAAGCTCATTTATTTTAAAAGCTATGATTGATACTTTATTAATCCCCTCTGCCTGCAACGCTCTCATACATGCAACTACCATGCTCTTTCCTATGCCGCATTTTCTGTGATTTTCATCCACGCATACGTGATACAGACATCCTCGTCTGCCGTCATGCCCGCAGAGGATCGCACCTACCACTTTCCCATCAGCTATCGCCACAACGCTTGTTGTAGGATTTCTCTTTAAGAAACGGTCAACACCCTCTCTTGAGTCATCTATGGAGCGGATACCAAACCCGTGTATCGTCTGCCAGAGACTATAAACGTTTTCATAATCTTCTATTGTCATAACTCTTATTTCATAATTAATATCTTTCATATCTATATCCTTAATATATGTATTGATATGAGGCTCTAAAAATCTTCACCCTCATTTATGGGAACATAGGAACCATGTTAAGACCCTCTGCCTCATCAAATCCAAAGAGCAAATTCATATTCTGAACTGCCTGTCCTGCTGCCCCTTTTACAAGATTGTCGAGCGCTCCCATCATAATAATACGGCCTGTTCTTTCATCTATCACAAAGTTTACATCCACGTAGTTGCTGCCCTCAACCCATTTTGTCTCAGGGCATATGCCTTTTTTAAGAACTCTGACAAACTTTTCGTTTGCATAATATTTATCATATACAGCTTTTATCTCATCATATGTAGGAAGCGTGCCATCCGGTTTCTTTTTAAGGGTGGCATACTCTGTGGCAAGTATTCCTCTGTTCATAGGTACAAGATGTGGTGTGAAATTGATAAAAATTTCTTTGCCTGCTGCATAACCGAGCTGCTCCTCGATCTCCGGTGTATGTCTGTGTGAAGCGACTCCGTAGGCTTTCATACTTTCATTGACCTCGCAGAAGAGATTTGGTGTCTTTGCACCTCTTCCGGCGCCTGATGTGCCTGACTTTGCATCGACAATAAGCGTATCTGTATCTATGAGACCTTCTTTTACAAGAGGATAAGCTGTAAGTATAGAACATGTGGTGTAGCATCCCGGGTTAGCAATAAGTCTGGTCTGTGGTGTGACCTTGTCTCTGTTTATCTCGCAAAGACCATATACTGCCTCTTTTATAAACTGTGGCGATCTGTGCTCTATCTTATACCATTTTTCATATATAGCAACATCCTTGATACGGAAGTCTGCAGAAAGATCAACAATCTTTACTTTCTTTAATATATCCTCTGTGAGCACTCCTGCCAGGAATCCCTGTGGAGTAGCTGTGAAAATAACATCCACCGACTCTGCAAGCTCCTCCATATTGTCATCCATGCATTTGTTGTCTACTATTTGAAACATATTTCCATAGATATCGGCGTAATTTTGATCTACGTAGCTTCTCGAACCATACCACGCAATCTTAACTTCCTTGTGATTCATCAAAATTCTTATAAGCTCTGCTCCGGCATATCCGGTTGCTCCAATTATACCTGCCTTTATCATAATTTTTCCTCTTTTCATGTTATTAAATTGATCAACTTACAATATAATAGTACAGGTTTAACAATCCGTAAAGAGAAAAAATATACAAAATTATGTATATTTATTCATTTATGCTGTATATTTTTTCACTTGCAATATACTAAGAAGTGTTATATATTTACTTTATAAAATTTTATTCTTATGAAAAGAGGATCATACTTATGAAAGAAAAAGTTGTATTAGCTTATTCAGGTGGACTTGATACTACTGCTATCATCCCTTGGCTTAAAGAGACTTATGACTACGACGTAATCTGCTGCTGCATCAACTGCGGACAGGGCGAGGAGCTTGACGGACTCGATGAGAGAGCCAAATTATCAGGAGCTTCAAAGCTTTACATAGAGGATATCACTGATGAGTTCAGTGAAGACTATATCGTTCCATGTGTACAGGCAGGTGCCGTTTACGAGCATAAATACCTTCTCGGTACAGCTATGGCCCGTCCGGGAATCGCTAAAAAACTCGTTGAGGTAGCAAGAAAAGAAGGGGCCGTTGCAATCTGCCACGGTGCTACAGGAAAAGGAAATGATCAGATTCGTTTCGAGCTTGGTATCAAAGCTCTCGCTCCAGACATCAAGGTTATCGCTCCATGGCGTCAGGACAACTGGAAAATGGATTCCCGCGAGGCTGAGATCGAGTATTGTAAGGCACACGGCATTGATCTTCCATTCGGTACAGACTCAAGCTACAGCCGTGACCGTAATCTCTGGCACATCAGCCACGAAGGACTTGAGCTTGAAGATCCTTCACAGGAGCCAAACTACGATCATTTACTCGTACTTGGTGTTTCTCCGGAGCATGCTCCTGACGAACCTGAGTATGTTACAATGACATTTGAAAAAGGTGTTCCAAAATCTGTAAACGGAAAAGAAATGAAAGTAGCTGATATCATACGTGAGCTTAACCGTCTCGGTGGCAAGCATGGTATTGGTATCATTGATATTGTAGAGAACCGTGTAGTCGGCATGAAATCTCGTGGTGTATACGAGACTCCTGGTGGAACAATTCTCATGGAAGCTCATGACCAGCTCGAGGAGCTCTGTCTTGACCGTGCTACAATGGAAGTAAAGAAAGATATGGGTAATAAACTTGCTCAGGTAGTTTACGAAGGAAAATGGTTCACACCTCTTCGTGAAGCAATCCAGGCTTTCGTAGAGTCTACACAGGAATATGTTACAGGAGAAGTTAAATTTAAACTTTACAAAGGTAACATCATCAAAGCCGGCACAACTTCACCATACTCACTTTACAGCGAGTCACTCGCAAGCTTTACAACAGGAGATCTCTATGATCACCATGATGCTGACGGTTTCATCACACTCTTCGGTCTTCCACTTAAGGTTCGTGCAATGAAGCTTCAGGAGCTTGAGAACAAGAAAAACAACTAATTTGCCTTTGCAGGCACAAAAAGAGATGGGCGTTAAATCCCATCTCTTTTTTATTATCCTATCTTTAAAATCAAGTGCTTTATCTTTATAAAGTGTGTTTTGTACTTCCGTTAAATTTATTTATTAGCCGGAAGCTTGAATGAACTCTTGAGAGAAACAATTCTATTAAATACAGGATGTCCCTCTGTGGAATCCTTGCAATCCGCACAGAAAAATCCGTTTCTCACAAACTGATAGCTGTCATATGCCTGTGCTTTCATCAGATCAGGCTCAACTACACAGTTGTCTAAAACAGTAAGTGAGTTTGGATTGAGATTGAGACTTCCGTCCTCGTTGTATACTCCAAGCTCCTCATCTACTATATTCTCATAGAGCCGGACTGTTGCACGCTGTCCATACTCTGCTGACACCCAGTGGATAGTACCCTTTACCTTACGTCCGTCAGGACTGTTTCCGCCTTTTGATGCAGGATCATACGTGCAGTGGATCTCTACCACATTGCCATTTTCATCCTTTACACAGCTATTACATTTTACAAAATAAGCATTCATAAGGCGCACTTCATTGCCCGGGAACATGCGGAAATATTTCTTAGGAGGTTCCTCCATGAAATCTTCTCGCTCCACATAAAGCTCTCTTGTAAATGGTACTGTTCTCTTTCCAAGTTCAGGATTCTCGACATTGTTGTCCACCTCAAGATACTCTACCTGTCCTTCTGGATAATTGTCAATAATAACCTTTACAGGATCAAGTACAGCCATCATTCTAGGGCGCTTTGCCTTTAAGTCCTCTCTGATACAGTACTCAAGCATAGCATAATCTACTGAGCTGTTTGCCTTTGAGATACCACACAGCTCCACGAAATTCTGAATAGACTCCGGTGTAAAGCCTCTTCTTCTAAGAGCTGCGATAGATACAAGTCTTGGATCATCCCATCCATCAACAATGCCTTCCTCAACGAGTCTCTTGATGTATCTCTTTCCTGTCACTACATTGGTAAGATAAAGCTTTGCAAACTCGATCTGTTTCGGTGACTCCTCAGGCGAATTTTTAAATCCACATTCAATAACTACCCAGTCATACAGCGGTCTGTGGTCTTCAAACTCAAGTGTACATATAGAATGTGTGATACCCTCGATCGCATCCTCGATAGGATGAGCAAAATCATACATAGGATATACGCACCATTTGTCACCTGTATTGTGATGTGTCATATGAGCTACACGATAAATGATCGGATCTCTCATATTGATATTCGACGATGTCATATCGATTCTTGCACGAAGCACCTTTGTACCGTCCTCAAACTCACCGTTTTTCATGCGTTCAAAGAGATCAAGGTTTTCCTCTACCGTTCTCTTTGAATATGGATCTTCCTTACCTGGCTCGGTAAGTGTACCTCTGTACTCCCTGATCTCCTCAGGTGAGAGGTCTGATACATATGCCTTTCCTTTTTTTATAAGACCGACTGCACACTCATACATCTGGTCAAAATAGTTAGATGCGTAAAACAGTCTGTCCTCCCAGTCAGCTCCAAGCCACTTTACATCAGCCTGGATAGACTCAACGAACTCTAAACGCTCCTTTGTAGGGTTGGTATCGTCAAATCTGAAATTGAACTGTCCACCGTATTTCTTTGCCAGACCGTAGTTTAAAAGAATAGACTTGGCATGTCCGATATGGAGATATCCGTTCGGCTCAGGTGGAAATCTGGTCTTTACCGTCTTGCAATGACCCTCTGCAAGATCCTTTTCTATAATCTGCTCAATAAAATTCTTGGAAACTGTTGCTTCGTTATCCATAAATAATCCTCCGAAAACTGCTGCCACTGCAAATGCCTTCGACAGCAAAAATATACTTGTTTAATTATAAATTCAAGTGTAGGCTTTGTCAACAAAATCAGCTATGCTGATGTGTAAACAAATGGTCCTGACAATATTCTTTGTTTCCGGTACATTTTGAACAGTATCTGAAAGTAAGCTCAGGATTTGATACTTCTGTCCTGCCGCAGATACAGCATTTGTGCTGTGTTATACCGCTGCCCGGTCTTGGCTGTGAAAACTGCGCATGAAACTGTGCTTTTCTATTTTTCTGGCGCATATTTTGTTTAAATGACAATCTATTTTTGCAACCGTATACGAAAAGTCCTAAGTTTACAAGTGCAAGCACAATCTCTGTGCCATACATTATTCCAAAATACGGATTTATGCTAAAATATGTATATACATCATATGCAAACATCACAAAGTATACGATAACCATCCATTTCATCTTGATAGGGAGTACAAAGTAAAGCCTAACTTCTGCATCTGGCATCAAAAGTCCTAAAAGAAGATACATTGAAAGCAATATATAATACATAGTAAGATTTATCTGTATACCAAGTATGATATATGCAATAATGCCAACTATATCATACATCAAAAATCCACCTATGAAATATACATTCATCCTGAATGAGCCAAGATATGACTCCATGCTGTTTCCAAGCATCCACAGACATATTATAAATAATAGTGACCAAAATGACATGGTTCCTGTCGGCATAAGCACCCAGCTTATGAGTCTCCATATCTGTCCTTTTAATATAAGTGACGGTGCAAACTGCAGATAATAAAGTGCAGCAGATCCATTTGACATGTAAAGCATGCTTCCTATCACATTTGCCACGATAAATATCTTTGTGATATTTGGTATGGCTTTATCACCGATTTTTCGTTCTAGATTGTTAAGCCAATTCATAAATTTTTGCAGACTTATTCGTCCGCATCCTCCTGTTTTATTATTTGTTGCTAGCAACTATTTACAATAACTATCACAATTATAGTTTCTAGGTTTATCCTTTGTCAACGAAGCTACAAATTATTCACAAATTCTTTATACTTTTTTGGATTGTTTTTTATTGATACATGTCGTATAATATAGTCTGTTTTGAAACCAAACAGAAATATATTTTAATAAGAAGAAACATAACATAGATTTGGAGGAAACCAATATGGAAAACAACAGCTTACATAAGTTGGGAATTGATATCGGATCAACGACCGTAAAGATCGCACTGCTTGATGCCGATAACAATATACTCTTTTCCGATTATGAACGTCATTTTGCAAATATTCAGGAAACACTTGCTTCCCTTATTAAAAAAGCATATGGCAAGACGGGTGACCTTTCTGTCTGCCCTATGATCACAGGTTCAGGTGGACTTACGCTTGCAAAGCACCTTGAAGTTCCATTCGTGCAGGAAGTTATCTCTGTATCAACTGCATTATCATACTATGCACCACAGACAGATGTCGCTATCGAGCTCGGTGGAGAGGACGCAAAGATCATATACTTTGAGGGTGGTAATGTCGAGCAACGTATGAACGGTATCTGTGCCGGTGGTACAGGATCATTCATTGACCAGATGGCATCACTCATCCAGACAGATGCATCAGGACTCAATGAATATGCAAAAGACTACAAGGCTATCTACCCTATCGCAGCCCGTTGCGGTGTATTCGCAAAAACCGATATCCAGCCTCTTATCAATGAGGGAGCTACAAGAGAGGATCTTTCAGCTTCTATCTTCCAGGCTGTTGTAAACCAGACTATCAGTGGACTTGCCTGTGGTAAACCTATCAGGGGACATGTTGCCTTCCTTGGCGGACCTCTGCACTTTTTATCAGAACTTAAATCAGCATTTATCAGAACCTTAAACCTTGATGAGGAGCACACTATAGTTCCTGAGAACTCTCATCTTTTTGCAGCGATCGGATCTGCCCTCAACTACAAAGAGGACTCTAGCACTACTATTTCATCCCTGCTTGACCGCCTCTCAAACGGTATCAAGATGGAGTTTGAGGTAGCCCGTATGGAGCCGCTCTTTAAGGATCAGGCTGATTATGACGAGTTTACAAAGCGTCACGGCAACAATCATGTAAAGACCGGTGCCCTTTCCACATATAAAGGAAACTGCTACCTCGGTATTGATGCAGGTTCCACAACTACAAAGATCGCGCTCGTAAGTGAAGACGGAGATCTGCTTTATTCGTTCTACAGCAACAATAACGGCAGCCCTCTTTCTACTGCTATCCGCTCTATACAGGAGATCTATTCAAAGCTTCCTGCTGATGCACACATCGTACATTCCTGCTCTACAGGCTACGGAGAGGCTTTATTAAAAGCTGCTTTAAAATTAGATGACGGTGAAGTAGAGACTGTAGCACACTATTATGCGGCAGCTTTCTTTGATCCAAAAGTAGACTGTATCCTCGACATCGGTGGTCAGGATATGAAGTGCATCAAGATCAAAAATCACACTGTTGACTCAGTACA
Source organism: bacterium (assembly GCA_963641405.1). Lineage (GTDB taxonomy): Bacteria > Bacillota > Clostridia > Lachnospirales > Lachnospiraceae > Roseburia. Next base: position 53,136 of record CAVICC010000005.1, on the reverse strand, counting down.
GCTCAACGAGGCATGTTCTTCAGGATGTGGTTCTTTCATCGAGACATTTGCAAAATCCTTAAACTTCTCAGTACAGGATTTCGCAGAAGAAGCTCTTTTTGCAAAGAATCCTATCGACCTTGGAACAAGATGTACCGTTTTCATGAACTCAAAGGTAAAACAGGCTCAGAAAGAGGGAGCTTCCGTTGCAGATATCTCAGCAGGACTTGCCTACTCTGTAATAAAAAATGCCCTGTTTAAGGTTATAAAGCTCTCCGATGCAAGTGATCTCGGTGAGAATATCGTAGTACAGGGTGGAACTTTCTACAACGATGCAGTACTTCGAAGCTTTGAGACTATTGCCGGTGTCCATGCCACAAGACCTGATATCGCAGGTATCATGGGAGCTTTCGGTGCAGCACTTATCGCCCGTGAGCGTCATGAGGCAGACTATCAGACCTCAATGCTTACCATAGACCAGATCAACGAGCTTACATATACTACAAAGCTTGCACGCTGTCAGGGATGTACAAACCACTGTCTTTTAACCATAAACAGATTTTCAGACAACAGACAGTACATCACCGGAAACCGCTGTGAAAAAGGTCTCGGCAAGGAAAAGAACAAAGACAATATTCCAAACCTTTTTGAATATAAGAACAAACGTATATTTGACTATGAACCGCTCGATCCTGCTACTGCCCCACACGGCACTGTAGGTATCCCGAGAGTCCTCAATATGTATGAGAATTACCCATTCTGGGCTACATTCTTCAAACGTCTCGGCTTTTCTGTAGTGCTGTCACCACAGTCTACTAGAAAGATCTACGAGATGGGTATCGACTCTATACCAAGTGAGTCAGAGTGCTACCCGGCAAAGCTTGCCCATGGTCATATAAGCTGGCTCATAAAACAAAATGTAGATTTTATTTTCTACCCGGCTATACCATATGAGCGAAAAGAGTTCCCTGATGCAAACAATCACTACAACTGCCCGATCGTTACATCATACTCTGAAAACATCAAAAACAACGTGGATGAGATTACCTCTGGTGAGGTAAAATTCTTAAATCCATTCATGTCCTTTGAAAGTGAAGAGACTATATCACAGCAGCTCGTTGCTACATTTGCGAAAGGCGATTTCAATCTGCCTGAGTCACAGATACGTGATGCCGTATCTGCCGGCTGGAAAGAGCTTGCCATGACACGACTTGAGATACAGCGTAAAGGTGAGGAAGTGCTTGACTACATGGAGGATACGGGTCGTCGCGGAATCGTCCTTGCAGGACGTCCTTACCACGTAGATCCGGAGATCAACCATGGTATTCCTGAGCTTATCACAAGCTATGGCATCTGCGTACTCACAGAGGACTCTGTATCACACCTTGGTGAGTTAGAGCGACCTCTTATCGTAATGGATCAGTGGATGTACCACACAAGACTTTACTCAGCAGCAAACTTTGTAAAGACACGTGATGACTTAGACCTCATCCAGCTCAACTCATTCGGCTGCGGTCTTGATGCCGTAACAACCGACTGTGTAAACGATATACTGACAGGTTCAGACAAGATATATACATGCTTAAAGATCGATGAGGTAAACAACCTCGGAGCAGCAAGAATCCGTATACGTTCACTGCTCGCTGCTATCCGTGTAAAGGAGAAAAATCCTAAGAAACGCGAGATCAAGCCATCTAACTATGAGCGTGTGATCTTTACAGAGGAGATGAAAAATGACAACTACACTATCATCTGTCCACAGATGTCTCCTATACACTTTGACCTCTTAGTCCCGGCATTTAAAGCAGCCGGCTACAATATGGTCATCCCTGACATTCCTGCAAGAGAATGTGTGGATGTAGGACTGAAATTCGTAAACAACGATGCCTGCTACCCATCTCTTATCGTAGTAGGTCAGATCATGGCAGCCGTTAAATCAGGTGATTTTGATATGAACCACACAGCTATCCTCATCTCACAGACAGGTGGCGGATGCCGTGCCACAAACTATATAGGATTTATCCGAAGAGCTCTTGGAAAAGCAGGATATCCTGATGTTCCGGTTATCTCTATCAATATGGTAGGTCTTGAGAAGAACCCTGGATTTAAGTTTACCCCAAGTCTTATCCAGCATGGTCTGTACGCACTTGAGTTCGGTGATATCTTTATGAGATGTCTCTACCGTGTAAGACCTTATGAAAAAGAGCCGGGAAGTGCTAATGCTCTCCATGAGAAGTGGAAAAAGAAAGTTATAGAATTTGTCGGAAATACAAAGATGCTCTCTCACAAGAAGTACAAGCAGATGTGCCGTGAGATCATCAGAGACTTTGATAATCTGCCAATGACAGATGAGGTTAAGCCTCGTGTCGGTGTGGTAGGTGAGATCCTCGTTAAGTTCCTTCCTGCAGCAAACAACTACGTTGTTGACCTGCTCGAGGCTGAGGGTGCAGAGGCAGTCGTACCTGACCTTACAGACTTCCTGCTTTACTGCTGTTACAACACCAATTTCAAGGCTAACAATCTCGGAGCTTCAAAGAAGTCCAAGTTCTTAAACAACCGTCTCATCTCGTTCTTTGAGTGGCTCAGAAAAGATGCCAGAGACGAGTTTGCAAAGAGCAAGCACTTTGAGCCTACCGCATACATCGGTGATCTCGCACAGTATGCACAGCCTATTGTATCATGTGGTAACCAGACCGGTGAGGGATGGTTCTTAACAGGTGAGATGCTCGAGCTCATCCATCAGGGTGTCTCAAACATCATCTGTGCACAGCCATTCGCCTGCCTGCCTAACCATATCGTAGGTAAGGGTGTTATAAAGAAGATCAGACATGATCATCCTGATGCCAATATCGTGGCTATTGACTACGATCCGGGTGCATCAGAGGTTAATCAGCTCAATCGTATTAAGCTGATGCTCTCTACAGCACAGAAGAAACTGCAAAAATAAATGCTGATTTAAGTATTTGCTTACAGCACAAACCTCACACAGCCCAATAGAAGGAGCACAGGCTCACAAGCTGTACTTCGTAGCTAAGTGTCTGTATGAATTGTATATTTAGGTTAAAAGAGAGCGAGCCAGCGAATGGGAAGTTCGCTGGCTCTGATTTACACTAGGAGCAAAGTTTATACTTTGCGGAGATAAAATATATATAGAAAACCAATTTTAATTGGTGATCTACCGTTTTTTATTTGTGGCCTTTCTTTTTGCCGCTGCCACATGCGGCATATAGATATTTATTATATTTTGACTTAACATTTCTATACTGCAGCGAGTGCTTTTCCAAGATCTACACAAGCCTGCACAGCATCATCATCAGGAGCATCCTGGCATATAACACCTTCACCGCCTACTACAGTAGCACCGGCTGATGTCATACGATCTACCCAGTCTCTCATCCACTCGCCATCGCCCCATCCGTATGAACCGAAAAGCCCGATTGTCTTTCCTGATACAAATGACTCAAGTTCTGTAACAAATGGCTCCATCTCGCCTTCCTCGAGTACCTCTGCGCCCATTGCAGGGCATCCGAGAGCAAATGCGCTTTCCCCTTTTAATTCATCTATTGAAGCACTGCTTACGAATACGATCTCAGCTTCCTTATCAGCCTCTGTAACACCTTTTGCAACAGCCTCTGCCATTGCAGCAGTATTTCCTGACTGTGACCAATAAACAACACTTATTTTACTCATTTCAATTCCTCCTATACCGCTATCTGCTGCGGTTCTTCTTTATATATTTCCAGTATCAGCCTCATGTCTATATCTTCGGCTAATAGCTGTATTATACTTTCTTTTGCTTTTTCAAAATCCTCAAACATTTTCTTTTTAAGAGGTACATTGCGATACACTTTCCAGTAACCGGAATAGAGATATCCGCATCCGCCCTGCTCTATAAATCCTCTTACATCATCTATAGGATAACCGAGGAGCAGTCCCATCTCATGTGGGAACTGTTTCTCCTGATTATTTATGTAAGCCTCATATCTGTTCTTGAATTTAAGAAGTACTTTGCCAAATGAAAATTCCTCATACCCCGCTCTTTTTAGTATGTCCAAAGATTCGCTGTTCTTCAGATAATCCTCAAGGTGTCTCCTGCGGAATAAAAGGAAGGCGGTCTTTCCATTCTTTGCAGCCAGCTTAAAATAAGATATACCGGAATGTTTCAAGATCACTCTCATGGCACTTTCATCAGTACTGTCTATCATGAGCATATTTGAAATCCTCACGCCTGTGATCAATGGGGCACATTGAAGGGCGAGCTGTAATTCAACACTTTTCAAATCCATGCCTAAGGCAATCTGGAAAACTTCCTGACACATGTTGGCTCCTTTCGTGTTAGTTATCTCTAACTTGAGTTAAATATACCTCACTTGTTATAATATGTCAAGTACTTTTTACTATTTTTTTAAATTATAAATGTGATATTTTTCATGCATAAAAAAACACATTCTGAAAGAATATTTCTCTCTGAATGTGCTTATATTGCGAGTACAGCTATCCTTATGACATCTGTACTCTGTACATATTTTTGCGGTCAATAGCTCCAATTTCCTCAAGCGTATTGATCATCCTATATACCGTGGCAGTTCCAATAGAATTGTCTATCTTCGATGCCTGGTAATATATTTCCTTGCAGCTAGCGCACCCGCCTTCGAGGATCACATCAAGCAAAATGAGTCTCTGCTTAGTAATCCTGCAGCCGTTGGTCTTTAGCTTGTCAACGATTACCTCTTTTTGTTTCAATGCTTCTTTTGACATATATCCTCCCATCATTTACGATGCTTAGGTTTAATGACAGCCTTTACAGTGACTACAGTCCATTCCACATTGTAAATTCTTACCTGCTTTTTTTGACTTTATAATTGTTCTGATCACAAGCGCAAATATAACAGCCAGTATAGCTATTACTATGATATCTGCAAGCATGTCATCGCCTCCTTGATTGTACTGCTATTTGTTTTCTTTGAAAAAACCTATAATAATCTTCACCGCCAGACCGAGCAAACATACTAAAAGTATGATTGCTACGATATCTGAAGTGTTTAAGTCTAAATTAATCGACATTTTTTACCTAACTTTTATTATGCATTAGTTGCAGCAAACGAAGTCTTCTTCACAGTTGCCTTGTTTGGATCCTTGCGGAATAACATATATATTACACTAGCAAGGAGTACAAATGCAACTACTGTCCAGAAATTGAATGATACTTCACCTACACAAAGTCCAACAATCTGATAGAACATAAGAGTCACACAGTAAGCTGAAACATTCTGGAATATGATCGTAAACCAGAAGAACTTACGATTGTTAAGCTCTTTTGCTGTTGTAGAGATAGCTGCAAGACATGGTGAGTCAAACAGGTTGAACAGTAAGAATGACACTGCTACCATTGTTGTTGGGAAGAATGCTGCAAACTGATCATGCATACTTGTAGCATACTCTTCTACCTCTCCGAGTCCCGAGAGAACGCCCATTGTAGAGACAATACCCTCTTTTGCAACAAAGCCTGAAAGCGATGATGCAACTGCCTGCCATGTATCGAATCCGAGTGGGGCAAATATAATTGCGATAGCAGATCCAATTACTGCAAGGAGACTGTTTTCTGTATCAACAAGTCCGAATGCTCCATCCTGTACACCAAAGTTTGCAAGGAACCACATAACTGCACAGCAAAGGAAAAGGATTGTTCCAGCTTTCTTAAGGAATGCCCATACTCTCTCCCATACATGAAGAAGTACACCCTTTATAGAAGGTACATGATACTGTGGAAGCTCCATAACGAATGGTGCAGGTTCTCCGGCAAATGCCTTTGTTTTCTTTAAAATGATACAGTAGATGATAGTAAGACCAATACCTGCAAAGTACATAACAGGTGCCATCCACCAGCAGCCATCGCCCATAATAAAGCCAGCTATAAGCGCGATAACAGGAAGTTTTGCGCCACAAGGAATATTAGTAACTGTCATCATTGTCATACGACGATCTTTTTCATTCTCAATAGTACGTGTTGCCATGATACCAGGTACACCACATCCTGATCCGATAAGGAATGGAATAAATGATTTTCCTGAAAGACCAAATCTACGGAAGATACGATCCATGATGAAAGCCACACGAGCCATATATCCACAATCCTCAAGAATTGAGAGGAATAAGAACACAATTGCCATCTGTGGTGCAAATCCGATAGGTGCTCCGATACCACCAATGATACCATCAACTACAAGTGATACAAGCCAGTCAGAACAACCTACATTTTCCATAAGTGTCTGTACGCCCGGCTGGATCCACTCACCGAAAAGTGTGTCATTTGTCCAATCTGTTACGATTCCACCAAGTGATGAAACTGCTACATAATATACCCCCCACATGATAAGTGCGAATATCGGAAGTGCTAAAAATCTGTTTGTTACAATCTTATCGATTTTATCTGATGTAGACTCTTTTCCAACATTTGCTTTCTTTACACATCCACCGATAATGTTTGAAATATATGTATAACGCTCATTTGTGATGATGCTCTCCGTATCATCATCATATTTATCCTCGAGTGTCTTAATCTCTGCATCAACATTTGGAGCACTTTTTAACTGCTCTGCGATCTTTGAATCACGCTCTAAAAGCTTTATCGCAAAGAATCTCTTCTGGTTCTGTGGAATAGCTGAACCAAGTTTGTCTTCGACTGCTGATATGATCTGCTCTACATCGTCTGCAAAGTGATGAGCACGATCTACGCTCTTTTTTGCCTGTGCAAGACCGATTGCTTTCTCTGCAGCTTTTTGAATTCCTGTTCCTTTAAGAGCTGAGATCTCAACAACCTCACATCCAAGTTTCTCACCCAAAGCCTTGATGTTGATTTTGTCTCCCTTTTTCTCTACGATATCCATCATATTTATTGCCATAAGTACCGGGATACCAAGTTCAAGTATCTGTGTTGAAAGATATAAGTTACGCTCGATATTTGTTCCGTCGACGATATTAATTATCGCATCCGGCTGCTCTCCGATTAAGTAATTTCTTGCAACAACTTCCTCAAGAGTGTATGGAGAAAGTGAGTAGATACCAGGAAGATCCACGATCTCTACGTCCTTGTGACCACTTAGTTTTCCCTCTTTTTTCTCAACTGTAACACCAGGCCAGTTACCAACATACTGGTTAGCACCTGTCAGGGCATTAAATAATGTTGTTTTTCCGCAGTTAGGATTTCCTGCGAGAGCAATTTTTACTGCCATGTTATTTTCTCCTTATCTTTGTTTGTTTTTTCTGTCTCTAGTTCGTTTTTACTAACCTTTGAGCAAAAAAAATTACTCAACTTCAATCATGCTTGCATCATCTTTACGAAGAGATAATTCATATCCCCTAACTGTAACCTCCACAGGATCGCCAAGTGGTGCAACTTTACGTACGTAAACCTCTACACCTTTAGTAATTCCCATGTCCATGATTCGTCTCTTAACCGCGCCTTCACCTGTAAGCTTAACAACTTTGACTATCTCGCCTACTTTGGCTTCTTTTAATGTCTTCATGTCAATTACTCCTTATTTATTGTTTAATTTAAATTTATATAAACAGTATCGTGTCATAATGCACATGCTGTTTAGACCATGATCTTATTTGCCATATCCTTACCAATAGCAACTCTTGCGCCTTTTACATTGACGATCATATTTCCTGCAATCTCAGATATGACTGTTACTTCTCCTCCAACTACGAAGCCTAATTTTTCAAGGAAAGATCTCACATCCTCTTTTCCACCAATTTTTTTAATTATCTGGCACTCACCAGCGTTACTCATAGATAATGGCATCATTTCTACCTCACTTATCAAAACATATCTCTTGTGTAACAATAAAATAACCAACATAAGGTTCATCCTATTGATAATTTTAATCAATTGACTTTCCTTACGTTGGTTAGTATACTCTAACACTTTTTAGTTGTCAACAACATATTTTAGATTTTTTTAATTTTTTGTAGTTATAACTAATTTAGATTACATAAAACCAACTTGAATCAGTTTCCATCTCGCTTGCCACAAGTTCCTTACGTTCTCCTGTCCTTATGGATAATTCCTGGTTCTTGATACTGACGCGCGCTCCTGCCTCTATAGATGAAGTGATAAATGCGTTACTTCCTATTACTGCACCTCTTCCGATGACAGTCTCTCCACCGAGTATCGATGCTCCTGCATAAATGATCACATTGTCCTCTATCGTAGGGTGACGCTTTACTCCCTTTAGCTTCTGCCCACCTCTGGTTGAAAGTGCACCGATCGTAACCCCCTGATACACCTTTACATTGTCACCGATTATAGTAGTCTCTCCGACTACAATGCCTGTTCCGTGATCGATAAAAAAATTTTTTCCGATAGTTGCCCCCGGATGGATATCAATACCTGTCTTGCTGTGTGCATGCTCCGTCATCATGCGAGGAATAAGTGGCACACCAAGCAGATGCAGCTCGTGTGCAATACGATTTGTTGTAATTGCCAAAAGTCCAGGATAGCAAAGAATGATTTCGTTATAATTGTATGCAGCAGGATCTCCATCAAAGAATGCCGCCACATCAGTCTCTACAAGTGCCCTTATCTTTGGTATCATTGTAAAAAATTCATTACATATATTATCTGATATATCCACAAGTTCATGGTGTGAAAGTCCCCTGTTCTCTGGTTTCTGAGGCAGTGCAAGGAGCACCTGCTTGCGCAGATTGTACATGATATCCTCTAAAAGAACGGATATCTGGCTGTCTAGGTTGTAATACCGAAAGCTTGTTCCTTTGAAATATCCAGGGTACATTATCTTTATAAGTTTCTGCAATAGATCACATACCGCATCTTTGTCAGGCTGCGAAAAAAGTGCCTGCTGGTTTATTACTTTATCATCATGATAGTCCTCTAATATCTTTGATACCAGATACTCTATCTGCTCATTTTTAGAGTTCTCCATATTATTCGATTCCTCCTGTTGCAATTTTATTTTTGCGTTCTTCCCAAGTCCTGTTTATGATCCCACCAATGAAGATCACATACATGCAACCATATAGCCATACCATTATAAGCGCTATTGTAGTCATTGTGCCATAAAATGAGGCATAATTATTGTATTTATCAACATACACCGAAAAAAGTTCGGAAAATACCATCCATGCAGTTGCCGCAAAAACAGCACCCGGAAGCTGATATTTTACTATTTGCTTCTGATTAGGGAGTACTATATAGAGTATCCAGAAAAGTAGCACCAGCACAGGAATACATATCACAAACCGATAATCAAGCACTCTTCCCATTATATGATGGACACCAGACAAAATTCCCTTTCCTATCATATTTCTTATCCGGTTTCCAAATACCACCACTCCAAGCAAAAAAACAAGTGCAAGCGCAAAAACTATACTATATAATACAGAATACACTCTTCTCATTATATAGTTTCTGTTTTCCTTGACATGATACATATCATCAAGTCCAAGCTGCAATGATATAAATGCTTTTGAGCTTAAGAATATTGCTGTTATCATCGACAGTGACAATTTTCCTGAACCGCTTGTATATACTTCTCCTGCAAAGCTTTTCATAGCATCCGAAAACGATTCCGGTATGAACGATCCTGCCCATTGTATAAAGTCACCCTCTGTAAGCGGTGTCCAACTGAGCAGTGAAAAGAAAAAAAGCAGAAAAGGCAAAAATGATAGCATAAGAAAGAACGCTGACTGCCCCGAGTATGCTGATATGGCACTTTCCGAGAAATTTGTTAAAAATTCAAATATGCACTGTATGATCTGCTTTTTACGGCCTTTGTCATTTTTATTTTGTATTTGCTTTATCATCAGCTTTTTTCTGGAACTTCTCCTCAAATACTATAAAACGCTCGTGCTCTCCCTCTCCAATAAGACCTGCCTCATCATAAGCCTTTACAAAGAATGTAAGTGCTCTTCCGTCTACCTTTATAAGCTCGGTCTCACATGTGATCTTCATGCCTACTGGAGAAGCTGATACATGTTTTACGTTTAAGGCTGTACCAACTGTGCCACTTCCCGGCTCAAGCTCTGCTGCCACGCTCTCAAATGCTGTATTCTCCATCAGCGCGATCATTGCAGGTGTGGCAAACACGTCAAGTGTGCCGCTTCCCATAGCCTTTGCTGTCTTATCTAGTGTAACCGTTATCTCTCTTTTACCTTTTATACCTGCTTCTAACATATATTTCTCCTTCTTCATTATTATGTCATTTGTGTCTGTTGACTGATCTGTAATTTTTTCTTATTTTATAAATCCTAGCATTTTTACTCTATAATGTCCAGTACTAAATCAGTTTATAAACTTTTCATAATTGATAGAACGCCCATTTTATGCGGTTCTTCGCTCTTTTATCAGCACTCACTTGTTTGGAGTGCTAATTTTGTATTGACTTTTAATTTTTTTGGACTTATGATTTATATTGTTACAAATGAAGATATTTAGTAACTATATTTATTTTGAATATAATAATTTTATATAAAGGAGTGTGTAACACAATGACAGAAAAACACGGAAATCTTTCAATCGACAGTGATAACCTGTTTCCTATTATAAAGAAATGGTTATACTCAGACCACGATATCTTCTATCGTGAGCTTATTTCAAACGGATGTGATGCTATCACAAAGCTCAAAAAGCTTGACATGATGGGTGAGTATTCACTTCCTGCTGACTACAAGGGCAAGATCCAGGTAATTGTTAATCCTGAGGAAAAGACTATAAAGATCATTGATAACGGTCTTGGTATGACAGCCGATGAGGTTGAGGAATACATCAGCCGTATCGCATTTTCAGGTGCTACAGACTTTATCGAGAAATACAAGGATAAATCAAATGATGATCAGATCATAGGACATTTCGGTCTCGGTTTCTACTCTGCATTCATGGTTGCAGACGAGGTAACTATTGATACTCTTTCTTATAAAGAAGGAGCTACACCGGTTCACTGGTCTTGTGACGGTGGCACAGAGTACGATATGGAAGACGGAGACATGGACGATGTCGGAACAGAGATCACTCTCTATCTGAATGAGGATTGTCTCGAGTTTGCCAACGAGTACCGCGCCCGTGAAGTTATCGAGAAATACTGCTCTTTCATGCCTACAGAGATCTATCTTTCAAAGGAGAACGCTCCTGAGGAGTACGAGACTATCGACCGCGCAGACAAGCGTGACACAGATGTTGTCGTAGAAGAGATCCACGAGGATGCCAAATACGAAGAAAAAGAAAATGAAAACGGTGAGAAAGAACAGGTTGAGGTTTCTCCTGCAAAGGATCAGCTCAAGATCGTAAAACGTCCTGTTCCTCTTAACGATACTACTCCACTCTGGACAAAGAGCCCTAACGAGTGTACAGATGAGGATTACAAGGATTTCTACAGAAAAGTATTCTTAGATTACAAAGAGCCGCTTTTCTGGATACATCTGAATATGGATTACCCATTCAACTTAAAGGGTATCCTCTACTTCCCTAAGATCAACACAGAATATGATTCAATCGAGGGAACAATAAAACTTTACAACAATCAGGTGTTCATCGCAGACAATATCAAGGAAGTAATACCTGAGTTCCTTATGCTCTTAAAGGGTGTTATCGACTGTCCTGATCTTCCGCTTAACGTATCACGTTCTGCTCTCCAGAATGACGGATTCGTAAAGAAGATCTCAGAGTACATCACAAAGAAAGTTGCAGACAAGCTCATCGGTCTTTGCAAGACTGAAAAAGAGTCTTACGAGAAATACTGGGATGACATCAGCCCATTCATCAAATTCGGCTGCTTAAAGGATGAGAAATTCTGTGACAAGATGAATGATTATATTCTATTTAAGGATATAAATGACAAATACCAGACTCTTCCTGAGCTTCTTGCTCCTGTAGAGGACGAAAATAAAGATGCTTCAGATGAGACTAAGACTGATGAAACTAAGGCAGATGAAACTAACTCAGATAATGCAAATGCAGAGGATAAAGAGCCTAAAAAAGAGACTGTCTACTATGTAACAGATGTTATCCAGCAGGGACAGTATATCAAGATGTTCAATGAGCAGGGAATGAATGCCGTTATCTTAGATCACAACATCGATACTTCATTCATCACACAGCTTGAGCAGAGAAATGACCACTATCAGTTCATGAGAATAGACTCTGATCTGACAGAATCCTTAAAGGATGATTCCGAGGCAGACCTCACAGAGGCAACCAATACTCTCTCAGAGGTATTCAAGAAGGCTTTAAACAATGACAAGCTTACTGTAAAAGTAGAGAACTTAAAGAATGCAGACGTGGCTTCTGTACTTACTCTCTCAGAGCAGGGCAGACGTATGCAGGATATGATGAAAATGTATGCCATGGGTGGCATGGGCGGTATGGACCCAGACATGTTCGCTGCCGACCAGACACTTACACTCAATGCAAACAATGAGCTTGTAAAATACATCTTAGACAACAAGGACTCTGAGCATGTACCTATGTTTGCAGAACAGCTCTATGATCTTGCAATGCTTTCAAATCAGCCGCTCTCTGTTGATCAGATGACTAAATTCGTAAAGAGAAGCAATGATATTATGCTGTTGCTTACTAAATAAAAACAATTCGAAAATTGCTTTGCACTTATAGATTTTGTAACCGGTGTAGCACACAGTATATTCCTCAGGAAAATATAAAATCAGCCACGGGATTTATTTCGGATAGTATTTCGTAATGTTATACTATCCGATTTTCCATAGTTCATGGAACCCCGTGGCAATTTATATTTTCCTTCTGAACACACTGTGTACTCTCCGGTGGAGGGTTATCGTGTGCAAAGCAATTTTGTTATTGTGCTGTTTTCCAACCGCGTTTAATGAATATGTAATTTACAAGCACAGCAGATATCACTCCGATCACAGCTCCTGCGAGTACATCTGTCGGGAAGTGCATGAAGTTGTACATTCTTGAGAATGCGATAAGTACTGCAACTATCATTGCGGGTATTCCCATTCTCTTGTCGATAAAGTACAATGTGAGTGCAGCTGTTATTCCGTTCATCGTATGTCCTGACGGAAAAGATGAGTCATACGGTATTTTCACTATAAGGTCTATTGTCTCATCTATCTGGCATGGGCGCAGTCTGCCAACCATATTTTTTAACAAAAGATTGCCTACTATAAATGTAAGAAGCATGGCTAGCAGCATCTGTAATCCCCCTTTCCTATATTTTTTTGATGCAAACAATATCACACCTATTAATATCCACATAATTCCAGCATTGCCTAATGTAGAAAATAATGCCATTATTTTGTCCAATATCGGTGTTCTGATATCCTGCAATGCATACAAAAAATCAAATTCCCACTCCATTATTTACTCTCCCATCTGTTGATCTTTTTATTACAGTTTTTATTTATGTTTCTGTAAAATATTTATTATATACCGAAAAAAAAGAATCTGTTGTAATTTTGTCAGCATCTTTTAGTGATATTTTTTTTACCAGATCGCTATTCAACTCAAACTGGGCATCGTTTACAAACCCCTCATAGTCCTCATTAAATTGCTCCTGCTCTCTTTTCTGTAATATTGTCACCTTGTTTTGGTCAGTCTTTTCCTGATCCATCTTTGATATACATTTGATGAAATAATATCCATCATCAGTCTGTATCATCTCAGATACCTGTCCATCACTTAGATCAAATGCTACATCTTCTACCTTTTCGGGCAAGGTACCTTTAGCAACGTATAAATCCGTCTCAGTATCCTCGCTCATGCTGCTTGCAATTGTAGAAAAATCTTCTCCTGCTGCAATTTTCTGACTTACCGCATCTGCACTTTCTTTTGATGCGACAAAGATCTTTAAGATATGCATTACTCTCGCATCATCGTCGCTTACTTCTGTATCGACATCTTTTATAAGAGAATTATAAAGTTTCTGCGCAAGTGCGTAGTTTTCATATGCGCTTTTAATATCTGATTTTCCAACTCCCATAAAGTCTATCTCGTCATCTGAAAGCGACTCATAATACTCCTGTGCTGCATCTTCTACTGCATTTAATTCATTATCTGTCAGACTTATCTCTTTTTCCTGTGCAATCGAAACCATACAGTAGATTCTTGTGATCTCGTCTATCGATACATCCTTTATATATTGTTCTACATCAGATGATTCATCTGTGCCAAACAGATCAACTCCATATTCATTTCCGTAGAGATTCCTGTAATTGCACAGGTATATCATCGCCTCTTTTACGTTACATTTCATTTCATTTACAGATAACACTGTATGTCCGTTTGAATTGTTTATATCGAGTACGATTTCCCTTCCACCTATGCTGCATCCTGTAAGAAGCATAATCAAGGACAAGGCAATAACAGCAGTTCTTTTAAAATATTTCATCTATTTATCCTTCCACAATGAGAAATCTTCCGCTTGGCAGCGGGAATACTTCGCTCTGCTCTGTCAGTTCTTCATCTGACATTCCTGATATATCTGATCCTGCATCATCAAAATAGTCTCTTACCTCTTTTATGTCCTTGCATACAACAGCCATGCAGTCCTCTAAGAACTCTTCAGCGGCTTCCGGTGTATCGGCTACTTCCTCAAAAAAAAGCTGTGTCTGTTTCTCTAAAAATGTATCTAGTACCTCTTCATCATATTCGTACATAGTATATTCCTCCTCTTTTATATTACTTTTTAATTATTATATGATAAATACCAGTCTATGCCAATACCTTTAAGTTCCTGATATAATCTAGCTACTGGAAGTCCAACAACATTGTTGTAATCTCCGTCTATCTTTTTTATATAAATAGCATATTTTCCTTGTATGCCGTAAGCTCCCGCCTTGTCCATAGGCTCGCCGCTGGATACATATCTGTCTATCTCCTGTTTACTCATCTCATACAAAGTGACATCGGTTTTTTCGTAAAATGTATGAATACCGGCTCTGTCGTTTTCATCCATGATGACAACTGTCACTCCTGTGTATACACTGTGCGTGCTGCCGCTTAACATACGAAGCATCGACTTTGCATCTTCCTCGTCCTTTGGTTTGCCTAATATCTTTCCGTCATATGCCACTATCGTATCCGCACCTATTATGAGCTTATCACACGGTGTGGTCACTTCTTTGTGCGCCTCATCATAAGAAGCCACCATGGATGCTATCTCAAGTGCTTTCTGTTTTGAAAGCTCGAGCACCACCTCATGCGGTATACTTGATGTGATGACTTCCTCGCCCTTTGCCGGGCATACCTCAAATTCGAGTCCCACCTGCTCTAAAAGTTCTTTTCTTCTTGGTGAGCCCGAAGCCAGAATTATCCTGCTCAAATCCTTATTACCTCCTGTAATCTGAATGAATAAATCAGCTTTTCATCTGCTTTTATTTTTTTCTCTTCATCAGAAAAAATCCTACCAAGTGCATCTGCATACAGATCAAGCTGCGTCTTATAACGATCAACAATCTCCTGCGCCTCATTTACACGGTCAGTCTTATAATCGAGCAATATTATACTGTCATCCTCAAGCCAAAAAACATCAATGATTCCCTGCACGAGCACGCCCTCATAGTCCATGACGAACGGCTTTTCGCGGAACAGATCTCCGCGGAGGTCTGCCTTTGCCATCCTAAGAGCTACCTCTGAAGTCACAAAATTCTCTATAATTGCCGGTTTTACAAGCCTGTGCATATCCTCTGTGATCAGACCTCTTTGCAGCATATTGCTTAGGCTTTCAGCAACAAATTTCTTTACACTGTTTTTATCAGATGTATCTATATCACATATACGTTTAAAGTCCAGACATTCCATGACACGGTGTACCGCAGTACCGCGAAGCGCGCCCGGATTTATGCCACCAGTCGTGCCTTCTGCATTCTCATATTTCCTATTATTACCAGAAGCATCAGCTTTGCCTGCCAGCGCAAAAGACGGCACATAAACCTCTTTCTCCTCAAGCAGAAACTCAGGGATTTCCGCCTCTTTTTCCGTGCTGTCATATTTTTCAACCATCGAATCATGCTTAAGCTCTGATACGGAATACTTGCTTTTTCTGCTGATATCTCCTGCATACGGATACTCATATAAAAAGCCTTTTACAATGTTTTCCACAGCTTCACCGTCAGCAGACCTTATCATATCAAGCAATCTGACTCTTGCGATATCATTCTCCGCCAGCTCTGCTGCGCCTCTTACCGCAAACTCGTCTGCATTTATGGTGGTAACAGTATATTTTTCCGGATAAGAAAGCATTGCCGGTATCACCCAGTCCAGATAACATCCCGCTCCCTCTCTTTGTCCGAAGCTTATCGGCTGACCGTCTATGACATTTCCACGATATTTCTCGAATGACTTCTGCGCATCAGGCAGTCCGCCTGTTAGTATAATCTTTTCTTTTGCTCTGGTCAATGCCACATAAAGTACTCTAAGCTCTTCTCCGAGTTTTTCTCTTTTTATGCGGCTTTCGATCTCTGATCGTATGAGTGATGGCCGTTTTGTCCTTGGATGGTCGGTTTTCTCCACGAGTCCGATTCCCATATCGCTGTGAATGACCATATCGTTTTTACTCTCCGGCATGTTGAATTTTCTTCCGAGAGCTGAGACAAATACGATTGGAAATTCGAGTCCTTTACTCTTGTGGATAGTCATTATGCGCACGACATCATCATTTTCACCGGATGTGTCCGCCTCACCGTAATCTATTTCATATTTCTGCTGTACATCTATGTATCTTACGAAATGGAAAAGCCCCTTGTAACTCGTCTTTTCATAGGCTGCAGCCATTTCTATAAGCATATCTATATTCTGTCTGCGCCTGTTTCCTGCCGGCATGGCTGTGGCATACTTATAAAAACCGGTCTGCTCAAGTATCATGTAAAGCAGCTCATGTATCGAAGTATCAGGCACTGCGGCACGAAGAGACTCATATATGTTGCTAAAATACTCAAGCTTTTCGTTTTCGTAATCCTTTTCCCCCGCCATAGCCGAAAGCACCGCCTGTGAAAAGCTTACATCCGAAAATGTAGTGCGTATCTCGGCAAGCTCCTCATCATCCAGTCCCACAATGGGTGATGAAAGCACTGCTGTCATCGGTATATCCTGAAGCGGATTGTCCAGTATTCGAAGCATTGAGAGTATAACCTGTATCTCGTAAGATGAAAAATATCCTGTATTTGACTCGACATGAGCCGGTATACCACAGTCCTTTAACACCTCAGATACCGTATTGCCCCATGTAGAGACACTTCTTGAGAGGATAACAATGTCTCTGTACTGCGGACTTCTAAGCTCTCCTGTCTTTTTGTCAGTGACAAGCGAGTTTTCCATCAGATCCTTTATGCGGTTTGCGATCATAAGTGCCTCTACCTGCACTTTATCGCCCTCCTCATCATATATTATGCTCTCCAACTGCTCATCCTTAAAATCTATAAGCATAAGCTCCGGACTCATCATATCAGCACCAGACTCATCAATGGCTTTCTCATAGGATGCCCCCTTATAGAGCGCAGCATCCTTGTCATATGCCACATTTCCTAGATCCATAGCCATGATCTTGTAAAATATATCGTTTGCAAAATCCAGCACCTGCGCGCGACTTCGGAAATTTTTGTGTAGATCTATCCTCTGGTGTTTGCTGTCCGAAAGTGTGTAAGTGTTGTATTTTTCCATAAAAAGCTCAGGGCGCGCCATTCGGAAACTATATATGCTCTGCTTTACATCTCCCACCATGAACATATTGTTTTCGCCCGTCCGCTCACGTGATATAGAGCGCAGTATGTCCTCTTGCACCTGATTGCTGTCCTGATACTCATCTATCATGATCTCCTCAAAGTACTTTGCAAACTCTTCCGCTGTATCGGTAGGCATGAGTGTATCCTCGTCCACCAGTATTCTAAGGGCAAAATGCTCAATATCCGAGAAATCAAACACCCTGCGGGCAGTCTTTTTCGCCTCATATGCATCATAAAATTCGAGTGAAAGCCTGACTATCTCATTTACAAATGGCTGCTGCCTCTTTAGCTGCCCGTACATAAGTTCAAGCGGCATGGCAAAATATGTCTTTTGTATTTTGCCAACTGTGCCCTTTGCCGCGTCTCTCATATTTTTGACACGATCCTTTATCCGCTCATCTCCGTCAAATTTTCTTATGGTTGCTATCCTGCCAAATTTTATACTGCTTACAAACTGCTGCAGACTGCTGTAATTTTCCTGATCGTCAAGTCCGCTAAAAAGCTCTATATCCGCAGATAATGTCTCTATATACTTTTCAAGTCCGGGTGTGTCTGCTGCCAGTTCTTTTGCCTCAAGAAGCTCCTGCTGTGCCTCTTTCAGTATCACTTTACAATAATCTGTTATCTCACTTATCACAGCAGATTTCTCAAACTCATCAAGTGACTCTGCCTCATAAAGCTTTGTAAGTCCCTCTATCCATTTTCTAGGCCATGAGCTGCTCGATGACTTGCGGTAGACCTCCTCTACCATCTCCCTTATCGCAGCGTCATTCCTGCCTTTATGGTATGTGTCCACGAGAGCCAGAAATGCCTCATTATCCTGTCTTAAGTAGTTTTCCTCAAAGACCTCGTTCATCACGTCCTTTAGCATGAGTGTAAGCTCTGCGCTGTCCCCGATACGAAACTCCGGATCAAGATCTATCTGTGAGAAATGATTCTGCACAACAAAAAGGCAAAACGAATCTATTGTAGTGATGAGCGCATTGTGTACGAGTGTTGCCTGCCTTTGCAGGTTCTCATTGTCAGGATCAGCCTCTTTTTTTGCTTCTATTGCCGCGCTGACACGCTCTCTCATCTCTGCAGCCGCAGCCTTGGTAAAGGTAACTACAAGCATCCTGTCGATGTCAACAGGCGGCTTATCCACACTAATTCTGTTTACGATACGCTCAACAAGTACTGCTGTCTTTCCTGAACCTGCTGCCGCAGAAACGAGTATATCCCTGTCGCGGTAATCTATTACTTTCTGCTGTTCACTTGTCCATTTTACCTCCATAATTACCTGCTGCCTTCCGTATCATTATTGTTTATTGCATTTTCATTTCTCATATGTTCGATCACATCATCTTTTTTGCCGCCCTTAAAGGAGCGCGCGCTAAAGCCCGGTATTTTTGAACCGAATCTGCATATCGACTGATACCCGCAAAACGCACAACTGTCTATCTTTTTCGTCTTTATAGGATTTACCTCTACATCTCCGTCGTAGATATCTTTTCCTATCTCTCTTAACTTATTTCTGGCAAATTCCGTTATCACTTCAAATTCTTCCTTTGAAGCGACCTTTGAATACGCATCCGGTGTCTGATCCTTTTTAAGCTTCACCGGTATCACATCCGAATCCTTCTCAAAATCCGCATCCATGCCTCTGTAGGCTTTTTCATCGGAATTAATAAGTCCGTCAGGCTTTAGCTTGCGAAGTATCATGCGGTCAATCTCTTCCTCGGAAAGTGTCTCGTCAGGACTTATATCCGTAAGATCTATCACAGGATCATCTATGTGATAATAAAGCATACCGCCCGGCTCTACACTTACGGATGTATTGGTCTTTTTTTTCTGCTCCATGACGGCATCCATGTATACAGCAAGCTGAAGCTGTGTGCCGTAATACAGCTTTACCAGATCAAATGCGGTATTTCCCGACTTATAATCGAGCACTTTTATAAACATCCTGCCGTCATCCGTGTAAGTATCCGTCCTGTCCACACGGCCTTTTATGTCCACCTGCACATCACCTTCCATGTCAAGACTCTCAAAAAACGAAAACTCGAATCTCTCCGGCACAAAGCTGCCTTTTCTGATCTGCGTTGTAAGTGCCCATACTGTCTGCCTGAATATGTTTTTCATACGTTTTATCGTATGGCTGTCCTGTGCTGTGTCAAAAATACCATATCCGCTGTACTCATCTATAGTCTCACCTATAGCCTCGCTGGCAAGCTCATCTCTTTTCTCATCGGACACACTAAACCAGTCATACTGTGTATGATCCAGCTTTTTACTGTACTTTTCAAGTGCCTCGTGATATATATTTCCCATATCAAGAGTTGTAAATCCACTCCCCTCACGCTCTGAGAGCCTCAGACCATAGTTGAGAAAGTGCGCATAGGCACATCTGGCAAACTGCTCAAAACGTGTGATGCTTCCAACCATATGTCTGCCGTATACGGTTCTTGCTATATTTTTGCTGATTGGATCCTTTGAATAGTGCTCGTATCTGGCTTCTATGATTCGATCTATAGCATTCCCAGCACTTATACCAATATTTATATTATTACCTATACTATTACTTATGCTATTATTACTGATTTTTGCTTCTTCTAAATCAGCTCCACACTTGTAGAGTGCTGCCGCAATCTCGCACCATTTATCATCTATATCCACACAAAGCAGATAATCAAGTGCCGACTGCTCACTCGTAAGATCTGCGATCTGTTCCACATCCTCTATCTCATTTACACTAAGCTTTGGGAACATATTTTTTAGCACTCCGA
The DNA here is from genome assembly GCA_963641405.1 of bacterium. Classification (GTDB taxonomy): domain Bacteria; phylum Bacillota; class Clostridia; order Lachnospirales; family Lachnospiraceae; genus Roseburia. Next base: position 32,677 of record CAVICC010000005.1, on the reverse strand, counting down.
TAAGATATGATGGCTGTGCGGCTTTTCCACTGCAATCCAGTCTGCTGTAGCTTACATAAAGCTCCTGCGCAGGCTTTGTCATGCTAAGATACAGATAAAATCTCTGTATAAATGACTGCTCTCTTGCTCCCGGAGCCAGCTCTATATCCATTTCCTTAAGAGTTTCCCTCTCATACTGTGAGATAATGCCGCCCCTCGATGCAGCCTTTGGCACGATTCCGTCATTTACCCCGATAAAAAACATTACCTTTATATCGCTAAGACGGGTTCGTTCTATATCACCTATGGTTACCGTATCGTATCCCGGTGGGATCACGGCTACCTCTGCCGCATCAAGTCCCGCATCAAGTATCTCCACGAACTCTTCTGTTTTCATGTGCTCATCACCGAGAAGTGCTATATATTTCTCAAAGAGCTGCATTACTATCTTATATATCTGTCCGTACTCTTTTGATCTCGTCTGCATGCCGGCATCGAGGAATTCCTGCTCTTTTGCGGCAAGCTTTACCCCCACCTCAAGCTTTGCCGTAAGCTCATATATTGATATGCAAAAATCACGTACAGTGCTGCTTTTATCATGAAAAGCCGCATAAACCGGAGACAAAAGACCAGCTATATACTCACGCTGCTCATTTATCTTATCAAGATCGTATGCACTTTTCTGCCGCGGCATCCTCGTCCACAGCTTATCCCATGCACCTTTGCCCCTTATGCCGGTCGCAAGCAGATAATTTTCGAGCACATCTATATCCTGTTGCGAAAGCTCCGTAAATCCGCATCGAAGGAAACGAAGCACCGACTCTGCGGAATAGTTCTGCGACTCGATATCGGGTATCGATCTGATAAACTCGATAAACGGATGGAAAAGTATCTCCTGTGTGGTATCCATGAAATACGGTATATTGTATTTTGCGAATATCGACTCCACATAATTGCTATACGCGCTCACATCACCGGTAACTACCGCAATGTCCCTGTACTTAAGTCCCTGTTTTCTGACCAGCTCACTGATCCTTCTGGCGGCAAGGGTAAGCTCCTGCTTTGAATCCCGTAGGCTGTCGATATGTATTGTTTTCATATCCTCTGTATATATGGCGCGCTTTTTTCGAAACAGGTTCTGCTCCATAAAAAGCAGCTCTTTTTTGTCTTTTAATCTGTAGTTTTCCTCAAGTATTACCGGCTCTTCCACCGGTACTTTAAGGAAATCCGCCGTATCCATGAGCGATCTTACAGTCTTTTTAGGCATGTCAAAAAGCTCATGCATACCACGGCTGCGATACATATCCTCACAGCTGTCTATGGTCAGTGTCACATATATCTTCTGCGATATGACAAAGAGCTTTTTCATAAGCTGGTTCTGTATAGGTGTAAAGCCTGTAAACTCATCAAATGCTATGACAGCGTTTTTTAGAATTGCCGACTCATGCGCCACATCACAGAGTACATTTAATATCTCCTCCGCCGTGATATACCTTTCCTGCATGAATTTCTCAAACTCATCATACATGACAAGCACATCCTTTAGCTTGCCACACAGTGACTCTGATAGTCTGCCGCTCTCTATATATCCCCTCAGGTCATCCGGCTTTATATTGTACTGCACCAGCTCTGAGAGAAGTGATTTTATCTCACTTATATATCCGATGCGATTCATATTTCGTCCCATGACACCAAGCTCATCCGCCTTATCCTGTGCAATTTTGCGAAGCACCAGATTTTTTCCGGTTTCCTCCAATACTTCCAGCGTGCCTATTCCAAGCTCATCAAACACACGGTATGCCAGACGCTTGAAACTTAGCACATCGATATTCATGATTGCTTTATTTTCAGACAGATCCACGAGCTTTCGCTGTGTCTGCATCGTAAACTGCTCCGGCACTATGACCAGATAGTTGTCCCTCGGGTGTGCCTTTGCCTCTTTTACTATCCGGTTGAACAGATATTCTGTTTTTCCGCTCCCTGAATTTCCTATGATAAATTGTAATGACATTAAAAAAACTCCATGATCTAATCACTGATATTAATATCGTAATTATAACATGAAGTCTTTTTTTATTAAATCACTAAAATCTGTCCGATTTTAATTTCTTTACAAAAGATTGCTTTTAGTGATGGAAAAGTCTGATTCCTGTAAAGCTCATTACCATACCGTATTTATTACATGTGTCGATAACATGATCGTCTCTTACAGATCCGCCAGGCTGCGCCACATATTTAACACCGCTCTTGTGAGCACGCTCGATATTGTCTCCGAATGGGAAGAATGCATCTGATCCGAGAGCAACATCTGTATTCTTATCAAGCCATCCTCTCTTCTGTTCTGCTGTAAATACCTCAGGTTTAACCTTGAAGAACTTCTGCCACTCACCCTCTGCAAGTACATCCATATAGTCCTCACCTATATAAAGGTCAATGGTATTGTCACGGTCAGCTCTCTTTATTCCGTCTACGAACTGAAGTCCCAATACCTGTGGAGACTGACGAAGCCACCAGTTATCAGCCTTTGATCCTGCAAGTCTTGTACAGTGGATACGTGACTGCTGTCCTGCACCGATACCGATCGCCTGTCCACCCTTTACATAGCATACTGAGTTAGACTGTGTATATTTAAGAGTAATCATTGAGATCGCAAGATCTATCTTAGCCTGCTCTGTAAGTTCTTTATTCTCTGTTACGATATTTGAAAAGAAGTCATCATCGATGTGAAGCTCATTTCTTCCCTGCTCAAATGTGATGCCGAATACGTCCTTTCTCTCGATCGGAGCAGGCTCATAATCAGGATCTATCTCGATAACACAGTAGTTTCCTTTTTTCTTTGCCTTTAATATCTCAAGAGCCTCATCTGTATATCCCGGAGCGATAACACCGTCAGATACCTCTCTTTTGATAACAAGTGCTGTGCTCTTGTCACATACATCTGAAAGTGAGATAAAATCTCCGAAAGAAGACATTCTATCAGCACCTCTGGCTCTGATGTAGGCATTTGCAAGTGGTGTAAACTCGATATCCATATCAGCCACCCAGTAGATCTGCTTCTCTACATCTGAAAGAGGCTGTCCTACAGCCGCACCTGCCGGTGAAACATGCTTGAAAGATGTTGCAGCCGGAAGTCCTGTAGCCTTCTTAAGCTCTTTTACAAGCTGCCATCCATTGAACGCATCAAGGAAATTAATATATCCTGCTCTTCCGTTTAATACCTTGATAGGAAGCTCTCCGTCTTTCATGAAAATTCTTGCCGGTTTCTGATTTGGGTTACATCCGTATTTTAATTCGTATTCCTGCATTTTTCTATTCTCCTGTGATCTTAAAATTATCGCTTTGCTTCTACAATTACTTGTTCTTATTTACAATACGTGTCTCGGATTTTCCTGTTTCGATATCAATATATCTTACGAATAGTGAAACCTTATTATCCTCATTTAGGTTCTCCCATACCATGTTTGTAAATTCATCGATATCTCCGTCGATGTCTACCCAGGTAGGCTCTCCCTCAAAGCTTGGAAGTGGATTTCCATCCCCCATATATGTATGGATGAAATGTCCCTCTCCTGCAACCGGTGCTGAATATGCAAACGTATATCTGTTGCATGCTGCCGGATTGCCGTTATTACTCTTTAATATAGACATGGCATAATTGAATTCACCTTTGTCAATATGCATGATTCCCGAAATTCTAGGTGTATAGTTAGGAGCGTCAGGCTCAAACTCTCTTGTGCGAAGAGACTGCTCAAATGTCTGCTGTTTGTCCATCAGATCATAGATAGTATCTGTCTGATCACCGTTTGTAACGATTGTCTTGTTTCCGAGCACTCTGACTGGTGCGTAGATGATAAGACTTGGATCTTCAAGCTTTGAAGGATCAAATGCCTGTGTTCTGATACCCTCACCGTCCTCTACGAATACTCTGTTACGGCTGTTCTTGCTTCTACCCATGATAAAGTATGCTGTTACTGCTTTTTTACCGTCCTTTGTGCGACCAATAACGATACCTCTTCCCGGATAAGTTGTGCTTGATAATTCCTTTGCTAATGATACTTTTTCCATGTCATCCTCCTGATTATCTTTTATTTAGTGTGTATGTTGCATATACAAGAAAGAATCCTGCTTTGCAGGATTCTCCGCCTGTGGCGGGTCGCTTTGGCGACATCTACATAACCGCCACAGTGCGATCCACGCGGAGCGTTTTAAATTCATAGGAAGGAATTTCCTATGAATTCAAAAAACCGCCTGAACGTACAAATATACAGATCATAATAGATCTATATTGTAATGTACGCCCAGACGGTCGGCTTTCAATAGTTATACTTCATGTGGTTGATCCACTTTTCCGTCAGTCATATAACCAAAGTTATTTAACCATGGTTTTGTTTTATTGTCAAGTACTGCTTTAAAATTAGCATATCATCTCTTACACCTTTGTTACCATCGTCCATACCTGCAAAGCAGGCATGAAACGATAGCATTTTCAGAACTCTGAAAAATCATGAAAATTAGCGTCTATGATAGGTGTAATTCTACCTAATACTTAGATTAAGCGAATTTTCTCTTTGCAGCTACAGCTGAAGCACCAGCTACTAAAGCTAAAAGTGCAACATAAACAACTGTGTTAGCCTCTCCTGTCTTAGGAGCTTTGTTTGTTGCTGTTGTTGTTGTAGTTGTGCTAGTTGTCTTAGCTGAAGCCTCTGCCTTAGTTACGATTGCGATTGCAGTTGGAGAGAACTTTGTGAAAGTTGCAACAACTTTTCCATTAACGTTCTTTGTAGGTAATGCTACCCATGCTCCATCCTGGTAGTGAAGTACTACCATACCATCCTGGTATGTAACTCCTGGGATTTCAACATCTACTGAGTCTCCATCTTTGAAGTTTGCTGGTTTCTCTACGTTAAATACGTCAAGAACCTGAACTTTCTCTGCTTTGAGAGATGTTTTTACAGATGCAAGGGTTGCATCTGTCATTGTGAATTTTCCTGTTGTTGAATCTGTTGTGATTCCTGCAGCTTCTGCTGTCTTAGTGTCAATGCTATGATTTACTGCAACTTCACCTGCTGTAGTTGTAACAGTTGTGTCAGAGACAGTTGTGCTCTTACTTCCAGCAGCGAATGCTACAGTAGTCATGCTGAATACTAATGTAGCAGCTAATAAGAATCCTGCTAATTTCTTCATTGGACTACCTCCTAAAATGTATAAATATAATTTTAATAGTTGTTCATAGAACGACTAATTTTCAACATAAAATAAATCAATGATCTGTTTTTGTAATGCTTCTTCATCTACATGATATTCATCATTTGCACTACCTGCTACTGTCTCACCCGGTACCTTATACTCTGTATCATCGAGTGTATACTTAGTAAGCTCATACAAGTCATCTGTCTGCATGTCAGTAATGATATAGTCAGATGCCTGATTTAACAGGTTCTGATATGTAGACATTCCTGTTGCACTGCTTTGAAGCTGTGCAACGAGCGCTCTTACGTACTGCATCTGGCGTTCCATACGCCCATCATTACTTCCTATGACAGTTGTATCACGTTTTCTGACATACTTTTCTGCCTGGGTGCCATCAAGCGTAAGTGTAGCACCCTGTGTGAACTGTGGATCCACATATGTATAATCCAGTGGTACTGTAAGTGTCACACCACCTACTGCATCAGTTACTGTGCTGATTCCATCTATATTCATAGAAAAGTAATTATCGATGGGTATGCCATAGAGGAGCTTGGATACAACTTCTTTTGTAAGCCTGCAGCTCTTGTTTGCTCCATCTCCATAGGCATATTGCATCGTTATCTGCATATTCATGTCAAGCGCATACTCACCGCTTGTATCATATACAGCTACATCCACCATTGTATCACGCGAGATTTCAAGCATCTTAACCGTATTATTTGATGAATCCATGATAAGCAGTATAATACAATCTGAACGCCCGCCTGTGCCCTCATAACCATAGCTTTCAGCCTTTTCATGCTGATCTATGCCTAAGAATAATATAGTGGATATATTCTGATTGTAGGTATATGTTTTACCATTGTATGTGATAGTACGATATGAAGATGAGTCATCTCCATACTCATCTATATCGCTTTGAGTACTATTCTCGTTTGCAGATGCGTTTTTGCGTCCCGGTATAATTATTATTATACCGACTACTATCACACATATAACAGCCATTGCCGCAGCAAAAGCCATCACTATCTTTTTATTTTTGTTCATCTATAAGCACCGCCTCGACCAGCAATCTGTTATCAGGCTGGCCTCCTATACATGTACTAAGTGTTATTATCTTGCTTTCTGTTGTAACTTCTACATCATCTCTTATCGGACTGTTCATATCCCTGATCTCATTTATAGAATCAAGATATTTCTGTCTGTCGCTCTCCTGTGAGAAATCGAATGTCTTAAGAAGATGATCATCACTGTATGTGACAGCCGCAAATATCTCATATGTGCGTATACAATCCGGTGTATAAATGTATATGTACGGATTTTCTTTCATAAATGTAATGTCACGATACTTGTGCAGTGATCCAAACATTGTTCCATTTTTCATGTGATGACCATATATTACTGTATCAAAATCAGTAAAGTCCTTTGAATTGAGGCTTTCTGTATATATAGATCCCGGAAGACCATATGTACCATCCACTGTATAGTTTAGATAATATGTATCATCTGTAGCGCTCTGGCATATTGGATACTCTGTCTCCACACCTGGAATGGAGATCCATGCGTATATCTCAGAATTTTCTTCCTGGAGAGCTGTAAAATCGATTGGATTGTCAAAACCGGACTCTGTCTCAGTATCTGATGTGGTATTTGTTGATACAATCTGTGTATCATGTGCCTTCGCTGTCAGATTATCATATTCGTCTGACGCACTGTGCTGCTTGTAGAAATATATCCCAATATATGCTATACATGCAACAACTATCACAATACATACAGCTATAAATATATTCGCTTTTTTCTTTGATTTATTTTCTTTATCTGCCATTTGTATGCTCCCAAATATTAGCTCATCTTGTATGTCAGTATACGTCCAACAGCCTGATTAAGTGTATCCTCTGATATATCGCCATTCTGTGCTGCAGTAAGCACTGCATTATAGCAATCTAAGAATCCTGTAGATACCCACACTATGGACACTCCAGATTTTATCGCTTCCACGGATGCATCTGATGCACTATATCCGTCAGGCAGTCCATATGCCAGATCTGATGTCATTATAAGTCCACTAAATCCTGCATTGTTTCTAAGATATCCAACCGAGTTTGCCGATGTAGAACAAGGTGCAGAAGCATCACCAGTAAGTGCCTCACAGGTGCTATTGTCTACTACAACAAATGTTGTACCACTTGCCACCATACCAGCTGTCTGATCAGACAGTGCCGTTATATCCGTCACGTCCTCTCCCGGAAAACCAGTTAGAGCTGTATATATTCCTGCGTTTGTATACTCTGATACTACATCTGATGATATACCAATACTCATGTTCATATAATCATCTGTCATGAACTGTACAGTATTATCTGCATTATTTACAGCAAGAAACATATTCATACCTTGCTGTTCGTTAGCATATTGCTGTATATTGGCCATCATATTCCTGGTAGCAGTTGTTCCCTTAAAGTTTATATCCGAAAATATAAATCCCCCAAGAGGATACTGATTCATTGCATTCTTTGTCTTTTCGCCAGCCTGCGTAAACTCTGTAACGCCCGTAATCTCCTCTGGTCTTGTAATAAAGAGCTGGCATACTTTCTGTTCAACAGACATAGACTCTATATTTGCATTTACCTCATCAGAAAATATCATCGGTTCTATCTGTGTATCTATATCCGCAATTGAAGCATTGCCGTCTGTTCCTGCATCCGATGCATCATCCATGCTGTATACCATTTCTGAATCATATGTTGCTTCTGCGCTCTTGCCTAAGCTTTTACCCGCCGGCGCTACGATACTAAATGCCCCATATATCAATACCAGTATGAGAGCGACCACCTCTATGACGATCAAATATCTGCCCCAGTCTTTTCTATAGTTCATTGTTATTCCTCTTTTAAATCTTCACCGTTATCAGCAACGTATTCCTCTTCATCCCTGCCGTGATATTTTCCATAATATCCGCCATAATAGCTTCCATAATACCTGCCGTAGCCACCATAACCCGTCTTTTCATATCTGACCTTATTAAGCACTGCACCAAGTATTTTTACTCCGGAATCTTCAAGCGTCTTTTTGGCATTTACTATGGCACGTGAACTTGTAGTGCTCTGTGCTGCCACAATCACAGCGCCATCTACGCTTTTTCCTACTACTGCCGCATCAATTGCAGCTCCTGTAGGCGGAGTATCGACGAGTACATAATCAAAATTCTTTTCCCCAAACTCTATAAGTTCTTTAAACTCATCTGTCTCAAGAAGCTCTGTAGGATTTGGCACTTCATGTCCTGCAAATATGATAAATACTTTTGGTATATTTGTTGCATATACTATCTTGTCGAGTGACTTCTGGCCTGACAGATAATGTGACAAACCATATATTTTACCGCCTCTTTCAACTTTTGCTTTAAGTCTTCCAACGAGGACTGATTTTCTCATATCTGTATCAACTATAAGAACAGATTTCTTTGAATCCGAAAGTGATCTTGCCAGATCCATAACAACCGTACTTTTTCCTTCATTTGGCATACTACTTGTAAAAAGTATCGATCTGATTCCCTTTCCGCTGAAGCTTATGCTGGTTTTTAATGCACGGAGCGATTCTTTCATTGTATAACTTTGATTCTTAAGCTGATTGATAACAACTGTTTCCATTTATATTATACCGCCTTTTTCTTCTTTCTTTTCTTTTTACGTTCTCCGTCATATTCCGAGTCTTCAAGAGGAAGAGAGGCAAGCACTTTGAGTCCTGTTCTCTTCTCCATCTCGTCAGCATTTGCAACTGTATCATCTACAAGATAGCCAAATGTAGCTATTGCAGCTGCAACCAATAGTCCAATTACAGCTCCTATAAGTGTATTCCTTAAGATATTATTGTTGACAGGTATGCTTGATGCATATGCAGCCTGTATTTTCTTTGGCTGCGACTGATCCATGTTATCAGCTATATATGCTGATGACACATCTGCTATCTCGTCTGCGATAAGTTTTGATTCTTCAATATCAGTATCTGTAACCACAATTCTGATAACTCGTGTATCTGTAGGATTTTCAATTGTCACCTGCTCTTTAAGCTGTTCATATGTCATATCAAGATCAAGATTTTTTATTACTGTTGAAAGAACGGTTCTTCCTGTTATGACATATTCATAATCATTTGTAAGGCTTGTACCAACCTGTATATCTGCAAGGCTTGTTATTGATGTAGACTTTGACAACACATACAACTCTGATGCCGCCTCATACTCCGGTACAAATGTAAACTTCGAGAAAAGTCCAAAAACGGCGGCAACCAAAATCATCGATGCCAACAGACTCTTCCAATGTGCGATCATTACCTGAAATAATTCTAGCAGATCGATTTCTACCTCTTCATTATTATCTACTACTATGTTTTCCATATAAATTTATTCCTCTTTGGATTTTCATATTTATGCTTATGCATACGTTAGTATAATACTCTATCTAGTGCTTTTTGTCTAGAGGTATATTTAACATATTTTGTAACATAAAACAACTTCCACTCAACAAAAAGCTAAAATAAGCCATTTTTATGGAAGCTGTCTTAATGTTTTCTTAAGTTTAGTTCTTAAAACTATGTATCGGTGCAGGAATTCTACCTCCACGATTTACAAATGCATCACATGAGAATGTGTTTACAGGCATTACCGGTGCGTATCCTAATAATCCGCCAAGCTCTACCACATCTCCTACCTTCTTTCCGATTGCAGGTATGAGACGACATGCCGTAGTCTTTTGGTTTATCATACCTATAGCCATCTCATCTGCGATGATTCCAGATATAGTTGTTGCCTTTGTATCACCCGGTATGGCGATCATATCAAGGCCTACAGAGCATACACATGTCATAGCTTCAAGCTTTTCTATGGTAAGTGCGCCGTCATTTACGGCATCGATCATCCCCTGATCCTCTGATACTGGAATAAATGCTCCCGAAAGGCCTCCGACATATGAAGAAGCCATGATTCCACCCTTTTTAACCTGATCATTAAGGAGTGCAAGTGCTGCTGTAGTTCCCGGTGCTCCAGCTCTCTCAAGTCCGATCTCACAAAGGATATCTGCTACAGAATCTCCGATTGCCGGTGTCGGTGCAAGGGAAAGGTCAATAATACCAAATGGTACACCAAGTTTTTTTGAAGCTTCTTTTGCTACAAGCTGTCCTACACGGGTTACCTTAAATGCTGTCTTTTTGATTGTCTCACAGAGCACCTCGAAGTTCTCTCCCCGCACCTTCTCAAGCGCAGTCTTTACAACTCCAGGTCCACTGACTCCAACATTTATGATTGCGTCTGCCTCTGTCACTCCGTGGAAAGCGCCTGCCATAAATGGGTTGTCATCAGGTGCATTGCAGAAGACTACAAACTTGGCTGTTCCAGAGATTGGAAGGTGTGCTGTAACAACTGCGGTCTCTTTTATCATCTCTCCTATCAGCTTGACAGCGTCCATATTAATTCCAGTCTTTGTAGATCCAACATTTACTGAGCTGCACACTAGGTCTGTCTCAAGCATTGCCTTTGGGATAGATCTGATAAGAAGTTCATCAGCCTTTGTCATGCCTTTTGATACAAGAGCTGAGTAACCACCGATAAAGTTAACCCCTACCTGCTTTGCTGCGCGGTCAAGGGTTTTTGCGATGGTAACGAAATCATCAGATGTCTTGCAGGCTGCACCACCGACAAGTGCGATAGGTGTAACCGATATACGTTTGTTTACGATAGGTATACAGTAATTATTCTCAATCTCTTTTCCTGTTGCCACAAGATCCTTTGCAAGCGTTGTGATCTTGTTGTAAATATTTTCATTTACCTTGTCAAGATCTGAATCTATACAGTCGAGCAGGCTAATACCGAGTGTAATAGTACGCACATCGAGGTTTTCCTTCTCTACCATCTCATTGGTTTCTTTTACTTCACCAATATTTATCATTTTGCTGTTCTCCTTTAATTGTATATGACTTTGTTTGCAGGATATATAACTATATACGGTGCATCATCTCAAAGATCTGCTCTCTCTGGCATTTTATTGTTACACCGATATTTGCTCCAAGCTCGTCTAACTGGTCAGAGATCTCTGCAAATGATTTGGTTGCCCCACTCATATCAACGATCATCATCATGTTAAAATATCCTGAAACGATTGTCTGTGAGATATCAAGCACGTTTACGCTGCTGTCTGAGAGGTATGTACATACCTTTGCTATAATTCCTACTGTGTCTTTGCCTACAACTGTAATGATTACTTTGTCCATTGTGTTATCCATAACAATCTCTCCTGTTCTTTTATTCTACGGCTATGCGCTGTGAAGCTGCATCTCTTCTGGCAACATACATTGGAAAATCATCCGCTTTATATGGATTGTCTCCCATTGTCACCTCAAGTCTGACTGCCTCGTATGCCAGCTCTTCGTAGTTGTTTTCTTTGCTTAGATGTCCCAGTATCACTGAGCCAAATTTATCATGAAGCAGCTTACATAAAAGCTGTCCGCTGCTCTCATTCGACAAATGTCCACTATCCCCCATGATCCTGCGCTTTAGCTGATATGGGTAAGCTCCTGTCTGGAGCATATTTATATCATGATTGGCTTCTAGCAGCAGCCCGTCAAGTCCCTGAAGATTTGCAACCAGCTCATCATCATATGTACCAAGATCTGTTACAACAGCCATTTTCCTATTGCCATTTTTGACCTTGTAGGCAACAGGATCTGCTGCATCATGCGATATATGAAGCGGCTCTAATACCATATCACCTATTGTAAATTCCACACCCGGAGTTATCGGATGAAAAAGCTCATCATCTATCTTTCCGACTGATTTTACACATTTTATAGCTCCTATAGTGGCTGCCGTGGCATATATAGGCAGATGATATCGTCTTGCCATCACACCAAGCCCCGCTATGTGGTCGATATGCTCATGGGTGACAAGTATGCCCTCCATATCAGATGCCTGCATATCAAATTCCTTTAAGCCATTTTCTATTTTCTTACCGCTAATGCCCGCGTCTATAAGCACATGGCTTTCATCCGTGCCTACACAGATACAGTTGCCACTGCTGCCGCTGGCAATGCTGCACAATTCTAACATATTGATTAATTCTCTTTCCAGTAAAGTTCTATTTTGTCTCCGTCATGGAGTTTCTCTGCAAACTGGGCATCCCTGCCGTTTATGACAGTAGCAATCGCTCTGCCGTTTCCAGCCTGCAGATCAAATGTGATATGGCTGAATATATCGACAAAGATATATGATTCCTTGCCCATCAGCTTTACAGGTTCTGCGTTTACTATTACAGTGATACTTTTTCCTGCTGGGATTTCATCAGCAGAAGATGCGTTCTCTTTAATAACGTCATTCTCATTATATACTACCTGTGGGTCAATTATATCAGCCTCAGGCTCTTGCGTGTCATTATAATTGTTATTGACTGTTCTGGCAACCCCATATTCATCTTCTTTCCATTCTACAGAAAAATTTTCATAAACTAAAGTGTCCATACCAGCCTCCTCGTTGTTTACGAGGATCATCTGATCTGTGTCTACCACAATATCCATAAAACGCGCAATCTGCCTTACAGTATAATAACTACATGTCTCTATCACATCGCCATCTTTTATGCTATAATTCTCCGGCTCAAGCTCTCCGTTTACCTGTACAAATCTTGGGCAGGCTACTTTTTTGCCATTTATCACAAAATAGATCTTTAAATTATTATATTCATCAAGCTGCGATATGGTATAGACCGCATTGTCTCCGACTGTAGATGGCTTTATGATTATCTCACTGTTTGGTTCAAGCGGAGTATTGATATGTGCCGGACTGCCATTCATGGTAATGATAGCCCCCTCTCCGGCCTCACCTCTTACCATACGTGTCACACCGTTTACTGTAAAGTTTATTGGTGTACCTCTTTTGGGGAAAAGTTCATCATTTGGAAATCCCGCCTGAAGTGCAGCATCTACGATGGTCAGTCTGTTGTTGTCGTAGAGTTTTAATCTCTCACCATTGAATTTTACCATGATGAAATTATTCCTCTGCTCGTAGTAATTTAAGCATATTCCTATCGGTGTGACAAGAAGAGGATCTTTTTTGATATTCTCCTGCTTAAATGTAACCTCACCAAGCACTTCCTCACCGCGGAGAGCCACTCTCTCCGCTATAAGACCAAGTTCTTCTGCCAGTTTTTCTGTAAATCCATGGACTTTTCCGCCACCTCCGACCACAAAGCATGCACTTACTGTCTTGTCCCCATTTAACTGGCGGATTTTATCAGCTATCTCGCTTGCAATCTTGTTCACAACAGGCTCAACAACCTTCCATACATCCTTAGCGGAGATCGTATGCTCTATGCTCATGATATCTTTGTATGTAACTGTGTCACTTGTTGTAGACTCAAGCTTGATATGTTCAGCCGTATTAAAATCAACAAGATAGTGCTGCACCAGTACCTCTGTAAGTTCATCTCCTGCATGTGGAATCATTCCATATGCTATGATACTTCCATCCTTTGTGATAGAGATATCGCTTGTTCCCGCTCCCATATCAACGAGCGCAATATTGAGCATCCTATAATTCTCAGGAATAGCCACATTGATCGCAGCTATAGGCTCGAGTGTCATATTGGCAACCGCAAGACCTGCCTGTCCGACTGCTGCATATAGCCCGTCAACTACATCCTCCGGCAAAAATGTCACAATGATATCTTCTCCTATTTTATCTGCCTTGTGTCCCTCAAGATTGATAAAAACTTCGTCATTTAAGAAAAATTTGACTGTAGAATATCCTACACAGTAAAATTTGTATCTTGTATCATTTACCTCTTTTAATGCCTCCTGGGCTTTTTCAACACCAAGCAAGTTGAGTGTATGGATATCCTCACCGGTAACTATACTTTCCTCTACATACTCATACTCCACATGTGTAGTAACAGTCTTAAGTACTCGCCCAGCGGCAGCTATGCATACCTCGGAAAGAGGTTCATTCACCTGCTCCTCAAGATTTTGCTTTACCACTTTTATCGTCTTTGCAACTTGGCCTATATCATGTATCTGTCCGTCAAGCATGGCTCTTGTCTCATGCTCCCTCACATACTGTGCCTCTACAATAAATTCATTGTCCTCTGTCAGATAACCGACAGTTCCTACCACATTTCTAGTTCCTATATCAAGTCCAAAAACATTGCTCATACTCCCTACTCCTTATATTCGCTAAGTGCTCTATCGATAGAACTTATCGTATTGTCGATATCTCCATTATTGTCAATAATTTTTTTACAATGATTTCTGTATACATCCTCTGTAAGCTGACTTGCAAATATATTATCTATCTTCTCGTCCGAATAGCCTCTTGAGGCTTTCAGACGCTTTCTTCTGTTTTCCTTGCTTGTATAAATATACCAGAGCTCATCGCAAATTTCATCATACTTTTCCTCTATAAGGAGCGCTGCCTCGAGCACGAGCATAAAAAGCCCGTCTTTTTGTGCGGTATTTTTTTTCTCTATCACATACTCTTTTACCGCCGGATGTACGATATTGTTAAGCGCAGTGCGCTTATCGTCATCTGAGAATATCACACTTGCAAGCGCCAAACGGTCAAAATGTCCGTCCTCCTGCCATACAGGTTCATTGCCAAACAAATTTTTTAGTTTTTCGTAACACTTCGTGCCGGGTTCCATAAGCTCATGTGCTATCTCATCCGCCAGCATGACCTTTATTCCCTGTTTACTGGCAAGATAATCAAGAACTGCCGTTTTCCCGGCTCCGACACCACCTGTTATTCCTATAAAAATCATATATATACTACCATCCTATATCAGTGCGCATCATACCAGTCGTAACCCCACTGCGTTCCGACATCCATGGACACTTTCATATCAACCGCTCCACGCATTTCTTCCTCGAGCAGCTTTATCACCTCATCCTTTTCAGCTTCCTTTGTCTCTATCAAAAGCTCATCATGTACCTGAAGTATCAGTTTTGATTTAAGACCTTCTGCCTTTAATCTGTCATGCACACGTATCATCGCGATCTTTATGATATCAGCCGCAGTTCCCTGAATAGGTGAGTTCATGGCAACACGCTCACCAAACTGTCTTTGCATGAAATTGCTTGACGAAAGCTCAGGTATAGGTCTGATACGACCGAACAGAGTCTTTGTACAGCCTTTCTCCTTTGCCTCTGCGACCGTTGTATCTAAGAATTCTTTTATCTTTGGATATTTCTCAAAATAGCTGTCTATATACCCCTGTGCTTCTTTTCTGCTGATACCAAGATCATTTGAGAGGCCAAATGCACTGATACCATATACGATACCAAAGTTTACAGCCTTTGCATTTCGTCTTTGTAAGTCAGTAACCTCATCAAATGGTGTGTCAAATACCAGAGAAGCCGTACTTCTGTGGATATCCTGTCCATTCTTAAATGCCTCTATAAGCTTTTCGTCACCTGAAAGGCTTGCAAGCACACGAAGCTCGATCTGTGAATAATCAGAGTCTACGAAAAGATCTCCATCCTCCGGTAAAAATACCTTTCTTATCAATTTTCCAAGCTCGATCCTGATCGGGATATTCTGTAAATTAGGATCTGTACTGCTGAGACGTCCCGTAGCTGTTATAGTCTGATTTAAAGTGGTGTGGATCTTACCGTCAGCAGCTATATAATTTGTAAGACCGTCAGCATATGTGGATTTCAGCTTTGAAAGCTGTCTGTACTCTAAAATATCCGCAACGATCGGATAATCTGCTGCCAGCTTTTCAAGCACATCCGCAGCCGTAGAATATCCGGTCTTTGTCTTTTTCTCATTTGGCAGTCCAAGCTTTTCAAAAAGGATCACTCCAAGCTGTTTTGGAGAATTGATGTTAAACTCTTCTCCTGCCGCCTCATATATCTTTTTCTCAAGCTGTTCTATTGATACGGCAAGCTGCTGTCCGTACTCGTGAAGCTTGTCCCCATCTGCTCTGATACCCTCAATTTCCATATCATAAAGCACGAAAACAAGTGGCATCTCTATATCTCGGTAAAGGTCATACATGCCTTTTTCCTTTAAGTCCTTTTCAAGCACAGGTTTTGCTTTCCACGCTGTGTATACCTCATAACAGGCACAGTCTACAGCCTTTTTCTCATCCTCTGTTATCATCTGCTCAAAGGAAAGCTTGCCGAGATAATCCTTTTGAGATGAGAGCATAAGACCAAGATAATCCTTTGCAATGGCATCATACGGATACTCTCCGATAAGCGGATTTAAAAGATATGCTGCAACCATCACATCAAAATATCTGTTTCTGTCCGAAATTGCTATCTCTTTGCAATTGTATCTGTGCAGATTTGTTTTCAGATCAGGTGATATCCACGATGCTGCGTCAAGATCATTTATCTGTGCATCCAGAAACTGACTTGAGATATCATCGTTTGCATATATGAAATATATGTCCTCCTCCGAAAAACACAGCGCAAGTGCCAGATAATCATTGGTAACAGGCGTATCAAACAGGCTGAGCTGTCCGTCACTGTCAGTTTCTTCTGCGGCATGTCCCGGGATTATGGCATATGCCACATCCTTTCCATTTGCCTTTTTAAAGACTTTTTCCGCACTCTTTAAATCCTTTACTATCGTAAAATGCTCCTCCGCATTGTTCTTTGGAGCTTCCACGTTAAAGCGCGGCAGGAAGTTTCTGAACTCATATCTCTTGCAAAGCAAAAATGCCTCTTCTGTATAAAGTCCCTCGACTCCGCTCTCAAGCTTTGCCTCGGAAAACTCATACTCTATCGGAGCATCAAGTATTATTGTCGCAAGCTCCTTGCTCATAACCGCCTGATCCCAGAACTCCACAATATTCTTTGAAGCTCTCGGCGGCTTTACATTGGCAGCGTCCTCATGCACTGCCTCTATGCAGTGATATTTTGCGATAAGTGCTCCCGCTGTCTTTTCTCCTATTCCCGGAACTCCAGGAATATTGTCTGATGCATCACCCTGCAATGCCTTCACATCGATAAACTCTTTCGGTGTCACACCGTATTTTTCAATTACATCAGAAGTCTTATAATTTTCTATCTGTGTACCGGTCTTTTTTGTCTTTGGAATCCTTATCATGATATGATCTGTTGCAAGTTGCAAAAGATCCCTGTCTCCTGATATGATAGATACATCAATGCCGGCTTCTTCAGCCTTTACTGACAAAGTTCCTAATATATCATCAGCCTCATAACCTTCCAGCTCAACGATCTTTACTCCCATTGACCTAAGCATCTCTTTTATCATAGGAACCTGCTGGCGCAGTTCTTCATCCATCGGCTTTCTGGTGCCTTTGTAAGCACCAAACATCTTATGACGAAAAGTCGGTGCGTGCACATCAAATGCCACCGTCAGATAATCTGGTTTTTCCTCATCGAGTATCTTGAATAAGATATTTAAAAATCCATATACAGCATTCGTATGAAGTCCCTCCGAATTAGTCAAATCCGGCAGGCCATGATATGCCCTGTTTAATATACTGTGTCCGTCTATAAGTACCAGCTTTTCACTCATTATTATAATTTCCTTAATTGTTATATTTATTTGCTATATTTTAAATGGCCCTTGTATACTCCTTAAGCCACTTTGCCTCATCCTCTGTCAGGTATGGTGATACCTTTTCATATACGTTTGCGTGATATTCGTTAAGGTAACTCTTTTCACGCTCTGACATCTGAGCAGGATCGATCGCATCAAGATCGATAGGAACGTAGGTCAGATTTTCAAAACACATAAACTGTCCATACTCATTCTTTTCTCCCTTTCGGCAGATCAACTCATTTTCTGTACGGATGCCGAATTTGCCCTCTAAATAAATACCCGGCTCATCTGTTGTGACCATGCCTGCCTCTAATACTCTCTCAGCAGTTCTTCCCGGATACTGTTTCCAGTGGAAACTGTTCGGTCCCTCATGCACATTGAGGACATATCCCACACCGTGTCCGGTGCCGTGATTGTAGTCCATTCCGATCTCCCAGAAAGGCTCTCTTGCAAGTATGTCAAAGTTCAGGCCACAACAGCCCTCTTTAAATTTAGCATTTGCAAGACACATATTAGAACGACATACTCTTGTAAACATATCCTTCATCTCATCTGTGACCGGGCCAAGCGCAAATGTTCTCGTGATATCTGTAGTACCCTCGAGATAGTGTCCGCCCGAATCTACAAGTAAAAGTCCTTGTGGCTTTAACTCCTTATCAGACTCCGGTGTTGCAGAATAATGCACTATCGCACCGTGATCAGCGTAGCCGCATATGGTTGCAAAGCTAAGCTCTAAAAATCCGTCCTGCTGTGCGCGCAAATTGGCCAGATAATCCGATACGGAAATCTCTGTCATTGGGATCTTTCCGACATTATTCTTGAGCCAGTACATAAATTTGCACATGGCAACCGCATCCTTAAGATGTGCATTGCGGAGATTTTCAAGCTGTGTGTCATTTTTTACAGCTTTCATTACAACTGTAGGATCTTCCGCATCTATGATCTTTACATCCTGTGGTATGCTGCTGCAGATACGATAGTTTACAACAGAAGTATTCATAAGCACTGTCTGTCCTGCCCCGATCTGCTTTACATACTCATAAAAATCATCATATGGTCTGGTAGTGATACCGTTCTTTGTCAGGTATGCACGAAGCTCATCCGTGACGATCTCCTCCTGTAAAAACCATATGCACTCATCCTCTGAAAGTGCCAGATATGAAAGCACTACAGGCACATAGCTTATATCACCGCCTCTGATATTAAGAAGCCAGGATATATCATAGAGTGATGTCATAAGGTGAAGTGTTGCGCCTTTTCCCATCATCTGCGCTCTTACTTTTGCAAGCTTATTGCTTATATCCTCGCCTGTATATTTGTTGTCAAATATCATAACAGGAGCCTTTGAAAGAGGTGGCCTGTCCGCCCATATGAGGTCTATAAGATCCTCATCCACATGCATAGTGGCACCTTTATCTGATGCAATCTGCTCTAAACGTCTGCCCCACGCTGCGTTTATTACTCTGCCATCAAAACCAAGGCATCCGCCCTGTGGCAGTGTGTCAGCGATATATTCATCTACCGTAGGCACACCCTCCTCGCCCATCTTAAAGAGCTTTACTGTAGTGCCCTCAAGCTGCTTTGCAGCCTGTACGAAATATCTGCCGTCAGTCCACAGTCCTGCTTCATCCATCGTGATAACGGCTGTTCCTGCCGAACCTGTAAATCCTGTGATGAATTTACGTGCCTTAAAATGCTCCCCCACATACTCAGATTCGTGGAAATCCGCTGTAGGGACCACATAGGCAGAAATTCCTCTTTTTGACATTTCTGTTCTTAATGCTTTTAATCTTTCCTGTATCATGTTATTATGCCTCTTTGAATTCAAAAAATTTAGTATCTATCTCAGGATATGATCTCTTAAGTGAGATAGGTTTTCCTGATTTGTTTAAAAAACAGTGGCTGCTCTTTGCTGTCGTTCTAAGCTCACCTGTCTCTTTATCTGTCATGATGTATTCTACTTCCATCTTGATGCCGTTGTATTTCGCTAACTTTGTGTGAATGACTACGGTATCATCAAAATGCACCATACTGTGATACTCCACCGAAATAGACAGAACAGGGCTGATTATCTCCATCTCCTCCATCTGTCTGTAATTGAGACCTATCTGATCCATCAGGTCAAGTCTGGCCTCCTCCATCCACTTTACATAGTTTGAATGGTGGATTATCCCCATCTGATCTGTTTCGTAATATTTTGCGTGATGTTCATAAGGACGAATGTGTAACTCTTCCCCTGGACCGGCAATCTGAATTTCATTGTTTGCCATAAATATTCCTCCATTCGATTTTTGTTTCAATTATCCCTCCACGCCATTTATTCGCAAAAGGCACATACGTGCCTTACAGCTGCTTGCAGCTGTTTTTGCTCATATATGGGGCGGTGACTCTATCGAGCCACCTTGATAGTGCCAAAATCTGCTACTTACATGCAAGCATGACGTATCAGATTTTTTCACTATCCGTGGACGGATAGTTACACTTGTAACTTACATTATGCCACAACACAACATCAAATTCAATGCATTAAAATACCCCTGTATTACTGTTTGCACCTTACAGCACAACCAGTAACAGGAGTATCTTAAAATATTATTATATCATTTTCATCTGAGAATCATATTGCTACAATCCCTACATATATTTCTCGTATTGCCTATAGGAAGTATACGTCCACAGTATCTGCACCTTAAGATATATTCGTCCTTACTCTTTGACAGTATCTGCATGATCTGTGCCTGTACCTTATCACGCTCGGCCTCAAGCCAGTCTGTATCTATTATCTTGCCAAGACGCACTGACATCTGGTAATACAGATCCAGTTTTTTATAGTATGATTCATATTTCATAAGACCCTGATATTTTGTCCGTTTGTCCGGTCTGTCAAGTGAAATGTCAGAAGTATATGACATACAATATCTCTTCCACTGATTTACGACTTCTCTGTCTTTTATATCAATAGGACACGTTATCATCTTGTAAAGCAAATATTTGTCATCAAAATCCGCTATAAAAAATCTGTCCTTATATGCATAGTCGTACAGGAACAACATCTCATCTACATTGATCTTCCTAAATGGCTCTGCTGGCTTTGCGTCGTGCCATAGCTTTATTATTGCATCAATCGGAGCATCCATGCTAAGTAGTACCTGTGGAAATCCGAGACTTACCACTCTTATGTCCTCTTCCGATATCTGCGCTGTGTTTATTATATAATTTAAGTTTTTCCTGCCGATTGCTGTCACATATCCGGTATCATACAGTCCGTATCTGCCGGCACGCCCCGCGATCTGCTTGATCTCTGATATTACAAGAGGACGCCTTGAGGTACCGTCAAATTTTTCCGTTTCAAGGAAAACGATACGACGGACAGGCAGGTTTAATCCCATACCGATCGCATCCGTTGACACCACAACAGTAGTCTTTTTCTCGTTAAACAAAGTCATCTGCCTGCGTCTTATCTCTGGTGGGAGACTTCCGTATATAACACTGGGTTTTATTCCATTTTCTTCAAGCCTTCCTGCGATATTGAGCACTGATTTCTTTGAAAAAACGATAAATGCATCGCCCTCCTGCACATCCTCCGGGAACGAAAATGGTTCTTCCTCTAGCACAAGTGCGGTTTTTCTCTTATATTCCCTGATCTCGTACTCATCATGACACAGATTGATAAGATGTATCACTACATCCTTTGCAACAGGACTCATACAGATATGTATCTCCTTGGCCAGAACGCCAAGGATCGCCCTAGTCCACGAATGTCCCCTGTCATCATCGGCTACCATCTGGGCTTCGTCTATTACCGCGATGTCATATTCGCGGTCGCTGTCAAGCATCTCGACTGTCGACGCAATTATCCTGCTGTCTGCCACCTCAAGGCATTCCTGCCCTGTAAGCATGGTGCATGGTATCCCTGCATCATTCATCTTCTCGTACACCTCGAGTGCCAGCAGGCGAAGCGGTCCTAAATATACACCATTTTGTGCTGTCTTAAGTCGCTCAAGTGCCTGATAAGTCTTACCGCTATTTGTCGGCCCGATGTGCAGGATAAATTTTCTTTTCATCTGCTGCGCTTTTGGAAATTCAAGCTCCGGTCTTGATGGGACAAGTCCAATTATCTCCTTCCGCAGAGCTTTCGCCCGGTGCTCTGTATAGAGGCTTTTCATATTTCTGCTACATATTGCTCCGCGGTATTCCTTTCTTAAAACTTTAAGGAAATCTGCTGTGATATATTTTTCTTCCTGCTCATCAAATAATTCCATATCTATCCTTATCAGATATGGGATTATCTCTTTGTTAAACACATCTTTCGCTTGCCTGCTATTCGTGTAATATGTCAGATATGCCAGCCTTTTTACTTCCTGATGCAGCTTATCAAGTGCTATCATCTGGTTTTTTCCAAAAGACGCAAATTTCATTGATCTTGCCTTGGCATTTAACCTATGCATATAATGTGCTGTTTTTATTTTTTTATTCCCGCTGCTCTTTGCATTTTCCCTGAACTGATCTATATAAAACTGCAGCAGTACTTCTTCAAACATTTTTTCCATGTATTCCTCTTATTTTTTAATTACTTATACACTCCGTTTAATGTAACCTCAAATGTGACATCTTTTCCGGCATAATCAGAATTCCAGTAGCTATCCGGGAATTTAAGATTAAGGTCAAATGTCTCACCTACGCTGTGTCCTACAACACCATCCTCAAATCCATCAATGTATGAGCCTGATCCAAGTGTAAGGTCCGCACCATTTCCGTCAGTGCTTCCTCCCTCAAATGCTTCTCCATCGATATATCCTGTATAATCGATATTTACTTTATCACCGTTTTCGGCAACTGTTCCTGCTTCTGTATCAAGTGTCTGTGCGCTTGTATCTGCCTCTGAAGCAGCTTCTGTATCTGTTTGTGATGTGTCTTCTGTACCTGATGCAGCCTCTGTCGCTGTAGTATCCGCTGTACCACTATTTGAAGATGCTCCCGATGTCGCAACCGCCCATATCAGTACTATCACAATGATAACAACCGCCACTATAGGTATCCAGAATTTAAGCTGTTTTACAATCTTATCCTTTTTCTGCTGTTTTTCTCTTTCTGCTCTTCTCTTTTCCTGCGCCATGATCTTGTTTTGTTTGTTCATTTTATATTTCTCCTGATGTTATTATTTTATATCACAGAATATACTTATATATCAGTCCGGCAAAACTGCTGCCATATATGTATATTACCGCATGATATAATTATTCTGATACTTTATATAACATAAATATTTGAAAATTCTGTGTTCAATGTATCGTGCGGTGTTTTCCCCGATAACGTCTTATCAGCATAAGAATGATAAAAATACCGACGCAGCCACCACTTATCATAGCTCCCGTTTTAAGTCTCGGAGTCTCATAGCTAAGCTCTATCTCATGCTCTCCGCTCTCGAGATCAACGCTGATAAAGGTATCACAAAAATCCTCATAATCCACAGCTTTTCCGTCCACCTTCATAGTCCAGCCGCTTTCACTCGGGATTGAAAGCACAAGCCTTCCCGCTTCGTTTACATCAATATGACCTCTTATGTGTGTATCAGAAAATTCATCCACCTCAAGCGTCTGCTTAGAAAGTGTATCATAAGCAGTCTGTACCACATTCATATCAAGCTCATACACTGTAAATCTCACAGGATCTGCCGAACTGTTTGTGACGGTAAGTGTCTCTCCTGCTTTAAAATATCCCAGATCAAACATATATCTGTGAGTTGTCTTGGAATATGTTGTCTTTGTCTGTCCGTGTGTAAATGTCAGACTGTCCGCACCACAGGACTCATATGCCGCATAAAAATATCCGTCATTTTCAAAAGTTATTGTGGTCTGTCCGGCCTGCACATTTTGTATACAATCCACGGAAGTAAGCGTATCCGAATCAGCCCCCAGCAGTTTTCCAAGTGAATTGATAGAGTACAACTTTGATGATCTCTCAGGCTTCCAGCTATCAACCACACTCTGATCTACCATATATCCAAGTGGCAATGTGTAATTATTTCTATACAGATAACGTGAACCGCATCTGCCCACCAGAGTCGTGAGCGGATTGCCCTCTTTTTCGGTCTGTGTTATCTGATATCTGACAGAGAGCATAGCCGATGTGATAGGTGTAGCACCGTTATAGCAGTAAAAATTCTTACCGCCCTCCATATAAAGTGCCTGATAAAAATGGCTTACATTTATATTCATAAGTGACGAAAACTGGGTGCCTGAAGCATATCCATACCTTGTATCGTCATTTTTGGTAAGCCTGCCCGTATCCTCTACCCGATAAAACGGTTCACCAAGCTCATCGGCATCCTCTTTTGCCAGCTTTAGTGCCTGTTCGATATCATCCACATTGGCATTATAGCTTACCCTGCTGGTGCAGCCAAGTCCTGTGACAGCCATATTTACTGCCAGTTCCACTACCGCAAGACCACACACAATACACATAAGAAGCTGTTTGTTTTTCTTTCCAACCAGCTTAATGAGTACTATAAGTATTGCATAGGCAATAACAAAAAGCATACCTATTACTATCGCATAATAATCTGTTATATCCTCAGGTGTAAACAAAGTGCTTACTGCCATAAGTGCGGTTGTAAATACCAACGCTACTGCAGTATGCCATATCTTTATCCCCCGCCATTTGCGTATCGTGGCATATCCGATTGTAAGTACCAAAAATGCAAATAAATATGATTGTCTGCCCGGAAGTGAGTCAGGAAAATGAAGACCATGCCATATAAAATCAAGCTGCTTATTAGAAAAACTCACCGCAAAAAACAATACAATAGCCACCGGTGCTATCTTTCGTTTCCATGAAATACGGCTATTCATCACAAAAAGTATGACAAGCAATACACTAAATACACCCGCGTACAGATTCGGCCAGTTCTCAGCACCCTCATACACGCTTGCAGCGGTACTCATTCTTCCCACTTCCGAGAGCAGGTTGAAATACCATTCGATGACTTTCGGAAATTCAATCCCCGATGAGCCGCTGTAGCTTAGTATAATAAGCTCAGGTATGATAAGCACTGCCGCTGTACCTCCAGCCAGAAGCGAGTACACCGCAAATCTTATTATCGCCGCAATTTTTCCACCCTTTTGCGTAAAAACCAGCCACGCAAAGTAAAATACGAGGAAAATACAAAGCATGATACTGAGATAATAATTTGATAATATCGCGATTGCAAGTGACACATAATAAATAAAAGGCTTTCCGTCACGCACAAGCTTTTCAAGCCCGATTATCGCAAGCGGAGCCAGCGCAACGACATCCATCCACATGACATCCCAACTGTATGCAGCAACAAATCCGCTGAGTGCATATGCCGTTGAAAAAACAAATGCCGGCAGAAATGTCCTCTCATGATATTTTCCGTCTTTTCCTACAAGTCCAAAATGTTCTTTTAGAAAATAAAAGAAAGTAGATCCGCTTATTGCTATTTTAAAAAGAATAAGTATCTCTATAAATTCTATTATATGATCCTTCGGAAACAAAACCACAAGCCAGTTAAGAGGGCTTGCCAGATAGTACGCAAATACCGATACAAAGTCAGATCCAAGCCCGATATGCCATGTATACATGAGGCTTCTTCCGCTTCTTAGCTTCTCATGAAGCTCTGTAAAAAATGGCAGATACTGATGATACAGATCCATATGCAGCAGACAGTTTTCTCCAAAAGGATATATTCCGTTTCCTATACATATGATGACGCATATGAAAAGCGGCAGCAGAAATGCCACAAGCAACGGATATTTTTTTACAAAGTTCATCACTTATCCTCCCAGTCAAAAAGTCTGTAATACTGTAATATCTTATAATCGTTTAACATATCATCCGACACGTTCTTTTTAGAATTTTTTTCTTTTGTATCAGATGTTTCCGTCCTTACTGCCGAAATGATCGGATATTCCTGTTCTAGATCAAGCAGGAAATTCTGATAATCACTGGTTGGCACGCCCGCAGCCTTAAGCACATTGGCAGCCAGATAGTTCACACTCGTATCCTGATCTGTTGCCTCATCTATATCATAATTTGCCCATACAACATAAGGCACCTGATACCTAAGCTGCAATTCCTCTGTCGAAAGATCATTATAATCCATGCCGTTTGCTGCAAGCACTGAGCTTGCGACAGTATCATTCGGCTGATGATCCCCGAAAAATACCACTATCGTCTTTTCATCTACATTAGAAAAATAATTTATCAGATTTTCAAGATCAGTATCTGTAAGCTTAATAAGCGTCAGATACTGATCAAGTGCCGAATTATTAAGTCCCTCTGCCGTAACAGTATTGTCAAAATTATAATATGTATCCGTATATCCGCCATGATTTTGCATGGTTACATTGAATATAAAAGCTGGCTGTCCCGCAGGCTTATTTTCATAAGTCTCTATGATCTTGTCAAAGGATGTCTCATCACTTACGTATCTCCTTACGATCTTCTGATTATAATAATCCGTGACAAATGACAGATCATCAAAGCCCAGCAGCGGATAAACCGTATCCCTGTTCCAGCCGCTTGCATTGTACGGATGCTGCGCATATGTGGCATAACCAAGGCTCTTTAAATGGCTTGCCAGAGAAGGCGTCTCGCTCTTTATGTACTGCTGATAAGGTATGCTTCCAACGGGAAGAAATGACATAGTATTTCCTGTCAGAAACTCGAACTCTGTATCAGCCGTGTTTCCACCGCAGACAGATACATTCAGATGTCCGGTAATAGTGTTCTCATGTCCCTGCTGCAAACTGTGTACAAATGGCATATAATCAGTATTTGTATCAAAATCGCCAAGCACCGACAAATCCGAAAATGCCTCATCCATAACAACTATAATATTTGGCAGTTCTTCCGACATATCATTATTCTTTGTATTATTGCTATCTGCCTGATTATCTCCATCACTCTCATCCGCATATTCATTAAGCAGCTCCTGCGCTTTTTCTGTGCTGTAACCGCTTGGTTTATTTACAGCAACAAATTTTAGATCCATGACAAAAGTTACCGCCATACCATTTACCTTGGTCATATAAGCCGGTGTAAAAAGAAACGGATACAAATAATTATTAGTCTGAAAATCTTCATCCTGCAATGCACTTACAAACAGACAAAGTACTATCATAGAAATCGCAGTCGGAATAAGTCTGAACCAAAATTTCAGTTCTATTTTAAAATTTACAAAATGAACTAAAATTATTAAGGCCGCAAAAATAATTGTAACAGCCACTACATTCACATTTAAAGTAAAATCATAATTTGATGCCACACTTGTCGCTGTGCCAATAGAAAATATATCCCACGGTACAAATGGTGTCGAACGAAACAGCATAACATAATGATTTACAAGGCCAAATATCATAGACAAAGCAAAAACTACCCTAAGCGCCCACTTAGCCCTGCCAGTAAAAAAATAAATGATCCAAGCTATAAGCTCAAATAACAAAATATTAAAAAAGCCTGCCATAAATCTTACTTCTTCAAATGGATTGTGTTCATAGAATTCCATCAGATAAAATGAAATAATTGGAAAAAATGAGAAGATCACCACATTAAAAACAATTTTGTATTTTTCATATAACTTCTTAATCATTTTCGTGCTCCTAGCAAAAGATAACAAGAGTATACAACAAAATTGTGAAAAAAAAAAGAATTCTATTGCGCAAAACAAATAATTATGATAATATATTGTCTGTTCGCAGGATGCCGGCATGTCGGAATGGCAGACGATGCAGACTCAAAATCTGTTGGGCGCAAGCCCGTGTGGGTTCAAGTCCCACTGCCGGCACTATAACAAAAGCCTTGAAACCGTTGATTTTCCAGAGAAATCAACGGTTTCAAGGCTTTTTCTTGTCTCTTTTTTAAAGCTAATTTTGATGTTTAAAGGCTGTTAACATACCACCTTATTCTTTCCGGTACACTTTCCTACATAAAGCTGTTTGTCAACAAAATTAATCCATTCCTTTGAATCCTCTCCTACCTTGTACTTTCCGGCACCTATTGTTACAGTCATCTTGCCGCTTCCCATAGACGTCCATATTGTCTTAGAGTTTATATCAAGTCGAAGCTCATCAAGGAATTCCTGAGGAATTTCTCCATTTACGCACTTTCCAAGAAGTAAGAACTCCTCACCTCCCCAGCGACAATATCTTAATTCTGTTCCACGGGCTTTCTCCACAATCGTATGTGAAAGCATCTTAAGTGCATCATCACCCACATTATGACCATATGTATCATTAATCTTCTTAAAATCATCAATATCGATCATGGCAAGATAATACTGTTTCTGTGTGCCGGTCTCAAAAAGCCTGTGAAGTTCATCCATCATAAAGAACCTGTTTGGCAACTCTGTAAGTGCATCATACTGTGCTTTTTTAGCCAACTCTCCCTCCTCAGATGCAAGATATTTTGTAAGAAAAATCATTGATGCAATAGTAATGGCTAGCACTGCAGAAACCACTCCAACAGATAAGTTCTTTTTAACCACAGAATTCAATTCATAAGCCGGTCTTATGCCATCACCAACTATATATATAGCTATAATAACTCCAGAATAAATAATGCCTAGTACAATAGCAGAATAATTTCGGTTTTTTTTCCCTCTTATTACATATTCCATCGCAAAAAAGAATAGTATCATGGACATAAGGCATAACTGAAAATTACAATCTACTCCCAGACACAGAGTGGCCGCCACCGTATGAACTAGGACTTCTGCTGCAACTAAATACACATACAGATTAGCTTTTCCTGCCATTGCAAAATTAAATATTATAAAGTAAAAGCAAATGCTTACAATATTAAGGCCAGCCATAATATCAACTTCAAGTATCGTAAATAAGAAAAATAAGCCAAGATGCACAATAAGAAAACCTTTATTTATAAAATCTAAAAACTTATTCTCTACCTTTGACATTCCCCTAGATTCCATATGTTGTATAAATCCCCCTATAATTCATTCAACATTTTATGTTTGTTTTCATTTTAGCACACAGTTTTTAAGATAACAATACAAACATTGGCCTAAAGTACTATTCCTTATTGCTTCACTTTTGTTTTTCTGATGAAATATCCTACAAGGATAATAATAGCACTTGTTATAACACTGCCATAGAAAGTTATGCCTCTACATAAAATTTCCATATTAGCAGCATTTTCACCTACAATCTGACCAAATCCATCCAACATTATATAGTCAGCCACACCCATTGCCCCCGGAATTGGAACACAGTTAGATCCCATTGCCACAAAACACTGTATAACGCTAACATCGACAGCTCTCTTAAATCCTTCACCAACTGACATAAATATCATAAATGATACAAGAAGCTGTGATAATCTCTGCAAAATATTCCAAAAAAATATCTCAAGCAGAAATTTCCACTGACCTGTAATTTCATTTGAACACTCCTGATACTCTTCCATCGTGCCCCTCAGCTTATTTCTAAGTTTTTCTCCGTGCCTTACTATGTGTATTTTCTCCAACAGTTCAATCATAGTATCACATATCTTATACAGTATGCCACCTTTTTTTAACAGCATAAAAAAAACAAATGCTAAAAAAACAAGTACAATTATTCCAATTCCTATAAAAATTCGCGATAAAATAGAAAAACCTGATAACATATGAAATTTAAATATAATGCAAAACAATCCTATAACTAATAATGCAAGTGTATACATTACAAGATTTATGAGAAGTGCTACTGTAGTAGCATATCCAGCTATTCCATCCTTCATCATGAAATACGCACTCGCAGGCTGCCCTCCGGAAGCTGAAGGTGTGATAGCAGAAAAGTAAACATCTGCACCTCCGTATACAGTTCCATCCATAGCTGATGTCCTGTATCCGAAATGCCTCGCAATACGAACAAGTGCAAATCCCTCAAACCATATAAAGCCAAACATACATAAGAATGAAGCACCAAGCCACCCTTTGTTTGCTTCATGCACAAATGATCTAAGCACATTAAACGAAAAATTTTTATTTTGTGAGGTTACCGCCCATATACTTAAGACTGCTATGAAAAATGATGCAATTGCCCAGAATATTTTTTTCTTATTCATAGATATCTGTTACCTTTCTTATTTTCTTTTTACTTTTTATAAGAAATAATTCAATTCTTTTTATTCCGTTTAAATTTACATTTTCTGCAATAATATCTTAACCTAAAAAACTGATGTGTACATCACTAAAAATGTACCACACCAGTTTATTCTAGTTAATATATATACTTTTATCAAGTCATTTATGATTATATTTTTGCACAGTCCATTATGATTTTCTGACACATATCATATCCTAATACAGAGCTGCCCCAGTGTTCTTGCAAGGAGTGCATTTGTTCCCACACCTGTACCTGTCTTTTACTAACTGAGTTTTTTCTACTACAAATACCTTAAGAGCTGTGGTAAAAGTGACGCCTCTGGTAGGATCAAAATTATCTACCACCTTTATAAGGGCTATGTAGCTCTCACTGAGGAGATCCTCTATCTCATACTTAGGGATCCTGTAATCCATAACGATAATGTGTAAGAGCCCTGTATTTTTCTCCAGTAATGCTCTAAATAAATCCTCATTGTGAGTAGTCTGGTACTCTATAACCAGATCCTCATTAGTTCGCTCCTGTAATTTCCTGTATTCCTGCATATCCTTTACCTCCTGTCTGTATATGTCATACATATATCTCTGTATTTGCATTTCAGTATATGTCATACATATATGTCAAGAGTTTTCTCCTCAAAGTTGAGTTAAAATTTTTATTTTTGCTTTGATTATGTTATAATAGGGGAAATATATAAAGGAGCTGTTTCTATGGGAGGCAAGTATACAGAGGCACAAAAAAAGGCTACTGCAAAATATCAAAAAGAAAATACTGAAATGGTTAGCTTTAGAGTACCTAAGGGAAAAAAAGCAGAATATAAAGCCCTAGCAGATAAAACAGGAAAAAGCCTCAGCTCTTTAATAATTGATATGCTGGAGGAAAAGCTAAAGGAGGAGCACTAAGCCCCTCCTAATTTTTTGCTATTTTTCTTTATGTAATTTATCTTTGATCTCCAGCCCCACCAGTACCGCTAAAAGGATCACAGTAATATACTCTACCCAGTTAGGGCTCCTCTGAGGCTCTGTAGTGCTTTCTGGAGCGTTTACAGTACTTACCTCATTAACTGGCTGTATCTGGCTCTCCTGCCCCTCTGGGGCTGATATGGAGATATTATAGCTATCCCCTGTGATCTCCAGCTTTACATCTACACCCTTAGCCTCAATATTGATATTCTTATCCGCTATAGAGCTACTCTCTGGAGCCTCTGTAGTGGCTGTATCTGAGCCCTTAGCCTCTGGAGTGGATACAGTTACAGGTACCGTAACATTTACAGGCTGTGAGGCGTTTGTGGAGGCTGTGGCTGGCTCCTGCTTATCCTGTTGATAGTAATTATTTACAGTAGAGCTATTGTTACTGTTTTCCGTTCTGGAGCTCTCACTCCTGCTATTATCCGTATTACTCACAGAGGAGGAGTTTGTAGTATTTCCTCCTACTGAGGAGCTACTGTTAGTAGTGCTGTTATGTTGGCTGTTATCTATTGTACTTGTAATAGTACTGTGATCGCTGTTATCTGTAGTGGTATCTCCTCCGCCTGTCTGATCCGCATTACTAGGAGTAGAGGGCTTAGGATCCTCTGTAGATGGTTCTGTGGTGTCTGGCTTATCTGGCTCTGTCGGTTTAGGATCCGTAGGCTCTGGATCTGAGCTATCCCCTGTATCTGGTTTTTCTGGATCTGTCGGCTCCACAGGTGCTATATACTCCTCATAAGAGAGTTTTATACAGGTAGCTCCATAATCTGGATCTACATAATCACTTTCCCAGCTAAGAGGCTCTATCCCTGCCTCATGGTAAAACTCTTTGCTATCCTCAATACTCTCCATGCTGTAGGAGCCTGTACTAAATAGATCCGCTCCTCCTACGCTGGCTGTATTAGCATATAACAGAGTATTCTCCAGAGTAAGGGAGCCCCAGTTAGCTATACCGCCTCCATAAGCTCCTACATTGCCTGTTATCGTACACTCTGTAAGCGTGGCTGTACTTGTAGGATCATCCAGATAGATACCTCCGCCCCTTACTGTAGCTATTCCGCCTGTAAAGCTACTGTTACTAATATCAACGGTACTTTTATAGCCTATCAGAATATGAGCCCCATAATTGCTCTTATTGTCCTTAAATGAGCTGTTCTTTATCGTACAACTTGCGTAACTCATATTTATAGCTCCATTAACTCCACAATTCTTAAAAGTACAGCCTGTAATACTTACCGCCCCTGTTATCCTTAGATAAGGTGCTAAGAGCTCTTTTCCAGCTCCATCAAATATTAAACCTGTAAAGCTGGTTATCTCCTCGCTCTGAGTGTTCTCTACAATCTCCATGTATCCTCCAGAGCTCTTAAGTATAACTGTTTTAGATCCATCTCCTAGGCTGGCTCCCTCTGGTATCTGGATCACAGCCCCTATAAGTACCGTATCTAGGTTAGAGGCTTGCTCTATTGCATTTACAAGCTCCTCATAACTTGATACTGTTACCGCTGGTGCTCCTGTTTCTGCCTGTACTCCCAGAGTGCTACATAGCAATACCAGCACTAAGGCTATTATAGCCACTCTCCTTAACTTTCTTTTACTCATCCTGTATAATCCTCCTGTATATCCTATTTAGCCCCTGTATGAGGCTATACGGCTATTATACAAGAGAATAATAAAAGAGGCTCAATCCCTCACAGATCAAGCCCCTCTATGCCTTATCTAAAGCATATCTCAATATTAAAATTGCGACCGAAGTAATCATACATACCAGCATCAAAATTATTTTCAGTTGGTAGTATACTGGAGTTCCGATTCCTACAGCTACCATCAGCATCTGA
The DNA here is from genome assembly GCA_963641405.1 of bacterium. Lineage (GTDB taxonomy): Bacteria > Bacillota > Clostridia > Lachnospirales > Lachnospiraceae > Roseburia. Next base: position 21 of record CAVICC010000005.1, on the reverse strand, counting down.
ACCGGAAATACCAGTGTAAGT
>CAVICC010000004.1:65737-76862 GCA_963641405.1 bacterium | reverse complement strand
CGAAATATGCGGTACCGCATATTTCTGTACTGAATAGTTACAAAAAAACAATATAAATTCTCCATATCGTAATTTTTTACAAATTTTAAACGATTTAACTAGCAATATTACACGAAGTTAAACGATTTAATAAAAATGCATTGACATAGCACATATGACATAATAAAATAAGTGAAAAAAGTCGGGAAAGAACATCCTCTCTCTTTTTTTATCAACAAATTTAAACGTTTAACAAAATTGAACATCAACCAACAGGAGGATATTATTAGATGAAGAAAAATGCTAACTCAAGCATTCCGCTTAAGGATATCAAAATCACAGATGGGTTTTGGAATAAATACATCCATCTCGTAAAGGATGTGATAATCCCATATCAGTGGGAAATCTTAAATGACCGGCTTGAGGATGTCGAGACCAGTCACTGTATAGAGAATTTTAAAATAGCGGCAGGAGAGAGCGAAGGAGAATTTCAGGGCGCTGTATTTCAGGATACCGATGTGGCAAAATGGCTTGAAGCAGTTGGCTTTGCATTAAGCTATGGCAGGGATGCACAGCTTGAGAAACTGGCAGACGAGACTATCGAGCTTATAGGCAGAGCACAGCAGCCGGATGGATACATCAATACATATTTTACGATAAAGGAGCCGGGAAAAAGATGGACAAATCTCATGGAGGGGCATGAGCTGTATACGGCAGGACATATGATAGAGGCAGCGGTGGCTTACTATGAGTCTACCGGAAAGCGCAGATTTCTTGATATAGTAAGCCGTTTTGCTGATCTGATCTGTGATACTTTTGGAAACAAACAGGGACAGATCCACGGATATCCGGGACATCAGGAGATAGAGCTTGCACTGGTGAAGCTGTACCGTGTGACTGGAAACAGACGATACCTTGAGCAGGCAAAGTATTTTATAGATGCAAGAGGTGTTGGAGAAAATTATTTCCTTAAAGAGGTAAAACAGAGAAAACATAAGCTGATCTTCCCTGAATTTGATAATTATGACACGAAATATTCGCAGTCGGATAAGCCTGTCAGGGAACAGAAGACTGCCGAAGGGCATGCGGTCAGGGCAAATTATATGTATACAGCCATGGCTGATATTGCATGTGAATGTGATGACGACGGACTTCTTGAGGCATGCGACAGACTTTGGGACAACATGGTGCACAAACGCATGTATATCACAGGAAGCGTCGGTTCATCGGGTATACTGGAACGTTTTACCACAGACTATGACCTGCCAAATGACTGCAACTATTCAGAAACCTGTGCGACAATAGCACTTGCCATGTTTGGAAAACGTATGGCTGATATCAAAAAAGATGCATCATATATGGATGTGGTGGAGAGAGCACTTTACAACACACTTTTGTCGGGCATTGCTATGGACGGAAAGAGCTTTTTCTATGTAAATCCGCTTGAGGTATGGCCGGCAAACTGTATTCCACGAACCTCAAAGGAGCATGTAAAACCGGTGCGTCAGAAGTGGTTTGGCGTGGCGTGCTGCCCTCCGAATATCACAAGGACACTTGCATCGTTGGGGCAGTATGTGTATTTTCAGGAGGATAATGAGATATATGTGAACCTGTACGTGGCAAATGATACCCACGTTACCATAGGCGGAAATGAATATGACATCAACATGAAGGGCAATTTTCCATGGGAAAATCATATGACATTTTCCATAACTAAGGTAAAAAGTAGTAATGACAGCAAGCAGGAGAAAGATATCGTACTGGCATTCAGGATACCGGGCTATGCAAAGAACTTTGCAGTTACATGTGGCGATAATGGCGAAAAGCACATAAGTGATGCAGGTAAATGTATCGAAAAAGGCTATATGAAGATCAATCTGCCAAAGGGATGTGAAGAAAGTACACTTGAGATAAACTTCGAGGCTCCGGCAGTATTTGTCCATGCAAATCCAAAGGTAAGGGCAGATGCCGGAAAGACTGCCATTATGAAAGGACCACTTGTATATTGTATCGAGGAAGTGGATAATGGAGCAAATCTTTCTGCGATAAAGGTCGATCCGTGCCAGCAGCTTGAGGAGCATTATGAGGCTGATGTATTAGGAGGCAGCAGTGTGATCGGACTTAAAGGAAAGCGTTGTATAGAGTCAGCATGGGATGATGACTGCCTGTATGCGGTAAACCAGCCTCAGTATGAGGAGGTGCAGCTTAAAGCAGTGCCGTATTGTTATTGGGGCAACCGTAAAACGGGCGAAATGCAGGTGTGGATGCACGAATAAACCTGACCACTTTTTTGTATGAGCCAGTCATGCACTCCCATACTCCAGGCGGCTCTATCAATAGTCTGTAAGTGGTCAGGTTTAATAGAAAACATTGGTTAAACGCATAGTTAAACGATTAAGAGTAGGAAAAAAGTCATTTGGAAAATGTACAAATTCAAGTTTGCAATCTTGTACAGTGTAGACAAATTAAAAAATAATTAAGTAAAACGTTTGACAAAATATGTTTAACCATTTTAGATAAGAGAGGAAGGCTAAAGTTTTAAATAGTTTTCCTTTTTATTTTATTTAACAGGAGAGAGATTTATGGGTAAAAAAGCAAAAACTAAGCAGAGGGCGATGGCATTTGCCTTATCGGCAACAATGCTGTCGTCACTCGTCGGTGTTCTGCCGTCACAGACGGTAGAGGCCGCTCCTAACGCAGACGCCATATCCAACCGGAGTCTGAAGGCAGAGATTGGTGATCTCGGACAGATATCCAGTCTCAAGATCGTAAACAACCGTACAAACAGCAATGGTCAGGAAGTTAATTTCGTCCTGCCTAATGACACAAGTGCTCAGAATAACGAGGCACATCAGTGGATGGGCGAGATGATATTTTCATACCGCACCAGTGAGGACGGAAAGTTTGCAGATGATAATTCGGGATTTGTAGAGGTGGATACGAACAAGACGCTTGCAGCGGGAGGTTCAACCACATATTCGAATGCATCGGACAATTTAAAGAGCAATCCGTACATCGAAAAATCCGTGGAGGATGATAAAGTTACGGTGAAGTTCAAGGGACAGGATGCCGATTCTACGACTGAACGCACAATGAAGGGATTTGATGTGACGTCAGAGTATGATATGGGTACGGAGGATGGCTCGCTGCAGTGGAATATCACACTGGAAAATACTAGTGGAAACTATATCGAGTTTGGCGATGTGGGACTGCCAATGCCATGGAACAGCGCATACAGCAGTATTGATGATACCTACAACAACAGAGTGACCGTGCATACCTACGCAGGAGCCGACAGCGGCTATGCATATGCGATAAGATGCAGCGGTGAGGGAAACTACATGCTTTTTACACCTGTTACATCAACAGGTGCAAAGATAGAGTACATAGACAACTGGACAGGTTCTGTCAATGGGGTGGTCGGTACACGTTCAGGAAGTCTCTATCAGGGATGGACGAGTGATTCAGGAAATTTCTATCCGGGACTTCAGGTTTATTACATTCACTCAAAGGATATCCAGAAAACAGGAAAGGGATATTTTACTGATGCGTCGAGCCTTGTTTTAAAACCGGGCGAGAAAAAGACCTACAGCTTTAAGTTTTCTGCTGTAAGAGCCGGGGACAATGATCCACAGGAAAGCGCAGCAGACAGCAATAATTCCTCTGATTCAGTCGAGGAGCGCGAGAACAATATGCGTTCGATCCTCTACAAAGAGGGACTTATTGATGCTGTTGCAGTTCCGGGATTTTAGACAGCCATAAATATGTCTACGAAGCTTGATCTGCACTATGATGAAAGTAAAGTGTCAGATGTAAGCGTGGATGTACAGTGTATACACGAGAATGATCCGTGGGATGAGGATCACATACCGCAGCAGACCGATGGACTGGTAAACAATTCCAAGTCGATAGAGCATGGCGGTGATGCTACAGCAACACTGGTTGAGACAAAGACAGTAAACAAAGAGACACACCATATCTACAACATAGATTTCAAGTGTATCGGAAACAACAGTGTTCGCATAAACTACAAGTCAAACGGAGAAGATAAGTTTACCCAGTATGAGTTTAACGTCTTAAGCGATATCAGCAGTGCGATAAATGCACACTCTGAGTTTATGGCAAACAGCACACAGGATAACGATTCTGACAGCGATACCTATGGTATTTACAGTGACTGGTATTTCGCAAGTGGAAAGGACAGCACACAAAAGAACCACTGGGGAGATGACTGGAGCCACGACAATATTAACTTCATGGCTATGAAAAACTACCTTGATCCTGACGCGGACGAAGTGGCATCCATTGAGAAATACCTGATCGATTTCATGTGGGAAAATTACATGAAAAATACACAGGATACATACACTGTGGCAAACTACTTAAGTGGTTCGGGCATATATTCGGATGCATCAACTCCATATACCAGAACATATTCAGAGGTCATGGAGGCAACAGGATTTTTTAATATGTACCGTATTGAAAAGGCTTATCCTGACCTGATGGAATACAGACAGCCTGCTGAGTGGTATCTTAAAAAAGCATATGGTATATATTCTAACCGTGTGAATGCTTATGAGATCGGATACTATGGCGAGCAGCAGATTCCACAGATGATAGAGGCACTCTATGATGAGGGTATGACAGAGGAAGCCAAAAGCCTTCAGGATCTTTTCGCAAAGCAAAAAGGTACAAATATGGCAAATGCTGCATATCCATATGGCTCAGAGTTTGAATATGACAATACCGGTGAGGAGGGTGCATATTCAGCTGCAAAAGCACTGAGAACATATTATTCAGATGATGAGAATGCCGCAAAGGCACTTAGCCAGATGGAAAAAGCAGAGTGGAAAACACGCGCCATGAGAGGAATCCAGCCTACCTGGTATCAGTATGCGGATCCTGTTTTCCGAGGCGGTGAGACCTGGTGGAATTTCCAGTACACAGCTTCTCTGGCAGGATACATCATGGACGACTGGCTAAGATACGAGGATACCGATGCCGATACAGATTCGAGTGCATGGGCAGAGCGCATGAACTATGCCGCCAAATTATCAAACTTTAACGCTATAAATATGGGGCAGATCTCTGATAAATACATTGGAAATGTAAGCTGGAGATACACCATGTCAAAGGGCGGTGTAGGAGCACAGAATGTAAATGACGGTGGCACACGTGTCATGAACAATGGCTGGAATGATTTCTCAGGTGAGAGTGATGAGGGACTTTACGGTTCACTGCTTTCCATCAGTTCAGATGTGGTTACAGATCCGGTCTTCGGACTTACAGGCTACGGCTGTAACGTGACAAAGTCAGGCAATACATACACAGTTACACCGCTTGACGGCATCGGAAAACGCATAAACATAATAGACACAAAGGTATATGTCGAGCTTGAGCAGGATTCCTGCACAGAGGCTGCTGTAACAGGCACAGACATGGAGCTTACAGTAAAAAATACAACAGGAAAAGAGCATCTTTTAAAGCTTAAGTTAAGCGGAGCCGGTGTAACTGACGGTTACTACAGCGTAAAAGCAAACGGCACCAATGAGGAACAGTGCTATGTGACAGATAATGAGGGATGCGCATATGTAATCGTACCTGAGGGTGATACTGCACAGATCAGTATTTCAAAGCTTTCCGACAGTAAAAATGCTGCACCAAAGATCTACTCTGTAAAGACTGACAATGAGCCGAAGGCACTCACAGCCCATAGAGTACAGGCAAGTGCATATGATGACGGCGCTCCGAGTGGAAGACTTACCTACAAATGGGAGGTTACAGATAAGCCTGAGGGAGCAGAGGTAACAATAGACACACCTAACCAGACTTCTACAGATATAACCGCATCGCTCAACGGAAAATATGTCCTTAAGCTTACCGTAAGCGATGGTGCATTATCTACAGAAAAAGAAATTGAGATAAATGTTGGAAAACCTGATGAAAAGCTGGCTCCGGCAGTGGAAGAGGCAGAGGCCATTCAGGATAGTATAAACACTACCACAGCAAAACTTTCTGCAAAGGCCACAGCGGATACTACTTATAACAATGAGCTTTCCTATAAGTGGGAAGTGACAGCAGTGCCTGATGGAGGAAGTGCTGTTATCGGAGATGCAGATCAGGCAGATGCCGTGATGAAAGCATATGCTCCGGGCGAGTATACATTAAAACTTACTGTAACAGACAAAAAATCTACTGTATTTGACGAGGATATTTCTACTGTAAAAGAGATAAAAGTCGATATGCAGGGAGATGTTGACGGAATAGACAGAACAGATATCGTGATAACCGGAGAAGGGGAAAAACCGGAGCTTCCAAAGACAATGCAGATAGTTCATCCTGACGGAAAAATATCAACAGATGACATAAGCTGGGATGAGATACCGGAGGAACTTTATGCAAAAGAAGGCGAATTTACGGTATCAGGCAAGATCGCAGATATAGATCTTAAGACACTTGCAACAGTTATGGTAGTTTCAGGAAAGAAAAATAACGTAGCTTTAACTGCCACACCTAGTGCTATAGTAAACACACCTGAGGATCTGGGCGGTGTAGCAGGACTTAACGATGGCTACGAGCCTTCAAGCTCAAGAGATACATCCCACGGTGTATGGCACAACTGGCTTGGTGGAAACCAGAGCGGTGATGCGTGGGTACAGTATGACTGGGATGAGGAAGTTGTGATCTGCCAGTCTGACGCATACTATTTTACTGACGGCAACTTTGCACCAAAGAGTGTAAGTTACCAGTACAAGGATGCAAACGGAGAATGGAAAGATGTGCAGAATGCACAGGGACTTGGAGTAGAGTTAAATAAATATAATACAACTACATTTACACCGGTTAAGACAACAGCTATAAGAATGACCATGTCACCAAAGACACTCGGATGTGGAGTGATCGAGTGGAAAGTTTTCGGTTACTCAGACAACGTAGTGGATAAATTACAGCTTCGTGCAGATATTGATAGTGCAAAGGCACTTGATCTTGGACTTTTTGATCTGACAGATGAGCAGAAAGCAGAGTTTGAGGCACTTATAACAGAGGCACAGGCACTAAGTGATGACAGATCAGTTACCCAGGAGGATGTTGATGCAATGTCAGACAAGCTTACAAAGGCAGTAGCTAAGCTTCCTGTAGCAGATGGCAATATGGCATATACAGCCATTGCTTCAACAAGTTACGTATCAGGTTGGGAATCACTTGAAGGAATACACAATGGCAAGGTACCGGAAAATTCATATGATATAGCAGGACCAAGATACGGTTCATGGGGCAACAGCAGTGAGTATGAGACGATCACATATACCTGGAAAACGGCTGTAGAGCTGTCAAAGGCAGATATCTATTTCTGGTATGACGGAGACGAGGGTGATTACACCAGCGGTGGTATCCTTGTACCAAAGAGCTACAAATATGAGTATCTTGATGGCAACGGACAGTGGCAGCCTGTAGAGAATGCTTCAGTATATGACTGTGCTATGGATAAGTTTAACACCACAGAGTTTGATACTGTAAAGACTACTGCAATAAGAGTTACCATGTATAAACAGAATGCAGATGGTAATGGTATCGGTGTTGCAGAGTGGAAGGTATACGGCAATGTGGCAAAGGCTGATAAGACAGCACTTGCAGCGGCAATTGAGAGTGCAAAAGCACTTTCACAGGAAAAATACACAGCTGAAAGCTGGAAGAATCTTCAGGCACAGCTTGAGGCAGCACAGAGTGTGATGGATGCAGATGATCCGTCAGAAAAAGAGATAAGCGATGCAACACAGGCATTAAATGATACAAAAGCAGCACTTGTCTTAAAAGCAAAATATAACATAAGAAACCTTGCAGCAGACGCAAAAGCAGACGGAACCTGTGACTATACCTGGGATCTTGGAGGTCTTAAGGCACTGAATGACGGTTTAGAGCCGGCAAATTCAACTGATAGAACAAATGACACTGTATGGCATGACTGGAATAACAGATACGATGCAGATAAAAAGGTGCAGGATGTATGGGTAAGCTACACCTGGGATAAAGAGGTGGTACTCGACAGCACAGACATTTATTATTTCACAGATAACGGTGGAATTCAGATGCCAAAAGAGGCAAAGCTTGAGTACTTAAATGCCGATGGAAAGTGGACAGAAGTAGAAGCAGACACTTCATGTGATGCAGATAAGTACAACACAACTGAACTTTCAAAGATCGTTACAACAGCACTTCGACTTACACTCACACCACAGTTTATGAGAGATGATGATCCAGCACACGGTGTCGGAATCATAGAGTGGAAGGTAAACGGACAGTACGCAGATGAGATCGACGAGGAAGCACCTGTGATCACAGGCGCAGAGGACGGAAAGACATATTGCGGACCTGTTACCATAAAAGTAACAGATAAAAAGTTAGACAATGTGAAATTAAAAACAGGTGACGCAGAACCAAAGGATATCACACTTTCTGAGGATGGCACATTTGTGATAGAGCCTGCTGATGCAGTACAGACCATCATAGCAACAGATGAGTCAGACAATGTCTCAACACTTACAGTCAAGGTAAATGATGGACATACAGGCGGCATAGCAGACTGCCATACAAAGGCTGTATGCGAGATCTGCGGAGCTGAATATGGAGATTTCGATAAGTCAGTTCACACAGGCGGCACAGAGGTGAAGAATGCAAAAGCAGCTACATCAAGCGAAGAGGGATACACAGGTGATACGGTATGTAAGGGCTGTGGTGATACCCTTGAGAAAGGAACTGTAATTGCAAAGCTTGAGAAGGTAGTGGTAATACCTTCAGTGGATGAGAATGCACCAAAGACCAAGATAGAGGATAATAATAATGGTAATACTAACGTGGACGCAAATGCTGGAAATACTGGAAGCGTCGGAAACATCGATAACACCATAAATGCTGGCAATACAAATGACGGTAATATTGCAAATATTACAACAAATGCAGCAAAACCATCAAATGTTAAAGGCACTATCAAAAAATTATCTCCAAAGAGCGGAGATGAAAACGTACGCACCATCTGGGTTCTTATCATGTTACTTGGAAGCCTGATGATTGCAAGCGGAATAAGAAAACAGAAAAACAGATAAAGGCCATAAAGAACAGATACAGGAAATCCCGGTGCATTTTGCACCGGGATTTTATTGGATTTGTCTCACTTTTGTCTCTATATATATGGTATAATGAACAAAACAAATTAAACCGATAACTCAAACTTCCTATATACAGAATTTTAATGGCACCGCGTGAGATGCGTGCCACACCAAAATATCCTGTGGGAAGTTAGAGCTGATAGTATTTAATAGGAGAGAATAACATGCCAACTTATAGTAGATTATCAGAAGAAGAAATAATTGAAAATAGAATAAATAGAAGAAACCAGATAAACAAAGAAATATCAATATTCAGTAGCGGTGCTAATGCGGCATGGAAAGAGGAAAGAAAAGAGAGTGAAAAGATGAAGTATCAAAGTAAGCGCTCCCTCATTAATCAGAATTATAGCAATAAGATAAAAAATGAAAAGAAAAAAGTATACGATAAAATCTTTTTACCATTACTTGATGAAAAAAAAGCAACTATGCAAAAACATAAATATTCCAACCAAATAGCAGATATACAGGTAGATGAGGCACAATGGAAGAAACAGGTGGATGAAGATTATAAAACAATTAAAATATATGAGGATGAACTAAAACAAAATCCCAAGAATAAAGATGCACAAAAAAATCTTAATAAAATAAAAGATGCAAACGAGGCAAAATTACTCATAGTACAGATGGAAACCTTAATAAAGGAGAAGGAAGATCTAACTGATAAAAAAAAGAAGAACGGGAATATGCTCTCGGAAGATGAAGAAGCAAAGCTGCAATTTCTAATAAATGAAATTGAGGATACTAAAAATAAAAATAAAAAAGAGTATAAAAAAAATAAGGCGTTCACAGATGCAAATAAAACGTATATAGAAGATAAAGCAAAATTAAATGAAAAATATACAGCTCTTTCGCACGAAATATGGTTGCTAAGCGACAGCAGTAATACACCGGAAACTGTTATGAAAGAATTAAATATCAAGCTTAAATCAGCTGATAAGAACACCCTTGAGAAAATAACAAGTGATGCGAACAATGATGCAAATAAAGAAATTGATAAACTAAAAAAAGAATATAATAATAAGTTGGAAGAAATAGATCGTGAAGCTAATAGGAGATATTCGACAGTTTTTAATAAGGCAAAGTCAGGCATTAGCTTGTTCGAACTTGTAGAGGAATTGCAGTCAACACATAAAAGTTCGACTGATTCTGAAGAGTTTCAGAGGATGATCGAGAGGTTACGCGAATGCTCAGAGTGTATGATGGATGTAGATAAGCAGCAGAAGGCACTTTTTGAAGGAGATCAGGAAATTAATGAAAAGGTACGTAAAGCCATAGCTGCATGTCAAAATTATCTGACCATAAAACGCAATAGGTTTTTTAATATATATTCCGATGATGCAAAAAATCGTATATATAGAACAGAAATAATATTAAATGGTTTTTATATATCATATCCGGATATGATGCCAAAGGGCCTTAAATTAAATGATGTGACAGATAATGTCTCAAATTATAAACGAAGTCTGAATGACCTCATCGACAAAAACAAGAAACCCGTTTCAAAGACCAAACAGACAGAACAAAAGAAGCAGGAAAAACCAACGATAAAAGTTGCAAAAAAATAAAATAGCAAAATAGCAGTATTGGAAGGAGAACATAATGCCAAACGAGATAACTTACAAAAAATATACAAATATAGAAATTGATAAACTTGAAGAAGAACGCATAGAAAATTTAAAGAAACAGCTTGCAGCCTGGGTAGAAAAACAGGAAAATGTAGTAGAAGAAAAATATGATGAAAGATTTAATATAACAAAAAATATTGATATGGATAAAATTAGAGATGAAGAAGAAAAAAAAAAAAAAGCAAAATTAGAAGAACTTAAATTTCAGTTCGATAAAGAAAAAAATGAGTCTATCGATAGTTTGAAAAATGAAATAGATAATTTTGCAAAAGAATTTGGAAAAAAACGTAAACAGGAATACGATATTCGGTTAAATAAAAAAATAAATGAGATTGATGCAAAATATAAGGATAGATT
>CAVICC010000004.1:60694-65727 GCA_963641405.1 bacterium | reverse complement strand
GATTAGAAGAGCTGAAAAAAGAAAACGATGAGTTAATTGCTAATGAGCCTAAAAAACCTGATTATCCAGAGCTACTAAATTCCTCTGAAGAGATAAAAAAATATTTAGATATTCAAAAAGATATTGAAAAACTAGAGGCACTGTATAGAAATAATTATCTGGAAGCTAATACTATAAAAAACTTACAGGGCAGTTGGATAACCAAAAAGAATGCTTTGCTTGTTGATATAGACAATGCAAACTATATTGAATCAAAAAAGAATGGTAAAAGTAAGCAGAAAGCTAAAGCTGATAAACTGGTAAAAGAAGTAGAGAGAACCAATGAAGAAATCAGAAAATATGCTGATCAGATAGCAAAATATGAAGTTAAATTAACAAATGGCATGAATGAAATAGATGCCTTGAATAAAGAACTTGAGCCTTTAAAAGCTAAATATAATACGATTAAAGAGAAATATGGAAAAGATCCGGAAATAGCAGAAGAAGAAACAAAACAGCAGTACAAACTGCAACTGGATGATTATGACAAAAGGAAATCAGAATTTGAAAATAGCAAAAAGAATATGGCTGACAAAATCAGCGGATTAAACAATACTATAAAAGAAGAAAAAGAAGAAGCAGAAAAATCGATATCCATCCAGGTAGACAAAGAGTATGGATTCGACGCCGAACAAAACGGAAAAGAGCAGCTTAAGCAACAGCTTACTCAATTAGTAGAAAAACAACTAGATGTAGAAGCTATTCAAAAGATTAAATATGAATGTGAAGAAAATATTAAAAATCGTATAAATAAACAAAAAGAAGAGATAGAAAAAAAATATACTGAGACCAAAGTTGTAAAATCAAAAATGATCGGATCTAAATCAAAGATCATAGAGGATAGAGTTAAAAAAGGAATCGATCTGTATAGAGAGATTGAAATATTGCAGTCTACTCATAAAAGTGGTGCTGATTCTGAGGAGTTTCAGAACATGATAAATGTACTGCGAACCTGTGCAGATGCATTTACAGACGTCAAGGTACAGGGCAAGGAAGTTTATAAAGATGCCATGCCAAAAGAAGTAGAAATGAAATGCCAGAATGCACTTTTGATGTGTAAAAGTTATATCGAAAAGAAAAATTCACGAACCATAAAATACTTTTCTGATGCAGCAACTAACAGGATTGACAAGACAAAGATAATAATGTGTGATCTGTGTTTGATCTGTCCGTCTATAAGACACAATAAGGATCTTACAGATGAAGTGCTACAGCAACGCAAAAGTCAGCTGCTTAAGAAGAACCATGTGGCAGGAAATACAGTAAAACAACCAGCAGTTGAAAAACAAAGTGTAAACATGAACCATAGCATATAATAGGAGAAAAATATCATGTATAAATATTATTTACCTCTAGAGCCTGAAAAACAGAAAATAGTAATGACATCAATTATTAAGTCTATAAACGAAAATGGTACAATTGAAAACAAAAAAGAACTTATCGAGGCCTTTAAAGAATTGCTGAGAGTTTATTCGAATGCAAAAAAACTTGACGAAAACAGAAATGTAACGACTCTCACAGACAAGGATAGAAATGAGCTGATGGCTGCGATAAGTAATTGGTACAGCTGTGCCGGCTTTAAAGGAGATCTTGTGCCGGGAGCAAAACCCGTGGATTTATTTAGCAGCAGAGAGGATATATTAGAGAGCATAGAACACATTTGGAGATTCTATAATGGATATGAATTGTATTCTGAGAGTTTATACTATGAATACGAGAATAATTATGAGGACGATAGTTCTCAATTAGAAGATGATAAATATTCTATGACGGGATTTAGAAAAATGGTAAAACAGTTTCCCGGTATATATGAAGATGGACTGTATTACGCGGATCTTATGACTCTTATTTGGGATAAACATGGACATGATATAGCGAGAGCAATGTATCATGGCTTAAGATCCGTTTCTGACAGGTATTATAGATCTCCTGACAATGATCCTAATATTACGGAAATGTGTTCCGAAGATTATTGTAACTTTGAAAATGCGCTCGGCAAAAAAATTGATCAGCAGGATTTCATCAGTAACGGTATGAATAAGATCCAGACAGGTGAATATTTAAAAAAACGCACATATCAGATGGCAAAGTGGGTAAAACATCCGAAAAGAACATTTAAAGAAATAGAAGAGAAATATCCTAAGGCACCCAATAATGCAAAAATAGATCTCACACCATACATTCAAAAATTAGAATATATGAACATGAATGATAAAGATAAAGACATGGAAGAGTTTAAAAAGCACTCGTCTATGTGTCAAATGCTGTGGAAGGATATTGACAAATATAAAATACCTGATGATATTGACGAGCAAAATAATAAAATAGGAGAGATTATCCCGTATTATTCTAAAGAGGATAGGGAAAGATCCTTTATAAATCATGAACTGCATTATATTGCTGACTGGTATAATAAATTAAAAAATGAACCTTCAGGCAGCGAGCATGAGATTAATTCCAGAGTAAGAGATTTGTATGATTTAATCGGATGGGGCAAATTAAAGGAAAAACTGCCAAAAGAAGAATGCATGAAATGTGCACAGAAGGCATGGATGTACTATGCTTGTTACTCGGCAACGAGGGATGAGGAAATCTTCGCAGATTCGATGTTCAAATGGGAAGAGGAAGCCAAGAATAACAAAAAAAGTATTCAAAGGGAGTTTAATAAATATGTGTTTAATAAACTTAATGTGGATAAATATCTTAATATAAATTTAAGAGATGATCTGGTTCACACTAAGAAGACATACTATGAAGGATATGTCATAGAAGATAGCTTCGATTTTAAAGAGGATAAAAAAGAGGATATCAAACAGAATAACCAGGAAAATAATCAAGAAATTAATCAGGAAATTAATCAGAAAATCAAAACAGAAGACAATAAAGCAGATAATATTAAAGATAATACATCAGATAATAAAGCAAATAATATAGAAGATAATAAATTAGATAATAACAAAGAGCAAGAAGTTATAAAAGATGATAAGCCAGAAGAAAAAGTAGAAGAAAAAGTAGAAGAAAAAGCAGATGAAAATATAGAAGCTGCATATGAAGAGAATAACATATTAAATAATGATTCAAGACAGAGCTTCCAGAGATCGGGCGATTTGGTCGGGGAATACGAAGCAGAGGCTGACCTTAATCTTAGTTTCGATTCATTTAACAAGAAGTTTGATGAAAATGGTGTTGAAAGAGAACCACAAAAACAGCCAACACAGCCTGTACTGGAGAATGTCGATGACTTTATGAATAAGGCACTGGATTACTTTGCAGTAGCAGCAGATCAGAGGGTTACAGGTGGCAGCAAGCATCCTAGACAGTTTGAGGCAATCATTCGCTCTGCAATCGGATACAATAAGGCAACAGATGATAAAAAGAAAGAGGCAAGTCTTGAGAATTTATACAAGGCATGCCGTGATTATCTTGACGAGCACACGGATTACGGTGCAAGACAGGAGGAGATTAAAGGGCAGAAGAGTGATGGAGGAAGACTGCGCAAACAAGCTGTTGTATATATTCTCTCGGGATTTCATAGATATGCAAATCCTGAATTGAAAAATGCAATTGAAAAATATGAGATACGCGTAAAAGAGGAAGGAAGGACTTTCTATCATCTTGATTTGGATTATCTTGAGAGATCACTTGAAGCAAATGTACCAAAGAAAAAGGTTGCAGATCTTAAAAGACGTATTGTAAAAGATGGGCAGAGCCTTGCTTACGCAGAATTGATCGCTATGCATAAAAGCTACGTAAATGATAACAAAATGGATCATATAAAGGGTAGACAGACTGAGAAAATCAAAGAAATTGACGATCAGCTTGCTAGAAAAAATGCTGATATCAAGAAAAAAACAGCGGATCGATCAGTTTTGAAAAAATAGACAAATTTGTCTCACTTTTGTCTGTGCCAGTGTGTTATACTTTGTACAATAGTAACTGTTAAGATTAAACATAAAAGATAGAAGGATTGAGGATAAGATATGAAATATCAGGATTTTGTTGTAATGTGGGAGAAGATGCTTAAATATGGAAATTTACCGGTAAATGCCGATGACATAATGGATACGTATTTTCGTATCATGAGTGGAAAATTGGTTCTAAAAGATAGAAGTTTAAATGTAGTAAAGGTAAAGATAGAGTCTTTTGAGGACTTATATGCGTTAGCGTGTAGATTTTCGCCTATTGCTTCAGCGTATCCAGAGATGGATTGGATGGATATTACGGAAAGATTAAGGGAGCATAGTGCTGATTTTACAGATTCTGAATATAATTTTATGACAAATACTGAAGCATTTTCTTCCAACTTCTCAAAACTTTACAGTGACTTTAAGAAGGTAAAGGGGCTTGAAGAGAAAACGAATAAAATCAAACATGAAGCACCAAAGGCAGAAAAACGAAAACCTGAAGCACCAAAACAAAAAGCAAAATCAAAAGTAAGTAAAGAACAAGCTGAAATCATGGAAAAGCTAAGTGAGATGAAGACTGATATAGACAGTGTTTTAAAGCTTGATCCATACAAAGATGACGACAGCAAGAAAAAGTTTAACACATTTGTAGGCAATCTGGTTTTCTGCAACGAAAATCATAAACATATAGAAAACTATGGAAGCAGAGGAAATATCGTACCTGATTATAAAAATATCATTGAGAAATTGCGCAAATCTGACCACTTAACAAATGTTCACGAGGCGCTGTATAGCAGTCTTATATATACGATATCAAAGCTCAGCACAGAGACGAAAGAGGCTGAAATAACTGCTGATAGAAAAAATATCGTACGTATTTTTGATACATTAAAAGATATCACTAGCGACAGTTTATACGAATCATTAAATAATAATGAAAAGTATTCACAGGAAGTTATAGAGTCGAAAGTAGAAAAAAATCCAAAACTTTTTGAGGGCCTAAAGATGCTTGAGGAACTCAATAAAGACAAACCACTCGAAACCATAATGGAGTTTAAGGGAAATAGATATATCAAATTTTACGTGTCA
>CAVICC010000004.1:53782-60684 GCA_963641405.1 bacterium | reverse complement strand
GATTTGGATAAATTCCTTTCTGATGTAAAGAATATTAAAATCACACCATTTGAAAGTTACTATAAGGTAGAGGATTTCAGGGAATTTGATAATGATGATGATCAAAAGAAAATAAGTGAATATGTCGATAAATTGGTCGAGTCATACAAGAACGCACGAAAAAGCAATTTCAAAGGTGAAAACGCCCAGAAAGTCAAAAGTATATTTAATGCATTAAAGACCAAAGATGAGATGACTCCTATTCACAGCCATATTAGAAATCGTTTGGTAAACGAGCTGGCAAAAAATGATGATTTTGCATCCTTGAATATATATGCCGAGATGCTCGACAATATGACAGGAAAAAAATTAGATAAAAAGCTAAGAGAAGAAGCTCGTGAGCCTAAAAAGAAAGAGCAGCTCATTGACCTGGTGGGTGCAAAGGATAATAACATGTTCAGGGCTGTTCATAGTATTCTTGCCAGCACAAATATAAAAGGGAAAACAGGTACAGAGTGCAAGAATGTCATTGAGTCTGTCTATGTTAGCCCATATGTTGATGTGGTTAATAAATTTATTAAACCAAGCGAAAAAGATATGAGTAATGCAAACTTTATGCATAAAAGAAATAGCTTTTTTGCAAATAAGATAGATCAGGAAAATGCCAAGGCTGCTCGATTTAAAGAAAAGATCGAACAATTATCTGCGCAAAAGAGTGTAGAAGAAGGCAAAATTAATAGTACAAAAAATTTTAGTAAATCTATCGAGAAAGCTTTAAATAATATAAAAAAGATAGAAGAAAATGCTAAACGTGCGCAAGCTGCAATAAATGTTTTGCGTAGTACAAATCATATCAGGAGCAGTTCATCAACATTCAATAATATGATGAGCAGTTTTAATACTTTTTTCGATTGTTCTATTCTTGATGGAATAAAAAATTTGGGCAATGATGGTAAATCGTTCCTTGACTTATCAAATGATAAACAATGGAATAATGAGTTTGCACGGCAGATAGCAGATTCACTAGTAATGGTGGAAAAATATACTATATATAAGGAGAATAAACTGAACAGGCACTTTGGAAATGGCAAGATCAGATATCAGGCGGCGTCAGAGCTTCAGACAGCTTTAGAATCACTAGTATACGATATGGCAGAATTAAACGCAGGAAAAATGGCTATAACTCCAAAATTATATAGTACTTATATAGATAAGTCAGAGAAAAAAATTCAAAAAATCGACAATGAGATCAAAACTCTAAATTCTAAAGTTACAAAAGTTAATAAGAATATAGAACTGTATAAAAAATATAAAAATATAAGACATAGAAGCCAATCATTCAGTCTTAATATAATGAATAGTAACGAGCTTAAAGAGAATAAGAGATCAAACTCTATAATAAAAAAATAAAATTTATAGTTAAAACAGTTTAAGAAAAATTATGGAGGGATAAATAATGCCTGATAAAAAAAAGAATATTGAAGTAATAGAAAATAATTTAAAGGAATTACAGCTCATATACGAGACATATATGAGTGGTTTTAATATATCAGAAGATGCCTTGACCAGTAGTTTTGACTTCACAGATCAGGCATATGCCTTTGTGGATAAATTTACATCGTTTGTCAATAGATATGGAAAGGAAATGAGCAGTCGTAATATGCCAAGTAACATAAAAAAACTCTACAATTCCATTATTGAGCCATTACATTCACAAAAGGAGCAGACTTTTATCCACAAAATCTTTTTAGATAACATGATAGATGCGATTACCGGAATGAATGAAGATAATGCAAAGGAGCGTATGCAACGCGTTCAAAGCAATTACATAGCTTATTCGGCAATCACCGGAGAGACATCAACAAAGAATAATAACAAAGTAAGAAAGGCACAGATCAGGGAAGTAGAGAAAAATAGCGAACTACAAAAGGGCCTGATGGTATTTCTTAATATATGTCGTAATGGCGATACAGATATGCATAATATGGTGGCTTCAGAATGTTTTGTTGGTTATTTAACAGGGGCATCCAAAATTGAGGCAAAGAAAATCCAAAAGCAGCAAGAGCAAGAGGAATTGCAGATCAAAAAATTATTAGAGGATATGAAATTTATTTGTAACCCTAGTAACAAGGATATGGTGACACCTTTTATTGATTATTATAGAAAAAAAGACGTTCCCGAATTTGCTGATGAAGAGAGTAAGAAGCTTGTTGAGAACATAGCCAATGAACTTTTGAATGGAGCATCACCACGTGACAGGTCTAAAAAAGCACAGAGTCTATATGACAAAATGTATGAGAGCAAAGAGCCTAATCCAGTGCATATATATATTGGCAATAAAATAATGGAGCTTCTTGCTAACTCAAAAGATATGAAAGAGGATATGCAGGAGCTAGCAAAATATAGACAGGTCTTTTTGGAAATAGCAAGCCGTGAAGTATATGCAAAATTTAACGCAACGATTCAAAAAAGTCAAAATAAACTCATTAATATAATAATGGATACAAAGAAAAATAATATTTTTGAATCAACAAAGAAATTAAGCCAAATGAATAATATGGAAATGCCGTTCAAAAGAGGTTGTGAACAAGCAGTAGATAGTATATTTAATCCTTCCAAAGAATTGATGGAGGCTAAGGGATTTAAAGAAAAAAGAGAGATATTTATAGATAATTGTTTAGAAAGAGAGAAGGCTATATACGGAACTGCTGAGCAGCTTTGGCGAGATAATGGAATAAAACTGATAAAGATAAACAACAAAATAAATAAGGCAAATCAAGGAATTGAAGCATTTAAACAGGACAAGCTAGTGAAGAGAATGACAGATTATCAGATTGATATAGAATGTCAGAGCAATAATATTGATGACGATAAAAATACATTGCTATCAAATAATCGCCATGTAAATAATTCATTTGAATTTAATGCTTTAGAACTTGCATTGAAAAATTTGGAGGGCAGTACGTTAAATGGAGGCAAGAGATCCATTAGAGATACAATTACTTATCCGTACAATGATGGCAGATCATTGTTTGATATTTCAAACAATGTTAAAATAAATGATAATTATATAACGCGGCTTAATGAAGCTTGGAAGGCAGCAAGACACTATGTAAGCCTTAAGGAGCGTAAATTCAATCGTCATTTTGGACTTGGAAACAAGCGTTACAAAGCAGCAAAAACATTACGCGATTCATTATTTGACCTGATAACAAAGGTAAACATGTATAATGCTTCAAAGGAATTATGTATTAATGGAAAAGAAGGAGAAAAATTCAGAGAAGACCTAAGAATAATAGAGGAATTAAAGCCAACCAAGGAGAACTTAGAAAACAAACAAAAAAGATTAAAAAATGCTATGAAGCAATCAGAAGAAAGAACTAAAGATTACAATAGATATACTGGGGACGGAAATAATATAAAAGAGCAGAATATTGTAAAAAATCGAAGCAACTTAATACATTAAATTAATATCACAGCCGAAAATATTATACATAAATTGTATTTTCGGCTTTTTTGATTATTGTCCTACTTTTGTCCACATAGGTGTGTTATACTTTAAACAATTATTACAATACTGTGAAGATGATAAACGTTAGGATAAACGATTAGAGAAGAAAGGATAAATATGGCATTACCTATTATAAATACACGTATTAATATATTTGAGAGCTATCACGGATCAAATGACGTAAATGAGTTTGAGAACGAGGCAGACCATGATAAAATAAAAGAATACGCAAACTGGATGATCGATACATATGAAAAGGCAAGAAAAAAAGGATTCCAGGGAAAAGAAGCTGATGAAATAAATACGGTATTTGAAGAATTAAGATCAAAGGATGAGATGACACAGCTTCATTACTATATCAGGAACCGTCTGATGGATGTGCTAGCAGACTCTATTGATATTGGAAATGATATTGGTAAAATCAAGACATACTGTGACCTGCTAGAGGAGATGACTGGTGAGACACTTAAGGAAAAGCTTACAGAAAAAAACAGCCAGATTGATAGCCAAAAGCAGATGGTTGATCTTATGGATGCACCTGGTAATAATGTCTTTAAAACAGTTTCGGGGATTATAAAGACTGCAAATAACGATAGTCTTACAGCATCATCAGAATGTAAGAAACTGACTGAATCTTTGTATCTTGGGTCTTATGCCAATATTACAACAAAACTAATTGCTCCTGATAAGGAAGAGCGAAAAGACAAAGGATTCATGCTGGTCAGAGAGTCATTTCTTGCAAATAAAATAAAACAGGAAAATGAAAAGATCAAACAATGTGATGCCGAAATTGCAAAGATAAATAAGGCGATAGCGGACCAAAAAGCTGATTATGATAATGCGCAATGTGTCTATGATGAATATTCGACGTGGATAGCTGCTGAGAAACCCTTGAAAAGAACAATTGAAGATAAGGCGAATAGCGCACAAAATGCAATAGGCATTCTATATGACACAGAGCATATCAAAAATAGCTCAAATAAGTTTGAGAAAATGATAAATAGTTATACGGAGTTATATAATATGCCATACAGACAGACTGGCAGGACAATTCTTGATGGACTTACCTCTTTTCTTGATCTATCCAAGGCAGTGTCATATAATGAGCTCTTTAGGAAAGCAATTCAAAATATGTACAAACAGACAGACGAGTATGTTAAATATAAGCAGAAAAAATTAAATCATCGCTTCGGAAATGGCAAGATAAGATATCAGGCAGCTGTAGAACTCAGGGATTCATTGAAAGTAATTTGTAATAGTTTTGAAAATTATAAGACCATAAAGAATCGCATATTGTTTGACAATGGATATCAAAGATATAATGAGGCTATTGATATCATGGACCATCACCAGCAAAAGCTGGATGGCTATAATAAACAAATGACAGATGTTATTAATAGAAAAGATAACGTTAAAAGAAATTTAGATATGTATAAAAAATATAAAAATATTGATAAGGAGGTAAATAATTGTGCCAACACAAGAACAAATTTTAAGAAAAATACTTTCATATACAGCCAAAAATCTAAATGAGGTATTAAACTCACATATTTATCCGAAATCATTTATTGATTTCTATACAGACAGTCCAATTAATGATATTGATATCGATTTAAATTTAAATATCAATGCAGAAAGAGAACATAATGAATTTGAAAAGGTTGTCGATTGCCTTGACTATATAGGACGAAATATTGATCAGGTTAGGGAATATAGCTCAAATATCAACATCAACTCATCTTTTAATAAGATAATAAAGACTCTTCGAAGCGAAGAGACAATGACGAATATACATGAGGAAATTCTAAGCCGTTTGCTTGGAGCGATAGCAAAGTTAGATGATTCAAATGAAATTGAACAGAGTAAGAAGATAAATACATATTTTAAATTGCTCCATGTCATCACAGGAGACAAACTTTATGACAGATTAGATGATCCTCATGTCGCTAATAATTTGAAAAATGATATTGATGACCTGGTAGAGAAAAATGAAAAGCTGCTTAAGGCAATCAATAAATTAAACGAGCTTTGCGAAAAGGAACCGCATCGATTTGAAAAATTAAAAGAAAATCCATATACCAGATATTATCTGTCTGCTCCGGTAGATATTGAGATAAATAAAGCTATGCGTCAAAAGAAACAGGAGGTACAGGCTAAAGCTAAAGAAGATCTGGGCGTATTCCTTGACTCAGTAAAAGATGTTAAAATTACTGATTTTGAAGATTATTATGGAAAAGAAGACAAAAAAGTATTTTTAAATGAAGATGACGAGAATAAAATTAAGTCCTTTGTTGATAATATGTTAGAAACATATAATAATGCAAGGTCAGCTGGATTTACCGGTGAAGATGCATACAGAGTAGAGACAATTTTTGGAGAACTTAAGTCACATAATCAGATGACACCGATTCACAATTATCTTCGCAACAGCCTTATGGAAGAACTTGCAGATCCAAACAAAGCATTGTCTGAAAATCATCTAAAGAAATTATATGATTATGACACCATTCTTACGCAGATAACAGGCAAAGAACTTAAAAAAAGTCTGAAAGAAAAGTATGAAAAAAAAGAAATGCAAAGATCAATGATGGATAGCATGTCTGAGGATAATAATCAGATATTTGATTCTATACAGTGGATCGTGCAGGGATCAGAAAATAAAAATAAATTGGTTTCCGACATGTGTAAGCCAATGCTCAAATCACCATATATAAGCGGATATGTGGAGACAGTAAAGCACCTTATACAGCCTGACATAATAACATCAGAATATGATAAAGAAGTACATGAAATAAAAGAAAAATTTTTTGAAAAGAAAATTGACTCAGAATATCAAAAAATGAATGAGAGTATAGCAAGATATGATGAAATATCGGCCCAAAAAAGTTTGGAAATAGATAAAAGGAGAGAATGTCAGGAGATAATAGATATCTATAAAGGAAGAATAAAGACACAGGAGTACTTATGCTCATCTATGATTGAAAAAGGAAGGATCGCGGAGGAGGCAATAAATACTCTTACATATACTTTGAATGCTGATGATGGATCAGGGAAATTTCTGAATATCTTTAAGAGTTTCGATACGTTAGGCAAAGTAAATGCTGACAATGAAAAGGAATCATTTGTAGATACATTAAAGCAGACCATTGATTTTAAAAAGGAAAATTATAAAATTGAAGATCTTTGTGCATATAAAGAAACCGTAACGAAAGTTGTTGATGCTGTAGATGAATATATCAAAATAAAAGGAAAGAAATTGAACCGTTTGTTTGGTACTGGAAGAACAAGATACAAGGCAGCACTTGAATTACGTTCAAATCTCTTTGAAATTCAATATAGGTTTAATGGTTTAATGGATTTTAACAATGGAATTTCGGCTGAAGATTATTCTAATTATTGTACAGCTATTGAA
>CAVICC010000004.1:12303-53772 GCA_963641405.1 bacterium | reverse complement strand
ATTGAATATAAGTCCAAATTTGATGATTTGCTGGTAGATGATCAGAAAGAGCTTGATAAAAATAGGGCTTCAATAGGAAAACATGAAAAAAGAATGAATAATTATAAGAAAATCAAGGAAGGCCTGACACCGATAGAGAATACATCAAAACTGGATACTCTATTAAAGAAACCAGTATCCAAAGCATCAACCATAACAAGATCAACAGCTTTAGGAAAAAAATAATGGCACTGTTAAAGTACCGAACAACTGCGAAAAGGGCATACGAATATGGGAAATAAAATATCACAGGAACTTAAAAAATCACAGGGAACTACGATGGCTACCGCTACACACCTTCTAAGGTTGTCAATGGAAGCTGGTAATACTGAAGAAAAGGCAATAGAAGAAGTATATGCTGAAATAGTAAAACAAGGGCCGGATCGTGAAAATTTAGAGGATGAGCGCAAGGATTTCTGGCAAAAACAAAAAATTAATAACACTCCGGTTCCGGTAAGAAAATTCGACAATAACATCGAAGCAATTAAAAGGCGTCAGGATTATTCGGATGCCTGTCGTCGTGCGATGCTTAAGTCAGCGGCCAAATCTGCACTCAGATATAAGACATTTTATGATATTGTAAATTCTATGAAAAGCACTTACAAATCCGCTGAAGAAGTTGTTGCCATGCGCTGGCTTCAGAGACTTATATGGCTAGAAGGAGTAGATGCCGACAAGGCGAGCTGCCAGTTGCACAATGAAGAGGTTGTTGCCCTTGTGGCATTAGGAGAGAATAAGATTACTCCACAGCAGTTTGCAGATTGCAGGAAAAAGTCACTTATAGAAAGCGGCCTGGATCAGGATACTGCCGAAAAACAGGTGATAGAAGAGCTCAAATATCCGATGAAAAGACTGTTTGAGATGCTGTCTTTTGAGATTAATAAGGCAAGAAATGCCACGGAAAGAATAAAAGAGACATGTCAGAAGCTTGTAAGAGGAGAAGAGTCTTATTACAAAAAAACACATAATCCTAACGGCAGTATAAATGAAGAAAAACAAAAGAGTGTACAAAAAGAGCTCGAGGATGACTATGCTCTTATAATGATGGAAGGTACATATTTGGCATTTAATGCCTTAAACTGTACAGATGATCTGAAAAATTTTGGATGGTATGTATCATCCGAAGAAAAGGAGTCTATTGCGCGTGAATGGGAACTTGGAGATAAAAATCAAAAGATGCAGATAATGGCATCCCAGATATGCAATCCATACTACGCAATTCTTGAGACAGAGGATCTGACAAACGAAGATACTTTCTATATTCCTGAAAAAAATAAAGATAGCTTTTACAATTATAAAAGCGAATTCATTTCAGAAAATTACACTGGGGCGAGAGATATCAGGTCTGTAGTAGAAAACGACAAGTTAAAGAGATTCGAACTGAATGATAGGCATCTTAGGACTCCTAAAAGAGAGAGAGACTTTGATGATCCTGCCATGGTTGTCATAAGATGTGAGGGAAGAACGATAATCGCATATGAACATTCATCCGATCATGGATTGTCTGCAGAAGTACGTGTAGATGTACCGGGAAGATATATTGACAGAAGCCTTGAGCGGGATGTAAATAAACTATCGGATAAGCTTTCAGCTATTCCGGCAGGGACTGGACCAGAGTATCAGGCTTTTATCGATAAGTTCAACGAATTAAAGACTGTTTCTGTCGGGGATGAGGCAACAGACGATAGAATCGAAGCATTTGATTCATTTATTGCAGAATTGGTACGGGATGCGTACAAATGTACTAGTGTCTTGCACAATAATTCTTCAGATAATAAAAAACTTATTGATTTTATCGAAAAGGATCTGGGCGATTTTGCCATAGGAATAAGATCAAGAATTGATACGGTAAAGGAGCACAAGGCTACAGTTGCACTCGCACTAGAGGCTGAGGAAGCAGAACGTGGACGAGACATAGATCCGCGTCATAAAGATTTGTCACCTTTTGGAAGAAAATTACTAGACGATCAGATTAAAAAAGCTCTGGATGAGTCAAGGAAAACTCACGAAGTAAGTGCATTTATCAACATAACATTTTCAAAAGCGATGCTTGCTGATGCTAGAAGTAATGTGAAATATGTTGGATATGAAGAAGCAATTGAGAGAGCAAGAGCTAGTTGTGAAGAAGAATTTGCTTTCTACGAACCGAATGAAAATGATCTTCAATCAGCACAGGAAAAGTATTGGAATAGAATGAAAGAGGCGAGTCTAAGTAAAGATATCCCGGATTCATTTTTGGCTGGAAATACTGAGCTTATGAAGCAGCGCCTTTTTTATTCCAGACAGTGTCGCAATATATTGCTTGATGTTTTAGCAGTAGGAGTAAAAAAAGAGTTACTGTTTAGCAAGAGCATCGAAAATGTTTTTTATAAAGCGGGTAAACCGTCGGGATCAATTCGTACGGAACGTTTCTTACAGACTTTTATGTGGGATCATGCGAGTGATAATAAGACAGTTGATGAGTGCAGAGCTCATAACGAGCGTGTTGTAATCGAGGCTGCATTATGTCAAGGTGCATTGACACAGGAAGAATATGTAAACACAAAGTGCGCATGGTATATGAAATACGAGAATTTACCTATGACTGTTGCCAATGTGATGGCACAGGCGGATGCTACAAAGGAAAAGGCTGCTGAATATTTGTTTGAATGTACAAAAGATACAATGGAGCTTGCCAGACAAAAGTTATTTCACGACAACAAGAGCGTAGAAGAACTAAAATCAGATGTGGATACTTTGCTTTCAGGAAAGGCAGATGATGTACTGACAAAAGATATTTATAGCAGACTTGCTTCAAAAGAATTTGAAACAATATTCAATCTAAAAGATAGCATAAATACATTAAAATCTTATGGTTTGAAACGTGAAAAAGAATTGTTAGATATAATGGTAAATGAAAATGAATCATTTACAATGCAGATAAGACCGCTTCAGATGATGGCGACAGAAGTATCTAATCCAAGATATGCTATCGCAGATCCGGTTGAGTTTACACAGAAGGGATTCACATATATCAAGGCAGAACATGATAATAAAGTAAAGATGGATTTTGAATATAT
Organism: bacterium; assembly: GCA_963641405.1. Lineage (GTDB taxonomy): Bacteria > Bacillota > Clostridia > Lachnospirales > Lachnospiraceae > Roseburia. Next base: position 50,674 of record CAVICC010000004.1, on the reverse strand, counting down.
GAATGCGACAGAAGTATTTCAGGCAAAATCTATTGCAGCCTTGAGTAATAATAATAAAATCTATGAAAAATATGCTATGGATAAAGTGGATGAGCCAGATGTATCGGAAAAATCAACTGATGTGCCAGATATGACTCTAAGAAGTGCCAAATCGGGCAGAATACTTCTGATAGAAGGAAATATGGATACCGGTGAGTATTCGGTTGATAAACCGGGAAAATATATGGATTATGGTTTTCAAAAGTCACTTAATGTGCTGATTGAGAAATTTTCAAAGCTCTCATCAGATAATTCCAAGGAATATGAGACTTTTAGCAGTAACTTAAATTCGCTCAGAGAACTAAGTCTTGGTGATACAGCGACAGATGAAAGTATAGCAAAGTTTGATGATGCCATTTCAAAAGCTGTTCAGTCTGGTTACATATATTCTTCTAAGCTTCGCGCTGATGCTTCGCCGAATAATGCCATGATTGATTTTATAGATGGTTCATTTACTGATTTTATGGCTGACAAGACTCAAAGACTTGAGACAATAAGAGCTCACAAGGCTGTGATCAAATCTGCGAATGAAGCCGAACTTTTAGAACAGGGTAAAGAAATAAAACCAGAGCTTAGATCAATGTCTCCACTTAGAAGACAAAGATATGAGAAAAAACATCAGGAAGCAATAAAGCAACATGTAGAGCAGCTTGGCAGGGATAACCGTGAAAGCAGATCTGTTGAGATGGATATGCGAAGTACTATAAGAGTAGCGATGCAAAATGATGCCAACAAATATCTGGAATATGTAGATATTGACGAAGCGGTCAGACTTGCAAAGGAGAATTTTGAATCTGAACTAAAGGACGCAGAGCCAGCTGAAAAAAATCTTGAGGCAGAATTTGAAAATTATTGGAAAATACAGTCAAACGTTGCAGATAAGAAGCCGGATATCAAAAATTCAAAATTTTATGGTCATCCAAAGCTGATGCAGGAGAGATTAAAATATTCAAAAATATGCCGTAAGGCACTGATTGATGCAGAATCTAATAATGCTAAAAAATATGTGACCTTCAAAAAAATAGAACAAGAGTTGATAGCTCCGTTTAGTCCGAATAAAAAAATAAAATTGGGCAGATGGATGCAGACACTTATGTGGACTCCGGAGGTTCGTGGCAAAAGTGCTGATGAATGCAGAAGACATAACGAGGAAGTTGTTATGCTGCTTGCACTTGGAGAAAAGGTAATCACACCTGAACAGTATACTGTGATAAAAAGCAAATGGTATATGCAAAATGATAATATGTCATTTGATGAGGCTGTTTTCCGTGCTGAAAAAGAGAATACACAAGAAAAAGCTATGAAACAGATCTTTGAGTATACAAAAGCAGATATTGAGTATACAAAAAGAAAGTTGCCGGTGCTTGATGCAATAAAAGATGGATGTGCAGATATAGTAAATCACAAGGCTTCATATGAGGAGGCTTTGAAGACATATAGCACTATCTTCGGAGATGGTGTGGAGATGATGTTTGTATCAAACGAGATTATATCTAATATGACTGCGTATGGATATAAGATCTCAGAGCAGGAAGCACAGAAATTTATATCAGATAATGAACTGGTAGTATTGGATATGTCGGCTCTGCGTTTTCAGGCAGGTATAGTTGCCAGTCCTGACTACGCATATGTAGATATCGAAGATACTATAAATAACGGACTGAGTATTGTCTTTGATGAGAAACATCCATTTTTAGCGCCTACTACAAAGGCCGCCTATAACGCTTCAGAGCATTTTTGGGCAGCTCAGATGGAACGGATAGGTGAGATGAACGGATTCTTTATACATGAAGATAAAAATCTTTCTGAGAAAAGAGAAGAGAATCTCATTATCTATACTGATAAAAAAGAACATACAATGATCTTTGTAAAGGATGAGGTTCATATAGGAGCTGATGGTTTATTAAAGCAAGATATACACGTGGATAAGCCGGGCAGATTTATGGACATTTCATTAAATAAAAAGGCCGAAAAGCTTATTAATGCATGCGATAAGCTCGTATCAGCCGCTTCAAAAGATATGGATGCAAAAAGCCTTAGACTTTTAGAAGCCGTACAGAGTGAATTGATGCCACTTAGAGAATATAAACTTACAGATGCCGCACCATCCGACAGGATCAATGAGCTTGATGAACACTTCAATAAATTGGCACATGCAACTGCAAGGATGGCAGGAGATAAAAAGCTCATGCAGCATGGATCATTAAAAAAATTCTCTGACTATGTTATGGAATTTGTAACAGATCACGTGACCAGACTTGATAGGATAAAACAGCACAAGCAGACTGCTTTGAATCTAAAACAGGTACAAAAATCCTACGAAGAGTACGCAGATGTTGCTTTTAAACATAGTGCAGGTGAAGCACAGAATGCTCCGGTGAAGAAGCTTTTAGAAGAGATGGCGAAGGAGAAATGTACATTCAGTGAGCGTATGCTAAAGGAAGAGAAAGTCGAAGAAGCAGTAGATTATGCAAAAGAAGCGCTGGCTATTGATACTGTAAGATACATGGTACGTGCGGATAATCGCGCAGGCAAAAGGATTGATATCGAGTCGCTTGTTCAAAAAGGCGGATACGAAAATCTTGTGGATCTTGTAAAGAAAAATAGTACTTTCAAGACTGCCCTAAATGGCTGTAATCTCGCTAAAGCAGGCAAACTGAAATCACTATTCTCAGAAAAAAACAGCTTTGGAAAAATAGTAGGAGAAAAGATTTATAATGATATTGCTACAGCTAAAAGACAACGCATTGATGGAATAGATGCGGCAAAAAATGCTCTCTATAATGAAACAAAAAAAGCGGCAAAGAAAGAACCTGGAGCTATCGCAAAACAGTAAGAATAAAGTACTATATAAAAGTGCAGGTCGATAATGACCTGTACTTTTGTTATTATTAGTCAAGTTTGTCTCACTTTTGTCTCACTTAATGTGTTATCATATACAAAAAGATAGGACAGTATGTCAATTAAGCAAAATATGTATAAGGAGATTTAAGGATGAAAAGGAAAATGGTTATGGCAGTAAGCACAGCAATGATAATAAGTATGGCAGGTATGATGGGCTGTGGTACAAAAACTAGTTCGACAGGAAGTACACAGACACAAAGTGCTGTGGCAGATGAGACAAATACATCAGATGATACGTCAGAAGACGAAAATAGTGCAATATTTGCAGAAATGGCAAAATATTCATACTCATTCTCAAGTGGTGCAGGTGCATGGAGTACAGAACTTACTGTAAAAGAGGATGGATCTTTTGAGGGAATGTATCATGATACGGATGCAGGAGATACAGGAGATGACTATCCGGACGGAACAGTATATACATGTAATTTTACAGGAAAGTTTGCTACACCCGAGAAAGTAGATGAGTATACTTACAAGACAAAGATTGAAAGTATCTCATATGACAAAGAGGAAGGTAAAGAAGAACTGGCAGATGGAAGAAAATATGTATCAAGCACAGCTTATGGCCTTGATGATGCCAAAGACATCTATATATATGCTAAAGGAGCTTCAATAAGCAGTCTTCCGGAGGAATATCTCGATTGGGTCAGAAGTGCAATCGACGATACAGATACTACACTTCCATTTTATGGCATATACAATGAGAATGCAAAGACGGGGTTTTCGGGATATTCTGAAAGTGACAGTACAGAAAGCACATCTGCTATAGACGCTGAGCTGGCACAGGTACAGGCACAAGCAGATGAATTATCGGACAAATTAGAAAATGAAGCAGATACCCAGGATGATATGAATACACTCTCGAGCGAGATTTATAAGCTTTGGGATGATGAGCTTAATTCAATATGGGCACAGCTTAAGAATACACTAGATACAGATACCATGAGTTCACTTACTTCACAGGAGAAGAACTGGATCAAGGACAGGGACGCACAGATGAAGGAAGCAGGAGAGGAATATGAAGGTGGAAGCCTACAGTCTATGGCTATGTCAAACAAGGGTGCACAGCTTACAAGAACACGCGTATATCAGCTAGCTGATTATTTGCGCTAAATGATGATAAAAGCAAACTGAAAGGAGAACTGATATGGGACTTGAAGTACCTTATTCTAGTACATACAACTATATTAAAACAGTTGAAAAGGAAAACAACATAAGTTTAACAGACAAGCAAAAAAGGGCATTGCTTGATTATATGATGGAGAACATCTACAAATCACCGATTGCTGATGAAGATGCCATTGAGATGATAAGAAATAAGCCTATGGAGAATGCCAAACCTCTAAAAATATATTTGCCAGAGGAGCGACAAGTACGTAGAGAAAAAGCTGAAATGCTCCGTGAAAAGATGATACATGATACGATTGCATATGAGGATATGTTTAAAAAGCAGACAGCTAAGGGTAGAACATTCAAAAGATATGTAAAAGCTTTTTTTAAGCAGATACCACAGAATGCTACAGCGCAGGAACTCGAAGCGATAAATGAATATAACGAAAAAATAGGTACACTGTTCAATGATGACAGGGCAACAATGAATGCATATATTGAAGAGAAGTCAAAAGCTGAAAATAAATCGCAGGACGAGATCAGGCAGGAAATGCAACAGGAGCGTGCAAATATTGTTCGCGAAAAACTTAAAGAGGTTAATGAGACATTTATAAATTTAGAGGAGCTGTGCGACGACAGGCTTCCAGGCAAAAAATTGGTCGAAAATTACTGGAGTGTCAACAATGCCATGATCATAACTATGGAGGCTGAGAACTTCAAAAAAGACTTTGCAGATGACCTGAGCGAAGAAGAAAAATCGCTTTGCACTAAGTTCAAAGCACAGTGCGATTACACATCTTATTGGGCGAATAGAATTTATCTAGTAGAAAATTGGATGTATGAATATGTCAATAGTGATGACTTGAGTGATTATGAAATTGATGATTTTGCAACTGCTGCAGAAGATGCAAGCGCGAAAATAGATAAAAAGTCATTGATGGAAAATCCTAAGGATGATTTTTTGAAAAATACAGTTCTTTATAATACAGATGGAACAGAAAGCACTATGAGTATGCCGGAGTTTATGAGCAAGATAGTGTTGGCGAATGCTAATAATTTGCAGAAGATTTATGTTAACGATGTTAGAAACAATATTAACTTTAAAAAACAATTTAAATATGAAGCATACTTCAGTGATCTTCGCAAATACGGTTTTGAAAAGGATGAGTATCCTGTATCAGATAAGGAGAGAATGAAACAGCCGGATGAACCGATTGCTCATGAAAAAAATGGCCGTGTAATGATATTTGCAAAAGTAGATGGGGGAACAGTACATGATCAGCCAGAACTTTTATTCAATAACAAGCTTGCCGAGAGAAATAATGAACTCTCTGAGAAGCTAAAAGCAGCTGATTCCGTGAGACTTAGACTGTTTACCCGTTCACCTTACAATAATATGCGTACAGCGATGGAGAATATTGCAAAGCTTCCGCCGATGAATGCCAACAGCAATCTAGAATATTATAAAGAGCAATACCAGGCTCTTTTAAAATCAGCATATGCATATACCGGATATAAGGAGACAAATAAGCAGACTGACAGAAATCTAAGAGAAGAAGAAAGATATGCCATCGGCCAGGATGTTGTAAAATATGCCAGAGAGAAGCTAAAACAAATCAGGCAGATATCGGATGCCAGATACACTCTTGACAGATATGATGGTCTTACAAGAGCAGCATTAAGAGAACAGTTTGAACGCGAAGACGGCATGGTCGGAGGTCTTGGAACTATGCGCAGTAGAGAAAAAGCGCGTAGACAAAATTCAGTCGAATGGATAAAATATAATCTTTTAAATTATCCAAATGTTCCAAGAGCAGTTAAAGAAATAAATGAGCATAGCGAGGAATTGCTTAGTTTCTTGAATGATAAGAAGAGTGGACCAAAAGATGCTAATAGAGATAATGTTATGGCAACAGCTAATGTCGTTGGAGCAGCGCTTGCAACGAACCTTGTGACTTTCGATTATTCTGGAAAAATGAGACGATTTTTCTCAGGAAAAGATGCCGGAACTGCAATGCAGATGCTTGGAGAAGAAGCTCTAAAGACATACTATGGAGAAAATATAGATATATTAAATAATAAGAACCTTAACAATTTTCTGGAAACATTTGATGTATATAAGCTTTCAGACAAATTAAGAGATAAACTTAGCGTATTCGAAAGTTCTATAAGTATGTCAGATGTTCTTAAAAAGAAATATATCGATATGCCAAAACGAAAAGCACAGAAGAATCCTGAATTTGAACAGATGCTTGGTGATTTTGCTAAAACCAACATAATTAAGCCTTTAGAGTATCTTGATACTCAGCAAGATAGTTTTAAGTTTACAGAAGCTACAGGTAAAAAGGTGCTTAGCAGCTGTACACTTTACAGTTTATTACAGACGCAGTACATGAGTGGGGCAAAAGATCTTACCTCTCTTATCAATGAGCAAAAAAAATTAGAAGCTGGGCTTAAACAGATACAAAACAAGGCTGAATTCAAAGAACTTTTCAATCAGTATGCCGATGCACATGGAGAAATTACAGTAGCTCAGATGAAAAAACTTGTAGGCGGAAACAAGAATAAGCTGCAGGAACTTGGCGAGAAAATGTGGAATAAGCAAGTCAAGGATGTTAAGGCAAAAGAGCCAATAAATAAATCTAAAACAGTCACAACACAGAAGAGCAAACAAAACGTAATGTAATGTAAAAATAGGAGGATAACATGCCAAACCCAGATAATATTTATGACCTTACAAAACTTGAGACCTGGCCTAAGGAATATAATAAATATATCATAACGGATCAAGAAGAAATAAAAAAAAGAGCAAAAATATCGGAAGAATTAAAGAGTGTTGCAACGCAGGAAATTAAAGCTGACCCAGTAAGAGCCTATTTGAATTCGACAGGGAATGGAAGTCTAGCAGAAAGATATTATGCTATAGCAGAAAAATTCAAGAGCAAAAAATATGAGCCTACCGATGAAGAAAAAAATGAATATGCAGATACAATATTACAGATGATTGCTCAGGTTTCTGATATAAAAGCATCTGATTTATTAAATGTTAGTGATGAAGATATAAAAAAAGATTATGTAAAATACAGCTATATCTATAAATTAAATAGCATAGTGGATGATTTCTTCGGTAGAGGAATTATGGTAGAAAACACAGCTGATTTATATAAAATATATGATTTATCAAAATTTGCATCATTAATTGAATTTAGAACCAATATCATTACTACTCCTTATTATCAGTATGTTGATCATTATCGGATGATAGCAGAACAGCCTGCGGAAGACTTGAAAATGACAATTGACTCATTAAAAGAAAGTGTTGATAAAGATCATTCTTTAAATGGATATATTGATAATCTAAATAATTGGATCAAGTCAGCAAAAATAAAAATAATGGCTATGGCTGAGTATATATCTGATACACGACAGTTCAAAAAGTCAGCAGGTGTAAGCTATAGTGTGGGAACTGGTTCCAAAATAGTAGATCATAAAAGAATTCAAGAATTTACCGCTGAGGATTGGGACAATATAAATAAAGGGACAGTTTGTACAATACAATATGGTAAGGCAAAAATCAACATAAAGCTCAATGCGGATGAGACCATATCTTATGAATATCCATTGGATTCTATAGAGAAACAGTTTAAAGATTTGGCAGCCATTTATCCGGAGATTAAAAATAAAAATACGAAAAAACCAAATGGTGATCTCATAGATTACACGAGTGCCGCAGATCAGGAATATATCAGGCAGGGCAATCCGGTATTGGTTACAATTAATAATATAACGCTTGAGTTTTATATGGACAATAATGATTTGGGATTATTAAAATGTCGTATGACAGATAAGAGTTTTGCTACGGAATTTACAAATGGTCTGAATACGAAAATTCAATCTTCAAATGACAGAACAATGGTATTCTTTGATAATTATGAGCCGATTGACCTTAATAATAGAGAGCATATAGATAAAATAGAGTCTGGTAAAAAAATTCTTGTGATGCAGGAAGGAAGGCAGTATGAGGTAAGTACAAAATTTGATGCAGGGAGTCCTGTATTTCGCAAGATTAAAGTTGAGGCTGTTAGTATAACGGATACATACACGTCAGAATTGAATAACCATGAAATGACTATCGAAAATATGAAAGAGGATTTTTACAAGAGATTCAATAGATTTGATGAGGTATTACAGTCGGTAATTGATGCAGATCCTGGTTATATAAAAAGTCATCAGCCATATAAAAACCTTAGAGCCGCGGTAGAGGAGTATTCACAGCTCTTAGAGAAAGAGAGAGGAAATGTTGAGTCTGAAGATTACAGGAAAGAAATGATAAGTAAAGCCAAGAATTTACAGACTCTTGCAGAAGCATATCGTGATTCAAAGGATGGTTTAACCCTATCTAAATGGGGCACAAAGCGTATGGACGCAGTTATGGATGTGTACAGATATGCAACTGATCAGATTTATACTCTTGATGCACTTGACATTGCACAGACCATGAAGAATGAGGCTATAGAGGATGGAAAGGCCAATTTACATAAAAAGATTGAAGAGTTTAAGAAAAAGTCAGAAAATAAAGCCAAGGAGATAAAAGCTGTAGATAATGCAAAAGTTGCAGATAAGGCAAATGCTGTAGACAACGCAAAAGTGGCAGATAAGCCAAAGGCTGAAAAAAAAGTGGAACCTAGGCTGCAACCAATCAATATTGCTAAGTCAGCACAGCCAAAACTTATAGAGCGAATAAAACAGTTTAAATCGGAATATGACAAGAATGACTATCTTCCAAAATGGATAAAGATTCAGCTTAGTCAGTTGCTCGGTGAAGATACTACTGATATGAATTTCTGGAGAGGTGCAGATGTTCGAGATACGACGGAGAAAATCATAGGAACAATGGTAATTGCTGAGATCCTTAAAAATGAGCATGAGAAAGGTGCAGTTATTCATCCGACTGTGATAGAAAAAGCATTTGATGAGAATGGCAATGTTGTTTCATCAATTGGAAAAATAGCATTAATCGACGGCTTAAAAACTGGAAGAGGCATGAAATATGCAAGTGGCAGCGAGATAAAGATCAATCATATCAGAAATTTCCTAGATGTTTTTGTACCATCAAAGTCGGCAGAAAAGTTTGCACCTGATATGATATTTTATACGTTATGCGCTTCTTGTGACGAGATGAGCAAAAAAGAGGAACTACCTTCGACTATTAAAAATCATCTGATCAGCAAGGAAACTCAGTTTAAGCTTGCATATGAAGACAAAAATAATAAGGATACAATTGGTATAATTGCATCAGATATCGCGGGAGCTATGGTTGCAGCTCGAATGTTTGAACTAAAACCTGAATTAAAACCACAGATTGAGCAACTTGGTCTTGTTGAACTTGGAATCATTGGACAGAAAGTACTTCCGGATACAGGTACTAATTATCGCATTTTAGACGAATTTCTGGACAAAATTGCAGATAATGATTACATAAATGATATAGCACTGCCAAATGAGGATGAGATCACCCTTGAACTTGGATCATATGCACAGAAAGTTTCAATGCCGACAATCAAAGATCAGATAGCAGTTCATATAGACAATCTCTATAGTGAAGATGATGCAATGCAGCAGATAGCAAAGCAAAGCTTAACAGGTATCAAAAACACAATGGAAAACATCCTAAAAGAAAGAGAACAGATTGCAAAGAATAAGAAAACGGATATTGGTGAATTCGAAAGAAAAATGCAAAATCCAGATGAGTGCAGGAAAATGATTGAAAAACTTGGTGATAAAAAAATGTTAGACACTTCAAAGAAAAGCGAAGCACCTGCAATGGGAAAATAGGAGGAGGATATGCCAAAAAAAAATAGTATTAATTCAAAAATAAGAAGTTTTTTGATGAATAAAACAAAACCAGAAGATGCAAAAACAGTAGATTATTATAATACTTTATCTTGGAAAATGAAGGCATCCTGTTATTTTAATGATTTGTTTGAAGACATTGAGCGGAAGAAGAATTTTGACAAATATGAGATACATGATGAACAAAAAATAGAGTCGCGTCAGAATATATCTGTTGGTATGAGGGCGATAAGATTCCTTGAACTGGATCCGAGTGCCCAATATAGTGATTATCTGGAAAATCTGGGAGATGCTGCAAGTCGGTACTTTGCATCTATAAATGACGAAGCAAGTGCAGATAAATATGAAAAAATATTTGCACCTACTTTTGAAGAACAGGAAAATGAAAGAAATAAGGCAATCAATGAATTGACGGATATGTTTGCTAATGTATCAAAGGCTGATTTGATAAATCCAAGCGATGAAGATATAAAGAAAAATTATCACAAATACAATCTGATATATTCTCTTATATGCGTATTAGATGTAATGAAAGATAAAAAAAATATTGCATCATCTGACAAAATATTACAGCTTAGTGATCCGATCAACAATCTCGTAGATTATGTTTCTAATCCATTTTATGAGGTTGTTGACAGGGATCTAATGATGCAGGATGAATCTGCAAAAGACTTTGGAGAGTTCTGCTTTAATTTAGCATCTAATGAGAACGATACTAATATAGTTCGTAAAGCATATGCGTCAAGTATAGCATCCTTTATGGCGCCAAAATATATTGATTTCATAAAGCCTTTCAATGATACTTTGAAGGGATTGAATTATGAGACAAAGGATACTGTTGATTTCATCAGAAAGCACTACGTATATCTGGATGGTAAGAGTGTTGAACCATTCCATCTGAGTGAAATAGAAGACATAAATAAGGGTAAACCCATATTTTATGTTGATAATAATGTTACAATTAAACTCAAAGCAGATAAAAATAATATAAACTATGAAAAGATTGACGGTAATCTTTTGCCATGTTTTAAAGTTATGCAGGAGATTCAAAATCAGAAATTTGATTTAGATAAAGATATAACATTTAAAACTTTTGCAGGATATGGTAAATCTAATACTAGTAAAACAAAAAAAACGCTTGATATAAATGATACTGATACCCAAAAATATATCTGCGCAGGTAACATGATCGAAGTTTCACAGGGAAGCCGACAGATGATTTTTATGTTCTATCCTGAGAAAGATATAGTTACAAAAGCTTATACTCTTGAACATATAAAAACACATATTCAAAAGTTTATGTTGGAAGCGAGCTATGATATAAATAATCTTCAAAAAGAAGATGGAAGCAAGCTTGATCTTAATAATAATTTGGATTTGAAATATATTTTCGATGGAAAAAAAATACAGACTCTAGTTTACAAGACAGGCGCATATTGTGATATAACTTTTGATAAAAAAACCGGAGCGATAAATGATAAATATGATGATAAGAATCTTTACAGAGCATTATGGAATAAAGTAAAAAGAGATACTGCCTCTGATGGTGAAGATAGAAAAAAATCAATTGATTGGAACAAAGATTATTTTGTTACAATGGATAATCATAGAAAACCATTTAATCCGGACAATGAAGAGGATTTGCAATATCTGATAAATGGTGGGAAACTACTTCTTACACAGGGAGAAGTGCAGAAAGAAATTCAAATATATAATGATATTCGAGATCCTAATTCTTGTGAATCTGGCATGTTAATTTTTGACAATGATACTTATCGCAATGAGTTAAAGGCTTATGATGAAGCTATAGAGGGTGTGGCAGTAAAAATACGCGCAAATTTGGAGCCAGGATATGAAAAAACTCTTCAGATGATCAATGATGCTGATCCAGCGCTTCTTCACAGTCATCAGGAATACAAGAATTTGAAGGCCGCAATGATAGCATACAACTGGATGAATTCCAGAGACTGGTCTAAGCTTTCAAGTTCAAAGACAGATCGGGATATTTTTATTCAGAGAACGGAAGAACTAAAAGATCTTGCGCAGGCATATCTTGACAGCAAAAAGAACAAGCAGACTCACAGTACATATGAGACAGCACGAATGAATGCGGCCAGGGAAGTACAAAGATATGCAGAGGAACAGCTTACGCGTGTCCATGAAATTGAAAATCTAAAAATTGCCAAAATTGATAGAATTAAGACAGAACAGGAAATTGCTCGAATAGGTATCAGTTCAATAAATTTTGTAAAACTTAAAAAAATGTATAATGATACATATAGCAAAATGATTGATAGAGTTCCTGAGCCGGTCAGAGATTCCATTGAAGAGCAGCTTAGCATACTCAAACGCTATAACTATGAAACAAATAATGTAACTATGACTGCGGCCCATGATCTTACCGGTGCACTTATAGCAGCGCAACTTGTGTTAGATAATCCAAAGATGGAATCAGTTTTCTCAGCACCGTGCAGATTCAATATGCGTTTGCTTGGAGAATCAGCATTGTATAAAAATGTTTCACAGACTTCTGTCCTGAAATTGCTGCCAGATGATCTGAGAAAATGCCATATTAAAAATTATAGTCCTGAGGATAAAAGTCTCCTACTATGTGGAAATGATATGCCAAAAGCCCTGAGAGCCTTCATTATTGACCAATACAAAATAATTGAAGATAACACTCCGGACTCAATAAATGCCCAAAGAGCGCGTAAAGCTCTAAAAGGTGCTGGAAATGTCGTGGAGGCCATTTTGCAGGAGAGGAGTATGATGGCGGATAATGGCCTTGCAGGTAAAATGGGTATATTTGAAAAAAACATGATAAATGACAAAGGATCATTTGATACTATGATAATAGCACTTTCAAGGGAAAATGCTTATAGTATGATAAAGGAAATGATAGATGCGGGTGTTAAGGCTACTGTTAAGGTTGCTACTAATGATGCTTCGAATAAAAATATTTCAGGTAAAAAAGCAAATGTAAAGGTTAAGTCCTTATAAGAAGTTGTTATATTGGTTGTACCTATTAGGAATTATGTGCTATAATTACATAAAATTGGTTATGTCCAAGTCGTGATATCAGGTTGCTGTTTACATTGTAAAGTGTAAACAGCAGCGAGTTTAGATTAAGGAAGGAAATAATATGAAAGAGATTATTGTGCCGGCATTGGCAGAAGAACTGACCAATGTACAGGAATTTGTCACAGCTCAGCTGGAGGCAGTGGATTGTCCTATGAAAGCACAGTTTCAGATCGAGCTGGCAGTTGAGGAAATATTTGTTAATATAGTCAGCTATGCATACCGTCCGGAAGTTGGAGATGCTACTATACGATGCGAAGTGAGTGATGATCCTCTTAGTGTTACTATTGAGTTTCAGGATCATGGTAAGAGTTTTGATCCATTGGCACAGGCAGATGCTGATATTTCAAAGGAAGCTCTTGTAGAGAGAGAGGGAGGCCTTGGTATTTTCCTTGTCAAGAAGAATATGGATGCGGTGAATTATCGCTACGAAGATGGCAAAAATATTCTTACTATTTCAAAGAAGCTTATAGACAATAATCAGTAAAGCTGGGATTACAGAGAGGACAAAGCAGATGAGAATATATGCAGTAGACGATGAGCTTTTGGCAAGAGAAATGTTACAGGAGTCGCTTGCGGAGGCACTTGCTGATATGGCAGCTGACAGCGAGATAGAGACATTCTCTAATCCAATTGAGTGTCTTGAGAGGATAAAAGAGCAGCCTTGTGATGTGCTTTTATCTGATATCAGAATGCCGGAGATGGATGGCGTCGAATTTGCTAAAAGGAGCATGGAACTGGTGCCCAACTTAAATGTGGTATTTATTACAGCATACGATGAGTATATGTCAGATGCATTTGATATGTATGTAAGCGGTTACCTGCAGAAGCCGGTTACAGCTGAAAAGATAGAAAAAGTATTCAGACATCTGCGCTATCCTGTAGAAATCTCAACTCCAAAGTGCAAGATACAATGTTATGGTAATTTTGAAGTATATGACAAAGAAGGAAAACCATTACATTTTCACAGGAGTAAGAGCAAGGAGTGTATGGCATATCTTGTACTCAAAAAAGGCTCATCATGTACTATAAGGGAAATTGCCTCAGTATTGTTTGAGGATGTGCCATATGATATCAAACAGCTTCATTATATACAGAAAGTTATCTCTGCATTGGTCTCAGATATAAAAGCAAATGGATTTCCAGATGTTGTGATAAAGGAACACAATCAGATTGCAATCAATCCAGCCCGCGTTGACTGTGACTACTATAACAATCCGGACCGAATGAAGATAATATCTGAAGGCGGAGAGTTCATGGCGCAGTACAGCTGGGCGGAGATGGATTATTGATATCAGGTAAAAACGTAATTTTTGCAATAGGATAAGTTAGGAAAGGAGAAAATATACATGGGATTTAATGATCAGTTAGCATCTTTGGTATATGGAGATGATAAAGAGAATGCTGACAAGAAGATTCGATTCTACAGCTTCTATTATAATGCAAACAATCCAAAAGCATTTTCATATGAACCGATGCTTCATTCTAATGACAGAAAAGCTCTCGGAGAGAAAAAGAGCGAGGAACAGCTGGATGCAGAAAATATGCAGGCTGCAAGAGAAGGTAAGCTTTTTGTAGTATCAGAAAAGCCACCATATCTGCAGAAAGTAAATGTAGACGACAATGGAAATATCACGCTTGAGACAGTTACTAAGAACCCTATTGAGATAACAGAAAATATGGGTGACTATGAAAAGCAGTATTGGACTAACATGAAAGAAAAATTTGACAAGCTGATTGATGGAAATACTGCAACCAATGCGATATCATCCACATGGTATGGAATGGGAGCTAAATCTGTAGCCCGTGAGATAGCCGACATCGTAAAGAAAACAGACAAGCGTGAGGCAGAGTGGGAGAAAAAAGCTCTTGCAAGACAGCAAAAAGAAAATCTTAAAGCTGAAAAAGAAGCCAGGGAAAAAGAAATTGCTGCATCAGAAGCAGCAAAAAAAGAAGAACTTGGCAAGCTTGATAACAATGGAATAGGCAATCTGGTAAAAGAAGGAAAGTATGCTGATGCTGCGGCAGCGGTAGCTATGAGACTGCAAAACCTTTCCGATACTTTTAAAGAATCAAAGCTATTTGATGATCAAAAGGGCATTGATGCAGGAATGGAGATAAAGATGCTCTTATCTAATGCAAAGAACTGCCCAGAAGTATATGATAAGCTTAGGAAAAATCCTGCATTTAAACAGAATAAGAATTTATATCAGGGTCAGGCAAATCTGGCAGAGATGGCAGACAAGGGCGTTAAGGCTATGAGCCAGTTGTCAGAATTTAAAGAGAATGCGCAGCCTGATGAAAATAAAAAACAGGATCTTATCCTTGATGTCATGGCAGGCGAGGCGGCGGTGGCACTAAAAAATTACGAAGCCATGAAGTCTATGATGGAGACGCTTTCCAAACAAAAAGACAGTGTTGCTACAACTGAAGCATTTAAGACAATGTTAAAAGACACCAATCAGATAAAAAATCTCAAGACAAAGTCTACAAAAGAGATATCAGAATCATTTAAGGATTCTTTTGCTAAACAAAAAAGCTTCAGCGACGCATTTAATAGTGCAAAAGGCAAGATAAAGAAGAACAAAGAAAAAATCCCGGAGAAAGTTGCTGAAAAGAAGAAAGAAAATGGAAATGTTCTTCAGAGTGAGTCAAACAAGAAAAAACAAATAAGCATGGGAATGCAGTAGGTGACATATGAGCTGGATACAATCTTTTCATATATCTCTTGAAGTATGGGGAGGAATATTCTGTGCCATTGCAGGTCTTGCAATATATATAAGTAAGATCCGGGAAAAAGACCATATCGCTATGCAGATGGAATTTACAACAGCACTGCTTCTTTGGATGGATGCTGTGGCATGGGGAATGCGTGGTTATCCCGGAATCATAGGAGCCTTTGGTGTAAGAGCATCGAATTTTGCTGTTTTTTCGCTGACATTTCTGCTTTCGATTGAATTTACAAAGTATGTGGTGCAGCTGCTTGCGGATAATGCAGACTTTCCTATATATACGTGGCTCTGGGCAGAATATATGATAAACCTGTTTGGTGTCGCACTTATGGTAGTTAATCTGTATTCCAAAAGTTTTTATTATTTTGACAAACAAAACTATTACCACAGGGCAGATTCATACATTACGATTATGATAGTTGGACTTGCAGGAACATTACTAAATATCACATTTATGATATTAAATTATCATAATTTTGAAAAACGTGTATTTTATGCATTGATGTCATATCTCGTGCTTCCGGTGGTGGCCGGAGTGGTACAGGTATTCTACTATGGAATAGGCATACTCAATATGGCGATAGCTGTATCAATGCTGTTTATATTTCTGGTATGGCAGATTGATAAAAACAGACAACAGCTGCTTATGCAGACGGAGCTTTTTGAAAAGGAAAAGGAGCTGGTGGATATGCAGCAGGATATCATGCTTTCACAGATACAGCCACATTTCTTATATAATTCGCTGACCGCTATCGCACAGCTTTGCGAAAAAAAACCTATACAGGCAAAAAAAGCCACTATAGCTTTTGCTGATTATCTAAGAGGCAATATGGATGCGCTTAACCAGAAAAAGCCTGTTCCGTTTGAAAAAGAACTTTCTCATATAGAAAGTTATATGAATCTTGAACAGATACGATTTGGTGATCAGCTTGAGGTGGTATATGATATTGAGACTGTGGATTTTGAAGTGCCGGTGCTTTCGGTGCAGCCTATAGTTGAAAATGCTGTCAAGCATGGTATAAAGAGGAAGGGACTCGTCCTTCTTCAGACACAGGAATATCCTGATGGATATGAGATACGAGTGATAGATGATGGTGAAGGTTTTGACCCTAGTGAGTTGGACAAGATACAGGATGAACCTGGAAGAAGCCATGTTGGAGTCGAAAATGTAAGAAAAAGGCTCAGGGAAATGTGCCATGGAACGCTTACATATCTAAGCAAACCGGGTGAAGGGACAACAGTTATTATATGGATTCCTAAAAAATAAAAATTTTTTAAAATATGGGGCTGATTTGTCTCACTTTTGTCCACCTTGGTGTGATAATATAATCTCATCAAAGAAAACAAAAACAAATTATTTAATTTCTAGGAGGAAACAACAATGAAACTTATGGAGAAAATTATGAATGCAAAGACAAAGGTACAGAGAAAGGCAGATATGCTTTACATCGGAGCTACAACAGCTATCGCTTCAACAATGCTTCCAACAAGCGTACACGCAGAGAGCCTTAATGTATCAAAGGCAACAAACACTATTACAGCAATGATCAACTCACTGCTTAATCCAATCCTTGCAATCGTTGGAGCAGTTGGAACACTCTACTGTGTATTACTTGGTGTTAAGTTTGCTAAAGCTGAGGAGCCACAGGATCGTGAGAAAGCTAAGACACATTTAAAGAATGCGATCATCGGATTTGTACTTATCTTCGTACTTATCGTAGCATTAAAACTTATGATGCCACAGTTCGAGTCATGGGTTAACAGCAACACATCAAACCTTAACTAATAATTAATAAAAATGATTAATAAAACAAAGGAAGACGCCTATGAAAATTAAAAACAGGTTTATAGTCGGCATAACAATGACAATGTGCCTGCTAATGGCGACTATCCATTGCGATACCCCCCGGGCTTATGCAGCCGGGGGTTCTTCGGAAAATGGGACTACTACCGGAATAAAGTACTATAAATGGCATCGGGCAGAGTCGACAGATGACTTGAAACGCTATATCGATGATAATGGCAACATAACTGACTATACTGGAAAATGGGTTCCAATAGTTCTTGTAGCAAACTATTGGGATAATCAGAAATATTATGTTAACAGGCAGTCAGAATTGAAAAGTTATGATGATAATAAGGTGCCGTATATGAAAGCCGTTGACAATACTACTAGTACAGGTGCATATCTAAAGAATGCAATTGACGAGAATAAGTCTACATTCATTACAAAGGGTGATATGGGCGCTATGCATATGTATTATCATGGCAACCAGACTTCAAATCGTAATGGAGGTGCTTCCATTACAGCAGATGCATGGAGTCTTACAAGCAGCGATGTGACGGATTATTCTTCAGAGAATCCTAAAGAGGTATGGGGAATACAAAATCACCTGGCATATTTGTCATTTGATATGGATAATGTGGAAAAATGGAGTGATGCGAAGGCTATCCCAACTTCAAAATGTCCACGAGGTGATTATACAGGACATGAGTTCCAACAGGCATGGACTTTCTATCAATACACATCAGAAAGACAGTTCCTGCTGGCCAATCCATTCGCATGGCCGCTTTGTGATGATCTTACATCATCATATTGGAAACAAGCGGCATATGCACTAATACTTGGTTGTGATGGAGATAAGTACAGAGATGTACTTACTGGTTTCTCTGATTGGTCAAAGAATGCAACTGTCTATAGCAATACAGAAGCAACAAGGACTTATTCGGGAGATAAATTAAGATCAAATATTGTAAGCTCATATGATAATTATTTTATGGGTAAGTCATATCGTATGAGTTTTACGGTTTATATTGGTGAAGAGATCTCAGGAACAGCAGAGATTACCGATACTACCATTTCAAATGGCTCGACAATGCAGCTTAACTATGGTAATATTATCAGCAATGGCCATGCCATATATGTAAAAAAGGGTGGCACACTCATCATTCCTGAAGATAGTGTCATATATTTAGATGGAACCATATATATAGAAGGTGGAACTGTAATTGTCGGAAAGAATGCCTGCATATCCAGCCTTGGTTCTACAATCCCCAGAACTGGACGACAGGACGATGGTATATTTGACTATTTTGGCAGGATAGAATGCTATGATAGTGGACTATTGCTGTTACAGGAAGGGTCAAAGGTATTCCTTAATCATGGATTGTCACTTGACAATGCAGTATGCGTTAACAATGGTAATCTAGTACTAAACCAGATGCTTACCATGAACGATGCACAGCTTCAGATTGGCTCGAGTGGACATCTTGGTGTAGGATTTATGTATGGAATTAATCCGGAATTTTTTGCCTTGGAGACGAAATATCCTAGCCAGAATTTACGCGATTTGAGTGTATCTGGCAATCATTATAATCCATCTATCGCTGCAATGAGTTTTAATAATAGTAAGATACTTGTAGATAGTTCAGACATTTCATCAAAGATAGAGATGAGTACGATGACATATGATTTCTTAAATGGTGCATCAAGTTCAAATCTAAAGAATTTTGAGAGTAGCTGTGTGGAATTTTATGGATCAATCGGTGAGACTACAGAAAAAGATGGATTTTCATTTGTAAGTGCAAAGACAGTAAACGAGTATAATTCTGTTTTTAAGATGGATTGCGGTATCCGTCTTGATTATAATGATGCGAACTCTTATACTTATGTTGCTATAAACCCTAATACATATTACGAAGAATATATGGTAATGAAGTAATAGATTTAAACTATATATTTTAGATATTTCTAAAATATCTTTTTAACTAACATGGAGGAAACACGATGTGGGACAGATTGACAGAATTTTTTAAAGAATTAGATAAAAAGCTTTTGGCTTTTTATATTATATTCGTGCTCATAGGGATTGTTATCATAGGCTATGTGATACGCCTTGTGATGCGCAATCTAGGCAGCCTTTTTGCTGGAAATCCGTTTACATGGGATGTTCATCTGTTAATAGAACCACAGACTTATGGAGTTGGTGTTGTCGCCATCGTGCTCCTCTGGGCTATTTTCTGGGCGGGTACTACACGCTCAGGAAGCAGTCGAAGCTCAATGCATATGTTCAGAAGGGGCAAAGGATTCGAGGTTGAGAATTCTCCCCTTGAAAACAGCCGTTTTCTGACTGATGCAGAGAGAGATAAATATTTTCCGTCTTTTACATATGATACAGCTGAAAAAGTTAAAAATGACGGAGTTCCTGTCAGAGCTATTCTTGATAAGAGAGGCAAGCTACATTGCAATTTCATGACAGGCGCACATTCACTTGTTATCGGTGCTACTGGTTCCGGTAAGACAACTACCTTTATCAATCCTATGATTCAGCTTCTCGGAGCTACGAGCTGCGGAAGCAGTATGATCATGACTGATCCAAAAGGAGAGCTTTTTGATCTGCACTCTGCATTTCTTAAATCACGTGGATATGATGTGCAGCTTCTTGATCTGCGTGATACTTATTCATCAAGCAGATGGAATCCACTTGATTCTATATGGGATATGTATCAGGAGTATATTGAGGCAGGTAAAGGTATTAAAGCCCACAACGACAGCATGAGTGATTACCCTGATCTCAAACAGCTTGACGGTCCGGCAGAAGAGGGAGCGCTGTGGTGCGAATGGCATGGCAATGCATACGCTGATATAACACATTGCCATGATGATGTAGCTGTTGCAAAACAGCGTATATATGATGAGATGTACGAGGATCTAAATGATCTAATCTCAGTTATTTGTCCTATAGAAAATGAAAAGGATCCAGTATGGGAGAAAGGTGCACGTTCTATTATTATGGCAACATGTATCGCCATGCTCGAGGACAGTGAGGATCCTTCACTTGGAATGACAAAAGAGAAATTCAATTTCTTTAATCTGAATAAAGCAATAAGTAATAGTGAGGATGAGTTCAAGGCTTTAAAAGAATACTTTGAAGGCCGAAGCCCGTTATCACAGGCTGTAACACTTTCGCGTCAGGTGCTTTCAGCAGCTGATGCTACACTTTCGAGTTATATGTCTATCGCATTTGATAAGCTCAACATGTTTAATGATAGAGGACTTTGCGGTCTTACATCAGCTACTGATATCCATGCTGACCAGTTCGCAGAGCATCCGACAGCATTGTTTATGAAGATACCGGATGAAAAAGACACACGTCATGGTCTGGCAGCCGTATTCGTACTGTGTATGTATAAGGCGCTGATCAAGGTTGCAAGTGCCAGGGAAGACCTGTCACTTCCACGAAATGTATATTTCATCCTCGATGAGTTTGGTAACATGCCAAAAATCGAAAAGTTCGACAAGATGATCACTGTAGGTCGTTCACGTAAGATATGGTTTAACATGGTCGTACAGAGTTACAGCCAGTTAAATAATGTATACGGAGAGAAAGTTGCAGATATCGTTAAGTCAAACTGTGGTATGAAAATGTTCATCGGATCAAATGATATCGGTACATGTAAAGAGTTTAGTGAGCTGTGCGGTAATATGACAGTACGTACAAATAGTACTAGTGCACAGGTTGGAAGCAAAGCAGGAGACATCAACCTGTCTACGCAGACTCAGGTTCGTCCGCTTATCTATCCTTCCGAACTGCAAAAGCTCAATAACAAAGAATCTACCGGAAATGCTATCATCGTAAGTTTTGGTAACTATCCGCTTAAGACTAAATATACACCAAGTTATCTGTGTCCTTTATATAAGATGGGACGCATGGAGATGGATGAATTCCGCAGCCACATGTTCCGTGCAGATCAGGTTTACTATGATCTGGGCAAACGAAATGCAGCGGTTCTAGGAGAAACGTAGTGAGAAAACATATTGTCAATTTAAATACTAAAAAAAGTCATAGATTTGCTTATATTGGCCTTGCTGCTATAGCAACAGGACTCATATTGACAGTCCCGACGCCAACATTAGCATCTGAATATTCTATTGAGATAACACCTGAGATGCAAAGAGATGGCACAGACGGCATGGCAGATGAGGATGGAAATGTAACTGATACATCAAGTCGCATTTCTATTGGAAATGGTATATTGTACGACTCACAGGAAAAAAGATACATGTATCCGGTTGGTACAGAATATGTATATTCCAATGTACTCGACCAGATGATCACACAAAATGATGTCACTATAACTGCTGATGCTGGAGTTGAATATACAGTATATCTAAATGGTGATGCGGTTGATATTTCTGATGATTCAACTGTAGATGAAGCAGGAAGTTATACAGTTATGACTGGTAAGTCTGGCAGTCAGACTGAGGCATTTTCTTTTACAATAGTAGGTAGTGCGATTAACCAGCCAGATGTATATGAACTTCCGAGTACATGCGTAACAACAAAGGTTGCAAAGGATGGTGCAGAAGTATCATCAGACACCAGAAGCATTGATCTTTCAGAAGAGGGACATTATGTTATCGAATATATGTGTGTCAGAAATGATATCACATATTCGCTTGATTTTACAGTAGATCATACTGCTCCGACACTTACACTTGACGGAGTAAAAGGTAATAAAGCCAGAGGCAAAGTTACTATTAAAGATATAGAAGATGGAACATCTATTACTATCGAAAAGGATGGTTCTGATATCAAAGCCCGTACGCAGATTACACAGCCGGGAAGTTATACAGTAAGAGCTACAGATCAGGCTGGTAATTCGACGGTTTATTCATTCTATATATTGTTTTATCTGAATGCAGGAGGAATAACATTTTTGATTCTTGCTGTTGTAGGTGTGGTGGCGGTTGCTGTTTATTTGTATATTTCCCGCAAACGCATGCGGATTCGATAAGGTGGTGAGAGTTAATGTTTGATGGATTATTTCGATTTTTCTGGAATGCGTTATATGGCCTGACAAAATTTATTGCATGGATAGTCGGATTGCTATATAACTGTTTTGAAATTGCGATCGGACTTGATACAGTTACATATGAAGGCGACAGCAGCAAGACACTGCTTGAGATAGTATTCGGACATTCATATATCAGCAGAGCGTTCTGGACAATGGCTATTATAGGTATAGCTCTTTGCTTTTTCTTTACGATACTTTCTGTTATCAGAAAGATGTTTGACAGCTCAGATGAAGTAAAAGCTTCTCTTGGACAGATACTTACACAGAGCTTTAAGAGTATACTCATAATACTCTGCATGAGTCTTGTCATGAAGATGACATTATACTTTTCATCAACTCTTATGAAGTCTATACAGCTTGCGTTCTTTTCTAACACTTCTGTCGCTACTCAGACAGAGCCAAAGACGTATACAAAGACCGAATATGCTACGATGGCAAGAGTACTCAATACAATAGGTAATTACTCATTAAATTCATCATATAACAGCCGTTATAACATAAACAGTTGTTATAATGCAATACGTGCGGATCTTGAGTCACTCAATTCGCAAGGTACGTTTTCAGTAAGATATGAGACACCGGATGTGTTGAATAAGAAGGAGCATTACTGGCAGGAGGCTTTACAGAAGATCGTTCTGGCAGCGCCCACGCTTACATCGGATATTCCACTAGATGAGTATAATGCTACTCTGACTGAAGCAATAACGAATGTGATGGAAGAGTTAAAAAATGACAAATCGTTCCAGCCACTTGAGAAATATGCTTCAAGCATACAGGGTGCAAACAGTGAAGATATAGCTCTTGATCGTATACTCCTCCTTGTGGGAACGCTTGATGCGGCAAACGATTCGGATTATAACGGCAATAAGGCATCGATTACGGATATAGTCAGAGCGCCATATTATTATGCAGACAAAGGTCATGATGTATATTCGAATGATGACATGTGGAAATCATTTGACTTGTCAGATTTTAGTTATGTTACTATTATTTTTATGGCAATTATGATAATATACAATATGGCAGAGATACTTCTTACTGCTATAGCCAGAATATTCAATATGGCAGTGCTTTATATTGTATCTCCACCATTGATAGCAATGTCGCCTCTTGATAATGGTTCTAAGTTCAAGCAATGGCGAACATCATTCATGGTTCAGGCATTTAGTGTATTCGGTACATTGATAGCTATAGATGTTGTTATTACTTTTATTCCAATTATCATGAGCAGTGATCTTGTAATATTTAACAATGTGGTGACCAACTACATGGCGAAGCTTGTTATATGCTGGGGCGCATTTGCAGCAGCAAAGAAGGCAGGAAACCTTGTAAGCGGAATTCTCGCAGAGAATGCTTCAATGACTGCAGCAGATTCACTCAAGATGGGAGATGCAGCAGGCGCTATGACAGGTGCAGTTCTTGGAACAGCAGGATATGTTTCAGGAGCAAAAGCTATATCTGGTATTGCCGGTATGACATGGGATAATGCAAAAGCAACGATTCAGTCAAAGTTACCTTGGGGTAACAGAGGAAATAATAGCGGAAGCAGCGGCTCAGGAAAAGGCAGTGGAAGCAGTTTTGTAAAAACATCCGGTGGTGGCACTGATAAAGGTGCCGGTGGCGGTTCCACAGCAAGTAGCACTGGCGGTGGAGCCGGTGGTACTGATGGTACTGGTGGTGGCACAAATAATCAGAATCCTTCTAAGTCAAGCGATGGCGACAAGGATAAAGGACCTGGGAGCCCTGATGATAATCCTTCGGGTGGTCCGGGAGGAGCAGCAGGAGGAGGACCAGGAGGAAATAATGCTCCAGGCGGCACTACAAATGATAATATAAATAATCAGAGTAACACTGGAACAAAAGATCAGACCGGTACAACAAATGAAAAAAAAAATAGTTCAGCTGAAAAAGTGGCTAGGACCACACCTCCTGTACCACCACTTTCACCACAAAAAAGTATGCGGAGTAGCACAAAGAGTAATGGTGGTACCTCTACAAGCGGTACTGGTACAGGTCAGACATCAACAGCACCGATTAACAAAGTTGGCGGTGAAGGCAAGGATGCTGCTACGTCGACAGATGATAACGGTCCCAGTATAAGTGGTGGCACATCAACAGCACCGATTGGCAATGGTGGTGTTGAAACCCAGGATGCTGGAACATCTACATCTGATATTAATAAGCAGTTTGGTGAAGGAACCTATGATACAGGCTTGGCTGATCAGAGTGGATTTGATACGTCAAATTTTAATACAGGTGTTGGATATACAGACGCATCAGGTTATATCAATCCAATGGATAGTAATGGTAATATGATGTATAATGATTACGACAATTATAGTAATCAGAACAATCATGCCATGGATGCTGATACAAATCAGGCATCTACGAATATGGCAACTGACACAGGTTATTCAGTTCAATATGACCCAGCAGTTAATCCGGCTGTCAATCAGGGATTTAATAATGTAGCCAGTACGCCGCCGCCAAATGTCAGTTACGGTGCAACAGCGAATACATCAGCAACAAATAACATTAGCAATGGCAATACAGCTAGCAATAATAATGCTGCGGGTGGCTATCAGTTCAATAATGTTGGTTCAAGTAATCTTACGAATTTGAACAACAAATAAAATGTAACACACAGATTTTGGGAGACTTAAGAGGAAGCAGATATGCGTTTAATACCAGGTAAAACAAAAGTACAGATTGAATTGTTCAAGGGTATCTCAATTTGGGATATCGTGATCGGTGCAGTCGGCATTGGAATGGTGATTGCAGTACTGCTTTCGAGCATTCCGCACCGGTTTTATATTATTATCGGAGTTGTGTTTTTGTTTGTAGCTCTTATTGTAAGGCTAGATTCTACTCCAAACTATGTCTATTTATTACATATTTTGAGACATTACTCATACAAACGTCATTTTGAGCGCGTTCTCGATGATGATACGCTTCTTGTGATGAGTGGCGAGAAGTCTCGTGATGGAGTGATGGATGAACTGTTTGGAGGCAAGGGCAAAAAAAAGAAACAGGCAAAACAGCCTGATAATAAGTCACAGCAGGTCACAAAGGAACAACGTAAAGCGGAAGCAGCTCTTTATAAGGAGGAATCCCGCAAACTAAAAGATAAAAAAACTACAGAAGAAGAAAAAAATGAAATCTGGAAAGCACGTGCACAAAGAAGTGCTGAAAAAAAGAAAACACGTGCCATCCAAAAGTCAAATAATCAGGATAGTCATCCGATGGATGATATTATTCCATATACTGGAATTGATGAGGGCAGGATTAATTACGGCGGCAAATATTACGGCGCCGTAATTGAAATTCCACCTGTAGAGTTTAGATTTTTCTCACAACATCGCAGAAATATATCTATAGAAGCAGGTGTCGGAAAAGTCTTACGAAGCATCAATCCGGATTATTCAGCAAATATCGTAAAGATTGAACGACCAATCAATTATGATAGATATCTTGAGAAAGAATATGAAAAACTTGACGAGTTACGCCATTCATTTGAGAGTGGACTTATCAATGAGCAGGAGCTTCAGGCAAGAGTTGAGGTCCTATATGACAGGATAAACGAACTAAATGATCTCTGTCATGACAATCCGGTAATAGCACCATATTATTATATTGCTCTCTTTGAGAGTGATAAGAGACAGCTGGATTCTCAGGTTAGAAATGCTCTTGATTCACTTAGATATGGTGAGATAGAAGCAAAAAGGCTTGATGATAAGGAACTTGCAGTCTTTTTGAAATATACAAATGAGATAGATTTTGATGAGCGTATGATAGAAAAATTCCGAAAGGAAGATTATGCTACATATGCTATGCCACAGACGGTGGATATACGTCCACGTACTGTAATAGTAAATGATATACAGACATTTAATATGCGCATCACATCATATCCTACTATGGTTGATGATGCATGGCTGGCAACTGTTATGTCTATGCCAGCAACAAAAGTAGTAATAAAGTGTAAACCAATGGAACGTGACAAGGCTATGCGTTCTATCGACCGTTCACTTGGAGAACTTCGTGGACAGTTACGTACGACAGGACTTGATTCTAAAGCATTGGAGCTTCAGGAACATATCGCATCACTTAGTGAGCTTCTAGCAACATTACAGCAGGAAAATGAAAACCTCTTGCAGGTAAATGTTTATGTTACAGCTTATGATGTGGCTGGCACAAGAAACAATCCAAAGTTAAAGCAGCCACCTATTTCACATCGTTCCACATTTGGAAGCATGAAAAAGGCAGTGCGCAGACTTTATCAGGAGCATGGATTTAAGCTTATCAATATGGAGTTTGACCAAGCACAGGCATTTATCGGTGGACAGATAAGTGGATATGATCCTCTTCCAAAAGAAGCAAGAGGTATTCCAAGCAATTCTGTTGCAGCCGCATATCCATGGGTATTTGCAAATGTATCCGATGTTGGAGGATTTAAGCTTGGAAGCAGTGAAGGAGTTCCTGTATTTTTGAACTTCTTTAGAAGAGACAGTGAACGTGTCAATTCCAATATGGTTATTGTTGGTAAGTCCGGATCAGGTAAGTCTTATGCAACCAAGGATATACTTACAAACCTGGCAGCAGAGGATGCAAAGATATTCATTCTTGACCCTGAGAACGAGTACTCAGAGCTTGCAAACAATCTGCATGGAAAGTTTATCAACGTAGGTAATGCACAGCAGGGACGAATCAATCCGTTCCATATCATTACAGCTATTGATGATGATACATCAGAGGGTGGCGGTGTTACAGGAAGTTATGCAACACATTTGCAGTTTTTGGAAGAATTTTTCAGACAGATTTTGCCGGACTGCGATAAGGATGCACTTGAGTA
This sequence comes from bacterium, assembly GCA_963641405.1. Classification (GTDB taxonomy): domain Bacteria; phylum Bacillota; class Clostridia; order Lachnospirales; family Lachnospiraceae; genus Roseburia. Next base: position 23,248 of record CAVICC010000004.1, on the reverse strand, counting down.
TCTAAACAACCTGGTTGACCGTATGTATACCAATTTTGGTATTACAGCAGAAACTGATCTGTCAAAGCTTACACCGGATGATTATCCTATATTTGATGATCTATATGATGCAGTACTTGCAGAGTTTCAGCAGACAGACAACGAATATATACGTACAATACTTCGTTCACTGATGAACTATATTGCAAAGTTTTCAACAGGCGGACGTAATGCAAATATATGGAATGGTCCATCAACTATTACTACAGACGAGAACTTTACAGTATTCAATTTCCAGAGTCTTCTCGCAAACAGAAATGGTACCATTGCAAATGCACAGATGCTTCTCGTACTCAAATATGTAGACAATGAGATCATCAAGAACAGAGATTACAATATAAAATACCATTTGAACAGAAAAGTTGTTGTAGCGATTGATGAGGCACATGTATTTATTGATACAAAATTCCCAGTTGCTCTTGACTTTATGTTTCAGCTTGCAAAACGAATTAGAAAATACAATGGTATGCAGATTGTTATTACACAGAACATCAAGGACTTTGTAGGCAGCGAGGAGATTGCAAGAAAATCTACTGCAATCATCAATGCCTGCCAGTACAGCCTTATCTTTGCACTGGCTCCAAATGACATGCAGGATCTGTGTAAGCTGTATGAAAAGGCGGGCGGTATTAATGAGATGGAGCAGGAACAGATACTGATGGCTCCACGAGGACAGGCATTTACAGTAATGGGACCTTCAAGCCGTTCAACATTCCGCGTAGAAGTTCCGGACCCAATAGTTGATATGTTCCAGAATGATCACTATGAATCAGCTTATTTTACAGGGGTTGGAGGACCGGAAAACTGGGAAAATTTCGTTGGCGAGAGCCGTACTCTTTGGGAACAGAATCGTCCGGTACGCCAGGAGCGTACTACAGAACCAGTACGTGCGACAAAGAAAGTTGTATTTACAGAGTTGACAGAGGACGAATCACAGGAACTTATAAAAGAGCAGGCAAATCCAGATTCACAGGTACTTTTTACAGAGGAAATTTCGCAGCCTAAGAAGCCGGCCTCAAGCGTTATATTTACAGAAGAAACGCCAGAGCCACCAAAATCAGCCTCAAGTGTTATATTTACAGAGGAGCCAGCACAAACAGTGCAAGATGGACAGTCACAGAGCATGGACGAGGTACAAAATGTACCTCCTATGACAGATGCACAAGGCAATGCACAACAGCCTACAGAACTCGAAAGATTGCTTACACAAGCTTTGGGACAATTCTCACATGCAGCTATGATAGAACAGATAAAACAGGCTGTGCACGATGAAGTACAAAGAAATCTTTCGGCTGTAGAATCTGCACAGATGTCCGGTTTGAGTTCGAATGTATCTAAAATGCCTGATACTTCTGATATTTCAGATGATTTTGATTTTGATAAAGTTGATGAGTTAGATTCACATGATGATACTGAGTTTAGTATACCAGATGAGTTAGATTCACATGATGATGCTGAGTTTAATATACCAGATGAGTTTGATGAGTCAGATTCATATGATAATTTATATCCTGATATAGATGATAATGAAGATACTGACGAATCTACAGATGATAATGAGTCTGACGATGTGGATGATGCTTCAATCTTTAACAGCTTCTTAGATTTTGATAACGATTCAGATGAAGAATCAGAAGATAACGATGACTATGATGATTATGACTCAGAGCAGGATGCTAAAGATGATGATGAAGAAGACCACGACTATGATTCAGATGATTACGACGATTCAGACGATGATTCAGACGATGACGATTCAGATGATGACGATATGGATATATTCTCACTTCTTATGGAACAGGCAAATGAGATGGAGAGTATCAACCCAATCGATATGATGGAAGTATATGATGAGAATGTAATAGATATTACACTCGAAGAATTAGCTGCATATATTGCTAAAAATCGCTAGTTTATATAGGAGGAACCATTAAGATGGAAATGAAATTGATCAATCACGGTGAAAGTGGAGAGTTGCTTTTGATTGGAAGACTTGATTCTTCAACAGTAGCTGATGCAGAGGAAGTTTTCAATCAGGTGTGTGAACGCTTTACAAAGCTTACACTTAATATGGAACAGCTGGCCTATATTTCGTCAGCAGGATTGCGTGTACTCAAGAGAGTTCACGTGAATATGAGCAAAAAAGGTGGAGAACTGGAATTGACCAAGGTAAATCCAATGGTCATGGAAGTATTTGAGATGACCGGTTTTTCAGGATTGCTTCACATTATCTAAGGAGGAAGCAGATATGAGTAAAAAGAAGCCGGTACGCAGATTACTGGCTGGCTTACTTGCTGTGGTCACACTTTTAGCGACACTGCCCTCGACAGCACAGACTGTAAAGGCAGCAAGCACTAAAAAGATGTATGCATTAGAGATCACAACAGGTGCAGTTGGTACTGACGTGTCAAATATACAGTCGATCGTTATTTCATATAAGAGTGGAAAAGAGAGTAAAGTATACGTACAGAATATGATTGACAGCGAAAAAAAGTCTGCATTGAGAAAATCAATCGACTATGTATCGTCAAGTGCTCTTGCCAATGTTTATACTTCATCAGAAGATTTAGAGGCATGGAAGAGCGCATATGGCAATTCATATTTGGCATATGATACACAGACATTTTTCTTTACACCATATGATAGCATTGATTCGGTTGATTCGGTGCGTATCATCACTGTAAACTCAGGAAGTTGGGAAATACAGGGCATGCGCCTTATTGAGCTGCAGGAAGATAAGCCTTCATTTATAAATATCTCTGAGGGTGCTACTAAGTATGTTCCATCATATGAAGGTAAGCGTATCTTTGAGATGGCTGGTACATGGAGTATGCAGTGGAGTAGTGGACAAGTTTATACAATTACTACAAGTAAATCTGGTTCAGACCCTTATTTGGAAAGTAAAGACGATTCATATAAGACAAATGACAGTGATGCTGATGAGTATTATCTGCAGCTTAATATTGCTGATGAATATATGGCAGGTCTGGAATCACTTGATTTAGCTGATAAGAAAGCTACATATTCGGATATACTTACAGCAAAATTTTATTATGAGGACAAATATGGTGATACAAGGGTTGCTGAGATTCCGGTTTTATCGGGACTTATGAGTGAGCTTTTAGATTTGCAAGGTAGCAATGCTAACTCTATAAAGGCTATTGCACAGCAGGGTAATTCTATCGTTGTTAAGTGTGATCTTCCTGGATTTAGCAAATTGATAACGGATACAAAAAAAAGTAATAACGGTATACAGCTTACACTTGGATATGACATCACAAGTTCTCAGTGCTACAAGAACAGAGGAAATTCAAATGTAACGGCTTCTTCAATTGCTAAAAGCGCAGAGAGTATGAATGATGCGTTGTCTCTTACTGACGTGGCATTATATAATAGCTCAAAAGTTAGTGTTGCACCATCTGTTTCAAGCGGAGAGCTTACTTTTGACATAAGCGGAAAAAGTGGAGATGCAATACCGGATTATTATTTTACTTACAAGCAGGATTCGGGAATAGAGATAACATACGGTCAGACACAGAACTTTGCAATGACAGATAATACATCAAGCAAGGCAACACTTCCTACACGAAGTACTGATGTATCTAATCTTTATCTTGTTGAGATTGCTACTGACAGCATGTCAGATGCCGCAGGTTCGGGAGATTTATCAATCAAGTTTGCATATACTACATATGGTACTTCGGCTGTTTCAACAACAACAGATGACGGAAGCACAACTGGCCAACAGGGCACAGTCATAGAATCTGATACATATAATGTAAAAGATAAAGTAAAAGAATTTTATGGATACTGGTCAGGAACAGGAAGTGATCCACTTGACTATGCTTACTATAGTGGTATGAGCAGTGGTGGAACACTTAGATTTTTGGTTTCACTGGCAAATGTTGATACTTTCAAGAGCGTTACACTTACTCTTGATGGCGGTTTTCAGTGGCAGTCAAAGGATGTTCGTATATCTCGTGTGACAGGACTAAAACACAGAACAATTTCATTAAATGATACTGCTACCGTAGATTATGCAGGAAAGTCAGTAAGTACAAATCATACGATAAACAGAGAAGTTACTTCTGTTCTTCTAGCATCAAGCGCGCAGGAAGTACTTATACGTTCAGGTTCATCTACAGCAATCGATTTTACAGACTCTAAGAGTGTAGTAGAGGATCCGGAAGTACCAGATGCATGGGATTCTACAACTCAGGAAATGAGCTATAAGGATGCATGCAAGAGTCTTGGTTTTGATGTGACACGAGTTACGTACAATGTGGACGTAACGGTTGCAGGAGCGTCAGCGTCAGATGCGACAAATGGAGACAGTGGTTCAAAGAACCTGTTTTACTTCCGTTTGAATTTTGAGAATGGAAGCAGTGCATATGTGCTTGCAAATCAGCAGCTTTCCAGTGATGGTTTTAGAACAGGACAGACGGAGCGTTTCTCGATTTCAATGAATCAAAGCTATGGAGAGCTTGTTTCGGTTGATATCATACCTGATGATACATCGTCAAGCAGTGATATATACGATAAGTTAAACATAGATACTATCCGCGTAACTAAAAGCGGAAACAATTCAATCAGCCGTTCATGGGAGATTACATCTCCAGGATGGGTTGGAATTGATTATAAAGAGGAGGGCGAATCTACTACGACTGACAAGCAGACTGGTCGTTATGAAGGAGAAATCGTTCGTAACTACACTGTAGACAAGGAGTCATACAATGTTAAGCTACTCTTCGATATTGCTACAGCTAATTATGATGCAGGAGTACAGCAGTTTAGTGGTACAGTACAGGCTACACTCAGATATACCAACTCTTCAAACGAGAGTAAATCGATTACATTTGATATGGTAAAACAGATGTACTCGTACATGAATATAACACCACCTACATCAAATAGTTCAAACTCATATTGTACTGCTGATACATCAACAATGTTTAGAGGCAATACTAGTAACAGATTTTATCTGGATCTTCCAGATGTGCAGTCAGTTGACAGCATGACACTACGTATCAGTGATGATAATGGAACCAAATGGAATATCCAGAGTGTGGGTGTTAAGCAGGTTAAGTCTGTAGGAAATTTGATATTGACTGCTAATAATGAATATGAGTATACAGGTGAGTCAGAAGCACTCACAACACAGGCAAGTGGAACTACTCCGGCATATTCAGTTACGGCAGCACAGGGTACACAGTCTGATATAACGATTAACTTTCAGGGAAATACTATTAAGATTGATACATCAGGTGGACCAGAGAATGCTACCTCTACTATTACAAGAAGACCATCTGGTACAAACGATACACTCAATATATTTGTTAAATCTAAGACTGTTGATGGTGGATCGCTTGATAACTATGATGTACTTACAAACTTCTATTATACAAATACATATGGAGTTACATATCAGAATGGTACTACAGGTAAGTTAAATCATTTGGATGATTACTATTATGTACTTGGAATAAATGCTAGTAGTTTTTCATTATTAAAGCAGATAAAAGCTACGGCGACAGCACATAGTGGAGTTACATCACCGCTGTACGGCAATGGCATCATAGTACAGCATGTAAGATCTGGAACTTTAATGGGAACATATCTGGTCAATGATACAGATGCTGAGCTGACGCAGGCACAGTATTTCTCTTCATTTAGTTCGATTACAAACCAGGAGACACAGGCAGTATCTCTGTATTTTGGAAGTTCTACTACAAAGCAGGCACTTACAGATGCAGGAAGAAACGTTGCTGTATCTATTGGATTTAAAAGCTCACTTGGTAATGATGATACAGTATATCATTCACCGTATGTATATCTGACTGATGAACAGTATCAGACATTGAGTAGAAATATGATGGCGGAAATTGATTTTCATATTCCATATGTCAAGACAATTACTGATATCCGTGTAGCAGGAATTGATAATGCAGAAGGTGTGATCGAGAGCGCTGTGGTTGGAACTTATACAAACGATGCCAGCGCAGATCTGACAAAACCGGCATCTACAGCATCAGCAGATGCGATTGATACATACAATGAATCAGTTAAAAAGGCTGAGCAATCGCGTACATTGACAGGTTGGTACAGTTTTGAGCTTAATACAGCTATAAATAATTCGGCTCAGACATTTACACCGACAAACACAGATACAAACAGTAACGGAGCACTTGTCCCTGCAACACTTACACTGACAGCAGAAGACACAAGCATGAGCTCAGATATGGATCTTTCAGTTGTTGTTACTTATCTTACAGATAACGGATCTGTTATGACAAAAACAATTCCTAGTGTGAAGGAGTGGATGGACGATAGCAGTACATTTACTGCCGGAGGTTCTGTAGTACTTCCATTTATGCTATCTGATGTGAGCACGATTACAGGAATTAGAGTACAGGCAATTGGATCAGGTTCAACATATCCACTGTCTAAGGCTGTTATTGAGTACAACAGATATGGTACTATAAATACAGTATCAAAGGCTGTAAACAGGCAGATTGACACATTAGGATACGATATAAGTTTGTTAAATGGTTCATTCAATGTCAGTGCGACGAGTCATCCGGCTGATGGCACTGCAGGTCTTACACTTAGCAGTACAGGCAGTCAGGAACTGAATTTTGCACTTACTCAGGGTGACACACTTACAGTAAATTCAACATACTCTACAAATGTTGCAAATGATTATGTGACATATGCACTTTACAGTAAAGAGAGTTCAGGAGCTATATCTGTGGTAAATGGAGCTGTTACGGTAAATGGACAATCATATACCATTTCTACATCAGGACTTGCAGCTGGAGATTATGAGCTTCATATTTTAAGCCAGACTACAAAAGCCGAGGCGGTAGTTAAATTTACTGTAAAAGCAGTAGCAAGCAGTACAGATAATGCTGCTTCAAATACAACAGGTGGCACAGATACAACGGAAAATAATAGTACGACAAACTCATCTACTACAAATAATGATAATGAAACACAAAGTACTGAAGGCGTCGAGTCAGATTCGCAGACTAACGAAGAGAGCATGCCAACAGAATCACAAAACTAGTTCGGGAGGATTACATGAGTAAAATAGTAGAATGGATTAAAAACCACAAATTGCCATGTATTATAGCCGGAGTGATCTTACTAGTGGTGATAATTGTTTGCATCTGTCTGTTTGCGCAGACTGGTACATGGAAAGAGGGCGGCAGCAATACAAGCGCCCCTTTCCGTTATCGTATAAGTGGCAATACAATTGACGTGCGTGTTAGTATAGAGAATCTTTCAGCAGATGGATTTGCAGTGCTTACTGCTGATTCAGAGCAGATACAGAGTGAATCAAAAGGAAAGTTAGGAACAGAAGTTTCCTACAAGATCACTGTTGACAAGAATTCAGATCGAATGTCATGGAGTCTTGCATATTATGATTCTGACAACGCGAGAGAAAGTGATGATAAATCATACATGCTTTTGCTTGATATTTCAAGAAATGCAAAAAATAAGCTTACAGTTTCAGCAAATGCTACTGACATGAAGAAAAATGAAGCTATTTCAACTGATAGTTATGAAGTAAGTTATAGTCAAAATGGTTCTTTTATGCAGATTGAAATTACTAAGCCACAAGGTATAAGCTGGCAGGCTGAATATGATGACAGCATCATTACGGTAAGCAATATTTTTATGACAGAATCTTCAACAACAGCAACTGTCATTGGAAAAGCCGAGGGGGACTGGGAGACATCGCTTGTTTTTTACAATTACATGTATGATTCGGATGGTAACCAGGTACATGATCAGGAGATAAAGCTCAAACTGAAAGGAACTGATACTACTGTATCAGAGGTAACAGAGGAATGATATTGGGCAAAGAACCTATATTGGCTACAGAACGTGTAAATACAAAAAGGCAGCCCGAGATGGATTCAATGCGCATGATATTTTTATTCATTGTTGCAGCTATCCATATTACAATTGAATGTACATCAGAAGAGGGGCTGTGTTATGGTCTTCCATACGTATTTGATACAATAATAGGTGGACCACTTGCAGCCCCGCCTCTTATGTTTCTGATGGGTGTTTGTATAGTATATGCGAGAAATCAGGAATATAAAACAGCACTAAAGAGAGCACTCATGCTTTTTGAAGCTGGTTTTGTACTTAATATCTGCCGTTATACGATACCATACCTTATGGGATATGCTATCTCTGGAAATGCAGAAAAATACTTAAGGCCACTCTGGTATAGGACTTTCTGCAATGATATTTTCCAGTTTGCAGGAATGGCACTTTTTTTTATAACATTGCTTATTCATTTTAAGATTCCGGATATTGGAAAGCTTGGTATTGGATTGCTTTGTTCAGTAGTAGGAACACTTCTTAATGGTATAGATCTGGGCAATCCGGTCGCTAATATTATAGTAGGATACTTTATAGGGACAGAAGATGCAGCGGGACTTGTTATTTCCGATTTTGTTTTCCTAAACTGGATTATTGTGCCTATAGCAGGATATATATTCGGAAAGAAACTGCAGTATGTTTTGAACAAAGGTAGGTTCTATCTGCTGATTTCCCCTATATGCACAGTTATATCTGTGATCTACTTTATCTGGGGTATAAACAATTCGTTTGGCATGTTTGGTGAAGGAGAAAATTGTTACTATCATGTGATACTTCCGGATGCGCTTATATGTATTGTGACTTCAATGGCTCTTTTGGGTATACATTATGCTGTAAATAGCAAATTGCCGAGGAGAGCGCTTGATGTAATACACTGGTTGGGAAACGATATGACGCTTGTATATATGATACACTGGGTTCTAATAGTTTATAGTATCAATGTATTTCTTTATATCAGCAGAGGTTCACAGGAATTGCCGATGAATCAGGTGCTCATGTGGTCTGCAATTATAACGATTATTTCAATAGGTTTAGCAGAACTGTGGAAGAGACAGTTGAAAGACAGGGTAAAAGAATGGGTATAAATAATAAAAAAGAAAAAAAACATAAACTCGGATCTGTAGCCATTTGGGCAATTGTCATTTTTTCGGTTCTCGTAATGACTGCTACATCGGTTCTCGTAGTATATCAATTCAGGACACGGGCGGTAGACACATATAGAAGTCAGGCTATCTCCTATGCCAAAACAGCATCGCTTTTTATAGATGGTGACAAAGTAAAACAGTATCTAAAGACGGGTGAGACAGATGAGTATTATGATGAGATAAAAAATTATCTGAATATCACACAAAATAACTCAGGACTTAAATACTACTATGTATATGTTCCCGAGGAAGATGATTTGATGTATATATGGGATGCTGATACAAAGGAAAATGCCATGGGCTTTGGCAGTCATGAGGATTACATGAAAAAAGGAAAGGAAGCATCATTTGCAGCCTTTAAGAAGAATCCTGAAGAGATGACACTTGTTTCAAGAGATGATACATATGGATTTATCGTGTCTGCATTTTATCCTATATTTGACAGTACAGGTGAGCCGGTTGCTCTGGTAGGAGTTGATTATTCTATGCCGGGGCTGGTTAGTTCAATAAAGACATTTCTGACCACTATATTTATCACACTTCTCTTGGTTATTGCAGGCTTTACTATAGTATTTTATGGTTTTGTAGATCATGCAATATTGCATCCGATAAAAAAATTAAGCGGAGCAACAAAAGAGCTTGTCGACAATCTTGAAACAGATGAAAAGTTTGAAGTAGACATACATACTCATGATGAAATAGAGGATTTGGCTCATTCTTTTGAGAAAATGTACAGTGAAATACGTACATATATCAGCGAGGTGGCAGCTGTCACAGCAGAAAAAGAGCGAATTGGGGCGGAGCTTAATGTTGCAACAGATATACAGTCGAACATGCTTCCACGTATATTTCCTCCATTCCCAGAGAAAAAAGAATTCGATATATATGCCACAATGAATCCAGCAAAGGAGGTCGGTGGTGATTTCTATGATTTCTTTCTCGTGGATGATGACCATTTAGCACTTGTAATGGCTGATGTGTCTGGAAAGGGAGTACCGGCTGCTTTATTTATGGTAATTGCCAAGACTCTTATAAAGAATCAGGCTCAGTCAGGATCTTCACCGAAAGAAGTACTTGAAATCGTTAACAATCAGCTTTGTGAGAATAATGAAGCAGATATGTTTGTGACGACATGGTTTGGTATATATGAGACATCTACACAGACAATGAGAGCTGCAAATGCAGGACATGAGTTTCCGGCAATAAGACGAAAGGGTGGGGAATTTGAACTTTACAAGGACCCACATGGACTTGTCCTGGCTTATGTGGAAGATTTTTCGTACAAAGAATATGAATTTAAACTTGCACCGGGAGATACATTATTTTTATATACGGATGGTGTTGCTGAGGCTACAAATTCATCAGAAGAGCTATATGGAACAGACAGGATGCTTAGTGCATTAAATAAATCAGCTGATAACGGAGCTGATTCACATCAATTACTTAAAGATGTTCGAAAAGACATCGACGATTTTGTGAAGGAGGCTTCACAGTTTGATGATATTACAATGCTGGCGCTGTCTATAAAATAGAAGGAGAGGTAGCATTATTATGGAGGAAATGTCTCGTAAAACATATCTTGAAATTTGGGAACAGTCAAATCCGAGGCCAGTTAATAAATCGTCAATGTTATACTGGTTAAGAAGCCGGGAACTTGCAATCTGCAAGTGGCAGATGGAAATACAAAATCTCGAGAGAAAAAGGATCATTGAAGAGGAAGAAGAGAAAAAAAAGAAATTGCTTTATGCCGCTATAGCACATAGAAATGTAAAGGAAAAAGCAGAATATATGCACATGTAATCTAAGAAAGATCAGAAGTTGAGATAATGACTTCTGGTCTTTTTTTGATAAATATAAAAATTGCT